>CAYTIR010000079.1:0-9216 GCA_964437955.1 uncultured Staphylococcaceae bacterium
TATAATCCTGTTAATTATACCATATTTCAGGCATAAAAAAACTGCATTGAAGTGCAACTTCAATGCAGTCATTCTCATTATTATTCGTTAGCGCTTTTGAAACCGAATTTTTTGTTGAATTTTTCAATACGGCCATCAGCAGATGCGAATTTTTGGCGTCCAGTATAGAATGGGTGACAATCAGAGCATACCTCTACTTTGATATCTTCATTGTTTACTGAGCCTGTTTCAAATTCGTTACCGCATGAGCACACAACTTTAACTTTGTTGTATTCCGGGTGAATTGCTTGTTTCATTTCTTTCAGCTCCTTTGCCCTGAACCATCTGGAACAGAGTTTGTTAGTGGCTATTACCACTTCAATACTTAGAACATTATACACCTTGAGCAGTATAAATTCAAGTGGTGAATTTCATTTTTAAATGACGGGCTTTCCTGTATTCTGAGAAGACAGCATACGCTTTCTCAACACATCGAAAAACTCTTCATTGGACTTCGTCTGTTTCAGTATTCTAAGGAATCTTTCAGTGAAGTCCGGCGCGTCGGTGAACAGATTTCTCAGCTGCCACAGAATATCCAGTTCTTTCTTATCCAGTAGCAACTCCTCTTTTCTTGTGCTGGACCGTTTGATATCTATAGCTGGATAAATACGGCGTTCACTTAAATTGCGGTCCAGGTGCAGTTCCATGTTACCCGTTCCTTTGAACTCTTCATAAATGACGTCGTCCATGCGGCTTCCAGTGTCCACCAGTGCAGTAGACAAAATAGTGAGACTGCCGCCGGCTTCAATATTACGTGCCGCACCGAAGAAATGTTTAGGGCGGTGTAGACTAGCAGGATCCAAACCACCCGAAAGTGTTCTGCCGCTTGGCGGGATGACAAGGTTATACGCACGTGCAAGCCTTGTGATGGAGTCCATTAAAACAATGACATCCTCCCCCATTTCAACAAGACGCTTGGTGCGTTCAAGCAGAAGTTCTGCAACTTTCACATGATGCTCAGGCGGCTCATCAAAAGTGGAATGTACAACATCAGCATCTTCAACCGAACGCTCAAGATCTGTAACTTCTTCAGGGCGCTCCCCGATAAGTAATATGAACAACTTTGAATTCGGATGGTTTTTTGTAATTGCATTGGCGATTTCCTTCAGTAAAGAAGTTTTTCCGGCTTTTGGCGGAGCAACAATCATACCACGTTGGCCAAAGCCGATTGGAGTGACAAGATCCATTATTCTGGTGGACAGGTCATTTGATTTGTTTTCCAAATGGATCCGTGTATCCGGATAGAGCGGAGTCAATGCCTGAAAGTGAGGTCTTTTTTTCACATCTTCTGCATTTTGATCATTTATGAAATCGACCTGGAGCAGACCGTAGTATTTTTCGTTGTCCTTGGGGCGGCGGACTTTACCGGTAACCTTATCCCCCTTTTTCAACTCGAACCTGCGGATTTGTGAAGCAGAAATGTAAATGTCCTTCTCCCCTTTGGAGAAGTTTACTGTTCTTAAAAAACCGTAACCGTCCTGTTGGATATCATCCAGTATCCCCTCCATATAATAGTTGCCTTCTTTTTCCATTTCAGCTTCCATTATCGCCAGGACCAGTTCTTTTTTATTCAGCCGGCTGTAGTTGGAGAGTCCCAATTCTTTGGCACGTGCTGTCAGTTCTTTCGTATTGTTTTTTTTATAGAGTGCATCGAAGGATTCATATTTCAATCCTGTCTTTTCTCGCTCTGCCATAAATTCACTTCACTTTCATATATTCGGGCCATCGGGTCCTTCAGTGGTTTAAAATAAGTTGAGACTTTTGAGTTTTTAACAATTTCATATTCTACACTATAAACATTTAAAATGAAAGAAGTGCCGAAGAAGGACTGTATATATACAAAAAACCCGGCTTATGTTAAATAAGCCGGGCAGCACTGTGGGCAAAATCAATCTTCTGATATTTCTTCACGCCATATATCGGCACCAAGACTTTCAAGTTTCTTTACGATATCTGTATATCCACGATCGATATGGTTCACATTGTGTATCGTGGTAATGCCTTCGGCAATCAGCCCTGAAATAAGAAGACAGGCACCCGCTCTCAGGTCACTGGCATACACATCCGCACCTTTGAGTTCTGACGGATAAACCAATGCTGAACCACCTTTTTGCTCAATTTTTCCATCCATGCGGTTCAGTTCGTCCACATGCCTGAATCTTGCTGGGTAGATCGTCTCTGTTATTTTACTCACGCCATCCGCTTTGAACAGCAGTGGTGTGAGCGGCTGCTGCAAGTCTGTTGCAAAGCCTGGATAAACTTGAGTCTTTACTGAAACCGGCAAATATTCATCCGGTTTTGTAATCGTTGCATAGTCATCACCAATCTCAATTTTGACACCGAGCTCTTCGAGCTTTGCAGTCAGTGACTCCATGTGTGTCGGGATGATATTACGGACAGTGAACCTGTCACCTGCAGCTGCACCCGCAATCATATAAGTTCCGGCTTCTATTCTGTCCGGAATGATATTATGGGTCGTGCCATGCAGTTTTTCGACACCATTGATTTTGATTGTGTCCGTTCCTGCACCGCGGACATCTGCCCCCATATTATTAAGGAGGGACGCAACATCCACTATTTCAGGTTCTTTTGCAACATTCTCAAGTACTGTCCGGCCTTTTGCACAACTTGCTGCAATCATCAGGTTGATTGTCGCACCAACGGAAACAACGTCGAAGAAAATCTTCGCTCCCTTTAATTCTTCAGCAACAAGATACATTGCACCATGTTCATTCGTCACTTTGGCACCAAGTGCTTCGAATCCCTTTATATGCTGATCGATCGGACGAGGACCGAGCGGACATCCACCCGGCAAACCGATCACACATTTTTTAAACCTGGCCAGCATGGCGCCCATCATATAATAGGATGCACGTAATGACTGCACTTTAGTGTTCGGCAAAGGCATATTCTCAGCCTTTTCAGCATTGATTTTCAATACTGTACCATCCAGCTCTGTTTTGATATTAAGGTCATTAAGAAGGCTCATCAATGTCTGAACATCCGAAATTTCCGGAAGCCCCTCAAGTACTACGTCTCCATCTTCAGCCATCAACGAAGCCGGGATGAGTGCGACCGCACTATTCTTCGCCCCACTGATTTCTACTTCACCGGAGAGCGTTTGACCTCCTTTGACTTTTATCACTTCTTTACCCATAATCCTTCTCCTTATACAGTAGACCCGTCTATTGGTCCTTGATGCTGTTCCAGTCGTTCAAGAACTGGTCGATCCCTTTATCTGTAAGTGGATGCTGTGTAAGTTTCTTCAGCACTTTATACGGAATCGTCGCAATATCCGCACCACGCAGCGCAGCACCATGAATATGTCCTTCGTTTCTGATGGATGCCGCTATGATTTCTGTATCGATTTCATGAACAGTGAATATATAATTGATATCTTCAATAAGATCAAGACCTTCCAGACCGATATCATCCAGTCTGCCGATGAAAGGTGAAACGTATGTGGCACCAGCCCGTGCGGCAGTCAATGCCTGTACTGTGTTGAATACAAGTGTCACGTTCGTTTTGATACCTTCTGAAGCAAGTACTTTGACCGCTTTCATCCCTTCTTCAGTCATCGGAATCTTGACGATGATATGTTCGTGAAGTTTCGCAAGTTCACGCCCTTCCGAAATCATCCCTTCCGCATCGAGTGCAATGACCTCACCGCTGACAGGACCACCAACCAACTCGCATATTTCAACGAGACGATCATGGAAAGAGATCCCTTTCTCTTTGGCTACAAGTGAAGGGTTGGTCGTGACACCGGCCAGTACACCCCACTCATTTATTTCTGTAATTTCATCCATATTTGCTGTATCAATAAAGTATTTCATTGTTTGGGCACCTCCGAATATTATTGGTTACTCCATTATAAAGTAGTTTGGACGAAATGGGCAATGAATTTGACGGCATCCACGAGTGTATACGTTTTCCTTACACGCTTATGCCAGCTTATTCATGAATAGTGACTATTGGATGTAAAGTCTCTATGTATTGATATTGTCAGAAACAGCTCAATGATTCAATGAAAATTTGATGAGGATTTATTAAAATATACTGAACATCCGAATAATGCTTGCATCATTCTTAATAAAAAAAGCCTGCCTGTGAAGGCAGACTCATAATATTCTTTAAATTAAGCTTTATTGGAAGTGCCGAATTCTTTGATTTTACCTTGAACAGTCGCTTTGACCGCTTCACGGGCTGGTCCAAGATATTTACGTGGATCGTAGACTTCTGAATCATTATTCAGAGTATCCCTTACCGCTTTCGCAGAGGCAATCTGATTTTCAGTGTTGACGTTGATTTTGGCCGTTCCGTAGGAAATCGCTTTTTGGATATCTTTTGTAGGAATGCCTGTACCTCCGTGCAGTACCAGTGGGATGTCGGACTGGTTGCCTATTTCTTCCATCTCTTTAAATCCAAGGTTAGGTTCACCTTTATAAGGACCATGGACAGAACCAAGTGCCGGTGCAAGGCAATCGATGCCGGTGCGTTCAACGAGTTCACGGCATTCTTCAGGGTCGGCATAAATAACACCTTCAGCAACTACGTCATCTTCCTGTCCGCCGACTACTCCAAGTTCCGCTTCAACGGAAACTCCTTTAGGGTGTGCATATTCAACAACCTTTTTAGTTGTTGCGACATTTTCTTCAAAAGGACCGTGGGAAGCATCAATCATTACTGAAGTGAATCCAGCTTCAATTGCTTCAACACATTTTTCATAGCTGGAACCATGATCAAGGTGAATCGCAACCGGAACAGTGATGTTAAGGTCTTCCATCAGACCTTCGATCATTTTGACAACTGTCTTCATTCCGCTCATGTATCTTGCAGCACCCTCAGAGACACCAAGGATTACAGGGGCATTCTCCTCCTGTGTCGCCATCAGGATTCCCTGGGCAAACTCAAGGTTATTCACATTATACTGCCCAACGGAATACCCTTCTTTTCTTGCTTTATTCAGCATATCTTTCATTGATACTAAAGGCATTATTCTTTTCCTCCTAAAATTCGTTACTTCTAGTTGATTATAGCAAAAGCATTTAATTATTAGCAATCCTTTGGTAATATTGCTTTACTATCTTAAAGAACGGAGAGAATGTAATGGATAAGATTTTACAGACTCAACTCGTGAATATATACAATCATATCGACTCCCAGTCCGAGGAAATAGAGATGGCAGCGAGACTTCTCTCACAGGCAGTACACTCCGAAGGTGTAATATACTTGAAAACATTCCACGACATCGCAGGCATGGAAAACTATCTGCTCGAAGGTACACTTACATTACCGAAAGTAGAACCTCTGGGTGGTATTTCCCAGGTCGACACCCCCGACAGGGTTCTCGTTGCAGCGGATATGTTTGACGAGGAAGTCAAAGTATTCGTTGAATCACTCGAGTCAGCAGGTATCGAATTTGTCCTGATATCCAATTTCAACAAACACGAGTCTGAAAAGATAGACCAGCTCCATCATTATATCGATTTATCTTCCCCCCGGCCGTTGATTCCAACACCTAACTTCGATAAGATCGTCAATCCGTATATGAGTGCATTCCTGTATCTGTACAACCACTTATATGTACTTATAGATGAAATGACAAATGAGGATTATTGGATGTAGATATTATTTCTTCCACCGAAACGGATTTTCCGTTTCGGTTCTTTATTGGCAAAACCAATGAACAAGGATCGATTGATACCCCATACAGCCTTATCTCAGGACTAAGAGAAAATCTCCCCCCCTTTAATGATTCCCATTCATTTGACCCCCTGCTGAACTGCTGAAGAACCAAAAAAGCCCTCCGCAAAACGGCAGAGGGCTTATATACATATTCTATTTCATGCTTGCCTGGATCAACCCCTGGAATAGAGGATGCGGCCTTGTTGGCCGGGACTGGAATTCCGGATGGAATTGCACAGCTACGAAATATGGGTGATCTTTCAGCTCGATCATTTCCACCAGACGGCCGTCCGGTGAAGTTCCTGAGAATACCATTCCCGCTTCTTCCAGCTGCTCTTTATATTGGTTATTGAACTCATAACGGTGCCTGTGTCTTTCATCGATACTCGCCACGTTGTATAATTCGCGTGCAATCGTGCCTTCTTTGATATCACACGGGAAGCTTCCAAGACGGAGTGTCCCACCAAGATCCACGACATCTTTCTGATCCGGCATCAAGTCGATTACAGGATGCTGTGTGTCCGGATCCAGTTCACTGGAATGGGCACTTTCCAAACCGACTACGTTGCGTGCAAATTCCACTGTTGCAAGCTGCATTCCCAGACAGATTCCAAGCAACGGTATTTTATTCTCGCGTGCATACGTGAGCGCATGGATTTTACCTTCCACACCACGTTCTCCAAAGCCGCCGGGCACCAGTATTCCGTCTGCACCGGCAAGTTCTTCCTCATAGTTCGATTCATCAAGATGTTCTGAATTGATCCACTTGATATCGATTTCAGCCTGCTGCTCATATCCCGCATGCCTGAGTGACTCGGCCACTGACAGATACGCATCCTGCAGGGCTACATATTTACCGACAAGGGCTATTTTGATTGTGCGGTTGATTCTGCTCAAGTTATCCAGAAGATGTTTCCAATCTTCAAGCTTCGCTTCATCAGTACTATTAAGTCCAAGTCTGTCGATGACAAGTGAGTCCATATTCTGTTCCTGAAGACGGATGACGATATTATATATCGTGTCTTCATCCCGCGCTTCAATGACACTGTTTTTATCAATATCGCAGAAGAGTGCAATTTTATCTCTCAGATCTTCAGCCATTTCGTATTCTGAACGGACGACGATCATGTCCGGCTGGATACCGAGACCTCTCAGTTCTTTAACACTATGCTGTGTCGGCTTTGTCTTCATTTCTCCCGCAGCCTTTATATAAGGAAGCAGCGTACAGTGAATGAACATGACATTTTCCGAGCCCAGATCACTCCGCAGCTGTCTGATCGATTCAAGGAATGGAAGTGATTCTATATCCCCAGTCGTACCGCCGATTTCAGTTATGACGATATCCGCATTGGACTCCTCCCCGGCTTGTAACAGACGGGATTTAATCTCGTTCGTGATGTGCGGGATCACCTGTACTGTGCCACCAAGGTAATCACCCCGGCGTTCTTTTCTGATTACTTCAGAATAGACTTTTCCCGCCGTGACATTTGAATACTTATGAAGGTTGATGTCGATGAAACGTTCATAGTGGCCGAGGTCAAGATCTGTTTCAGCACCGTCTTCAGTAACGAAGACCTCCCCATGCTGATACGGACTCATCGTACCCGGATCTACGTTTAAGTATGGATCAAATTTCTGGATTGTTATGGAAAATCCTCTATCTTTCAACAATCTTCCCAGTGACGCAGCTGTAATGCCTTTGCCGAGAGAAGAGACGACGCCGCCTGTTACAAAAATATATTTAGTCATTGCACTTCCTCCTGTAAAAATAAAAATAGCTCCCTTCCACACTTGGTGAAAAGGAGCCGTTCTTTACAATCCCTGTTTCAGGGAGCCCAATAAAAATAATATCACTTTTAAATAGAAAGTCAACTGGAATCTCTATTTTAGAGGTCCGGTTTATCTTCGTAACTGTCCTCTAATTCATCTGTATCATCATACTCGATATTTTCATCCATTGATTCATCCAGAGAATCCTCAAGATCATCTTCCGTTTCCACTTCATTCCCATTTATCGGCGCATCAATGTTTTCTGTATCGTCTTCTACCAGTTCTTTATCCTGATCGAATGTTTCGTCCTCTTCGTCATATGCCAGAGGCTCTTCTTCCTCGACAGCGAGTTCTATCTTGTGGATCGTAGGCGCAATCTTGTCTGAAATATCATCTACAGAATACCAGTCTCTCAGACCCCAGACACCTTCTCCAGTGCTCAGAAATCTTCCGTCGGTATTTAAATCTGTATAAAATTGAAGTACACGGTCTTCGATTTCGCTATCTTTATAACCGCCCACCTCTTTGAACTTATCAATAATATCGTAGAGGTTCTTTTCCTTGCCTTGTTCCTGTAAATAAATATGGGACATGTCGATGAAAGAGTTCTCATCCATCATTTCCTTTGAGTAATCATCCAGTCGCATCCAATTCATCCTTTCCAGTCTGGAATGTCAAAAAACATCATACAGTTAAACTCTGTATGAATCAAGCACTAATTTAATAATTGATGTACTTCTTGTAAAGCTTCGAATTTTCATCTTCATCAAATTTAACAAAACCTACACGCTCAAACAATCTAATTTTTTCTGCTGCATCATCCACATGAACAATAAGGTCCCTGATTTCAGGCATATTTCTTCTTAAAAATGTGCCTATCTGACGGAGCGCGCTTGATGCGATGCCACGGTTCCGTTCCTGAAGTTCAGTATAAAGATGAGTAATCCTTAGTACTCCCTTATCCACTTCACCTTCTATAAAACCCACTTTTTCTTTCTTATTTAAAATGATATCGATTTTGACTTTTGAGGAACTGTCTGATTCATCCAGTTTCAATTTCACATTATGTACATACTTCTGATCCAGATCCAAATAATATAACCGCTCTTTACCGATTGGTCCATCTTCTTTCGTTGCAGTATGCATGAAGCCCGCTCGTTCATACAGACTCCAGGCTGCTTGATTTTCTGCATCCACGACCAGATAGAGATGATCAAGTGCTGTATATTTTTCCTGTACATACTGTGGCAGCCCCATGGCTACTTTAGTGCCGTATCCCCTGCCCTGCAATTCTTCATTTATGGATAAAGAACGGATATATACAACCTCATGAGGTGTATCATATCCTTCATGCTGGTAATGTTTATGGAGAACAAAGAAACCTGCAATATCCCCTGCTTCATTCTCTACTACACATGGTGAACGGTCCGGATCATTGATTGCATCATCAAGCACCTCCACCGGCAGACTGGAGTATACCTGCTGCTTTTCACTCAATTCGAACCTTTTTAGACTCTCCCGGTCTTCTTCTCTGTAATCGCGAATTATGATGTCATCCATATTGAAACCCCTTTTTGACAAGTTTAATCATTTTGTTATGATACTAACTATACCCTTGTAGCTCTATTTATATCACCCAGATATCGAAGCGTGTTTTATTGCGTTTATTATACATTAAATGGGGGTAAAGCAAAAAGAATTTGTAAAATTTAGGGGGAG
>CAYTIR010000080.1:0-8965 GCA_964437955.1 uncultured Staphylococcaceae bacterium
AAGACAGGACCGTGACATGATCAGGCTGGAATTCAATGTGCATCCTGATGTTGTTGTGATGAATTTTATTTACGGAGAACCGGCGGGTGATGAGGACGTACATAAACAACGTCATAATCACGATCCGGAATTGATGGATTCAGAAACTTTCGAAGCTTTGAAGAAAGAATTGTATGACCGCAATATCCCATTTAAACAAAGACGCGACGAGTTCATGTAATGAACCCGTCGCTTTTTTCATATGGAAACCTATTATTCCACAGGGCGTGCACCGATTTTAGGTTCCATCGGCATCTCTTCATCGATCCGGTCATAGAACATGATGCCGTCCAGATGATCCAGTTCATGCTGAAGTACGACAGCCAGCATCCCTTTGGCCTTGATTTCAATCGGATTGCCTTCAATGTCCAAGGCACTCACTTTAATCCTTTGATGACGGTGTACAAGTCCGGCAATCTCTTCATCGACACTCAGGCACCCTTCGCCTCCGGGCATATAAATCTCTGTAACGGAATGGCTTTTTACTTTCGGGTTGATGAGCATGTAGTCGTGTTCGACTTCTCCTTCATCCCCCTCGATATAGATTGCCAGCATTCTTTTATCCAGACCTATCTGTGGTGCGGCAAGCCCGACACCGGGTCTGAGGTCAAATTTTTCAGCTGTCTCTTCGTTTTGGGAGTTTACGAGGTATTCCCGCATTTCTCTAAGCTGTTCGGCTGTTTCCTGGTCTATTTTTTCAATTTCCGCGACTTTCTTCCTGAGGATCGGATCCGGGTCGCGGACAATGTCTTTTGTTGTGAGCATGGTAAAAAAACCTCCTGTTTCATAAATACAACTATTTATTATACTATAATAAACGAGGGATTGTGATATTCTCAAACTATAATATTTTTTGACACAACAATTTGGAGGTTGGAGTATGAAGAAAATGATTGCGGGTCTGGTGCTGGCAATAGCGGTGGTTGCCGGATGTTCATCTGATGAAGAAGAACTTCTTGATTTTTATAATGCGTTTCAAAAGACGGTTGAAGTGGAAAAGGAGATTGAGACGGTTTCCAAGGAGTTTGATTCCCTGGAGAGTAAGAAAGGTGAACTTCAAGAGTCATTGAAAGAGGCAACGAGGGAAGAACTGCCTGAAATCAGCTCACAGCTCGTGGAAAATACAAATGCCCGCATTGAGCAGCTTGACGCTGAACTTTCAGTGATGGAAGACAGCAGAAGCCGGATGGAAACTTCGAAACAGTATATAGAAGAGATTTCGAACAAATCCAACAGAGAGAAGGCAGAATCTTTGGTCGAGACCATGGAGGCAAGATACAAGGCTCATGGAGAGATGATCGGCAGCTATAAATCGGTCCTCGAAAGCGAAAAGGAAATCTTTGAATATCTTGGAGAGGAGGACGTGTCCCAGGATGAAGTGGATGAACGCATGAACGGATTGAGCGAGGAATACCAGCAGGTCGAAGAGGACGTGGCTGCTTTTGAGGAAGAAACCGAGAAAGTGAATGAAATTAAAAAGGAGATTGAAGGCCTGATTCAAGAATAGATAATGAAAGCGCTGTATTATATAACAGATTTTACTGTTATAGCACAGAGAACCTTATTAAATCAACGTTCCAAAGGGTCTGTTATAGTTGTGTTTGTTTTACTAATGTAACAGCATATGATAAAATATAGTTAATCAATGAAAATTTGAAAGGTATGGTGAACAGTTTATGGCACCGAAGAAAAAATTCGATCCTGTAAAAGTTTTGCAAGAGATCGAAAGTAAGTTTGAAATGTTCCAGATTTTAGATATGGACGGCAAAATTGTTAACGAACAGGAAATGCCGGATCTGTCTGATGATGATCTTGTAGAATTGATGGAGCGTATGGTATGGACACGTGTTCTTGATCAGCGTTCGATTTCACTGAACCGTCAGGGACGTCTGGGCTTCTATGCACCTACTGCAGGTCAGGAAGCTTCACAGCTGGCAAGCCAGTACGCACTTGAAAAAGGAGACTACATCCTTCCTGGGTACCGTGATGTGCCACAGCTGATATGGCATGGCCTTCCATTGACTCAGGCATTCCTTTTCTCCAGAGGACACTTCAAAGGGAACCAGTTCCCTGAAGGTGTGAATGCACTCAGCCCGCAGATCATTATCGGTGCACAGTATGTACAGACTGCAGGTGTTGCACTGGGTATTAAAAAGCGTGAGAAAGACGCTGTAGCAATCACTTACACAGGTGACGGCGGTACTTCACAAGGTGACTTCTATGAAGGTATCAACTTTGCGAGTGCATACAGTGCACCTGCAATCTTCGTGATCCAGAACAACAACTACGCAATTTCCACACCGCGCGAATTGCAGACTGCTGCGAAGACACTTGCTCAAAAAGCAGTGGCATCAGGTGTGCCGGGCGTACTCGTTGACGGCATGGATCCACTTGCGGTTTATAAAGTAACTAAAGATGCACGTGACCGTGCAGTTGCAGGGGACGGCCCGACAGTCATTGAAACACTGTGCTACCGTTACGGACCACACACAATGGCAGGGGACGATCCAACCCGTTACAGAACTTCCGATGAAGATTCAGACTGGGAGAAAAAAGATCCACTCGTTCGTTTCCGCAAGTTCCTTGAAGAAAAAGGGCTTTGGAATGAAGAAAAAGAGAACGAAGTGATGGAAAAAGCGAAAGAAGATGTAAAAGCAGCGATTAAAGAAGCGGACGGAACTGAAAAACAGACTGTTACGCAGCTGATGGATAATATGTATGATGAAATGCCTGCCAACTTGAAAGAGCAGTATGAAGTATATAAAGAAAAGGAGTCGAAATAATCAATGGCACAGATGACAATGATTCAGGCGATCACTGATGCGATGGCCACTGAATTGAAAAATGACGAGAATGTTCTCGTTTTCGGTGAAGACGTCGGTGTTAACGGCGGTGTATTCCGTGCGACTGAAGGCCTTCAAAAAGAATTCGGGGAAGATCGCGTATTTGATACGCCGCTTGCTGAAAGCGGACTGACTTCCCTTGGGCTCGGTCTTACCCTTGAAGATTACCGGCCAGTCGTTGAAATCCAGTTCTTCGGATTCCTGTTCGAAGCAATGGATGGCGTGGCTGGACAGATTGCACGCCACAGGGCCCGCTCTGGTGCAACCAAAGAAATGCCAATTGTAATTCGTGCACCATTCGGCGGTGGTGTTCATACGCCGGAACTGCACGCAGACTCACTTGAAGGGCTCATGGCACAGACGCCGGGACTAAAAGTGGTTATCCCTTCAAACCCGGTTGATGCTAAAGGTCTTCTGATCGAAGCGATCCGCTCCAATGACCCGATTGTATTCCTGGAGCATATGAAGCTCTACCGTTCATTCCGTGAAGATGTGCCTGAAGAAGAGTACACAGTGGAAATTGGTAAAGCGAATATCAAGCAGGAAGGCGATGACATTACGCTGATTGCATATGGCGCTATGGTACAGGAAGCGATGAAAGCAGCTGAAGCTCTTGCTGAAGAAGATATCTCAGCTGAAGTGATCGACCTAAGGACTGTATCACCAGTCGATTATGAAACACTTGTAAAATCTGTTGAAAAAACAAACCGTGCGGTTGTCATCCAGGAAGCGCAGCGCCAGGCGGGTGTGGCAGCGAATGTAGTGTCAGAACTGTCTGAACGTGCAATTCTCAGCCTCGAAGCACCAGTTATGCGTGTGACGGCACCGGACACTGTCTATCCATTCACTCAGGCAGAGAGCATCTGGCTGCCGAACAAGGATGACATTATAGAACGTGCAAAACAGGTAATGGATTTTTAATCACCATTAAAGGAGGAAGTTACTGTGGCTTATGAATTTAAACTGCCGGATATCGGTGAAGGTATCCACGAAGGTGAAATTGCTAAGTGGCATATCGCTGAAGGCGAAGAAATAAAAGAAGATGATGTGCTTGCAGAAGTACAGAACGACAAAGCTGTTGTAGAAATCCCATCTCCAGTTGATGGTACAGTCAAGAAGATTCATGTTGAAGAAGGCACTGTTACCACTGTAGGTGAAACGATTGTAACAATTGATGATGGTTCAGAGGACAGCGGTGAGGATGAATCAGCCGGAGATAAAGAAGAGAAATCCGATGATTCGAAAGCTGAAAAATCCGAATCCAAGAAAGAAACTGAAGAAGATGCCACTGAAGATAAAGCATCTGATAAGAAGGAAACTTCAGGAGAGCGTGTCATTGCCATGCCATCCGTGCGCAAATTTGCAAGAGATAATGATGTGAATATCAATGAGGTATCCGGCAGCGGTAAAAACGGCCGTGTTCTGAAAGAAGATGTCGAGGCGTTCAAAAATGGTGATCAGGTATCTGCATCATCTGACGCAGCAACTGAAGAGAAAGCTTCGGAAGAATCTGCTTCTAAAGAAACAAAACAGGCAGTGCCTGAAGGTCAGTATCCGGAATCCCGTGAGAAGATGAGCGGTATGAGAAAAGCGATTGCGAAAGCAATGGTCAACTCCAAGCAGACTTCTCCTCACGTTACGCATCTGGATGAAGTAGAAGTTGAAGCACTGTGGAACCACAGAAAGAAATTCAAAGATGTGGCAGCAGAGCAGGGTGTGAAACTGACATTCCTACCGTATGTTGTGAAAGCACTCGTATCAATGCTTAAGAAATATCCTCAGATGAATACGTCAATCGACAATGAAACATTTGAAGTAATTCAGAAACATTACTATAATGTAGGTATTGCTGCCGATACAGAAAAAGGTCTTGTTGTACCTGTAGTCAAGGAAGCAGACAAGAAATCAATGTTCGAAATTTCTGATGAAATCAACCAGCTTGCCGGTAAAGCGCGTGATGGCAAGCTTACAGGTGAGGAAATGAAGGGCGGATCCATGACAATCTCAAACCTTGGATCAGCAGGCGGACAATGGTTCACACCGGTTATCAACCAGCCGGAAGTTGCTATCCTGGGAATCGGCCGTATTGAGCAGAAACCTATGGTAGTAGATGGTGAAATTGTTGCTAAGCCAGTCCTTGCACTATCTATGAGCTACGACCACAGACAAATTGACGGTATGACAGCACAAAATGCATTGAACCATGTTAAGCGTCTGCTTAACAACCCAGAATTATTACTAATGGAGGGATAAGAGCATATGGTAGTTGGAGATTTTCCTATTGAAACTGATACTATAGTAGTTGGCGCCGGACCAGGTGGATATGTTGCGGCAATCCGTGCTGCACAGCTCGGTCAGAAAGTAACAATTGTTGAGAAGGGTGACCTTGGTGGTGTATGTCTGAACGTTGGATGTATTCCTTCCAAAGCAATGATCTCTTCATCACACCGTTTCCATCAGGCACAGCACTCAGAAGACATGGGTGTTGTCACTGAAGGCGTTAAACTGGACTTTTCAAAAGTACAATCTTTCAAAGACAGCGTAGTCAAGAAACTTGTCGGCGGTGTTGAAGGATTGCTTAAAGGCAACAAAGTGGAAATTGTAAAAGGCGAGGCTTATTTCGTCGACTCTAACAAAATGAAAGTCATGGATGAAAAACAATCCCAGACTTATGAATTCAAAAATGCAATTATCGCTACAGGATCACGTCCGATTGAAATCCCAGGATTCAAATTCGGTAAGCGTGTTCTGGATTCCACAGGTGCACTTGCACTTGAAGAAAAACCGGAAAAACTTGTAGTAATCGGTGGAGGATATATCGGTTCCGAGCTTGGAACTGCATATGCCAACTTCGGTACTGAAGTGACGATTCTGGAAGGTACAAAAGATATCCTCGGCGGATTCGAAAAACAAATGACACAAGTTGTTAAAAAGAATCTTAAGAAAAAAGGCGCAACTATTGTAACTGAGGCAATGGCACAATCTGCCGAAGAAACAGACAACGGCGTAAAAGTAACTTATGAAGCCAAAGGTGAAACGAAAGAAATTGAAGCGGATTACGTACTGGTTACAGTTGGACGCCGTCCGAACACTGACGAACTTGGCCTTGAAGAGCTTGGTGTCAAGATGACTGACAAAGGTCTCGTAGAAGTGGATAAACAGTCCAGAACTTCTATTGATAACATTTATGCAATCGGTGATATTGTTCCAGGTCTTCCACTTGCTCACAAAGCCAGCTATGAAGCTAAAATTGCAGCCGAAGCGATTTCCGGAGAAAAATCCGAAGTGGATTATCTCGGAATCCCTGCTGTCTGCTTCACTGAGCCGGAACTTGCGACAGTCGGTTACAACGAAACTGAAGCAAAAGAAGCTGGTTTCGAAGTACAGACAGGAAAATTCCCGTTCGCGGCGAATGGCCGTGCGCTTGGTCTTAACGAGACAGATGGTTTTGTCAAACTGGTTTCCCGTAAAGAGGATGGCCTTCTTATCGGTGCACAGGTGGCAGGTACAGGTGCTTCAGACGTAATTGCTGAACTCGGCCTTGCTGTTGAAACTGGCATGACAGCAGAAGATATCGCTCTTACAATCCATGCTCACCCGACACTCGGTGAGATTCCGATGGAAGCTGCAGATGTACTTCTTGGCAAGCCAATCCACACTATGTAATAGTTTAAATCATAAATCAGGCGTCCTTTTGCAGGACGCCTTTTTTCATACAGGAGTGAGTCTGATATATGAGCGGAGATTACAGTTACCCGATTGATGTCGATTGGACAACGGAAGAAGTCATCGATGTCGTACAATTTTTTGAAACAGTGGAATCGGCTTTTGATAAAGGGGTATCAGCAGGTGTATTGAAGGAACATTACAACAAGTTTAAAAAAATTGTTCCATCCAAAGCGGAAGAAAAAACGATATTCCGTGAATTCAAAGACAGCAGTGGGATGGAAGCATATCAAGCCGTTAAACAGTTGAAGGATTCTGATGATGGACAGACGATAAAAGTCTAAGAAAAACAGGCTGTGTCAAGACACAGCCTGTTTTTATGATTACATATTACACATGATTGTGGGATTTCATCATTCATGATAGCAATGTTTGATTAAAATATAACGTGTAGGGTAATATTTAATAAGAAGACATAAATTTTTGGAGGGTAATATGGCTAAGAAACAATACACACAAACTGTGGAACCGGTCAGCCGGATAGCTGAGAGAATTTTTGGCTGGCTTGCGTGGATTGCATTGCTTGCAGTTACAGGTTTTATTCTATTCTTTTCTCTTGTAATGGTTAACGATCCGGCATTCATCGAATCAATAAGACAGGAAGTGCAGAATGTGATTGCACAGCAGGGTTCCGGTGAACTTTCACCGGATCAGATGACTGATGTAGTGCTCGGTACGCTCAACAGTTCATGGATGCTTGCGCTCTATCTTGCTGTACCGTTGATTTTGGGACTGTTCGGACTGCTCACAATGAGACGCCGGATATTGGCAGGCTTCCTGCTGCTTATAGCGGGTATTTTGACTGCTCCATTGGTGTTTGCCATCGTAACAGGACTGATTCCACTGTTCTTCGTAATTGCGGCGATCCTTCTCTTTGTCAGAAAAAACCGTGTCATCAAGCATGATGATGAGTTTACTGCAGGAGATGAAAGACGTCGTGATGACAGACTGGATAATCAGCGTGAGCCTGAAGCAGAAAGAAGGGGCAGAGACGCTGGAAGCACTACAGCAGGTGCGGGTGCGGCTGGTGCAGCATACGGCGGGCGTGAAGACGATAGCCGCCGTGATGACGACATGAAGATGTATGAGCGTCAGCCGGCAGAGCGTGACCGCAACAATAAGGGGGACGATCTTGAGTCAACCCGTCAGTACAATGCAATAGATGATGAAACTGAGCGCGATTACAGAATGCGTAAGACAAAGGCTGCCGATGAAGGGGGTGCCGCTTATGGAGATGAACGTTCCGTACGCGGAGAGGACCGTTATGTGGATAATGAAAACATCAGTGAAGGGTCCGACCGTTATGTAGATCGAAACATCGACTCCCGCGAGACTACTGAGCCTGTAACAGAAGAGGAATTTACTAGAAAGGGCGGTACTCCGGGCTTCGATGAAGAAGCATCCAGAGATGATGGCAGGACACTGAATAATTCAGAAGGCAACCGCCGTAATCATACTCGAGGCGATGATGAATATGGATACGATGCCTCACGTGAAAGAAGAAATAATCTGGATCGCCGCAATAACGGTGAATAGTCATTGTAAAACGGAGAAGCACCCATCAAATGATGATGGGTGCTTCTTTTTTAAGGCTTTAAATAGTCAAGATAGATTTCACTTACCGTCTCAATCTGACATTCGGGGATTGGCTCGTCACCCATATTCAAAAATGAATGGTGCAGCCTCAGTTTCTGAGTATAGATACTGAAGTTATTGAGTATCGGCAGAAGTTTTTCCCTTGTACATCTCTCTGGATGGAGCGTACCATCTTCTTTACCGAGTTCTACAATATCAAGGAAATGACCGGTGATTTTTTTCGTGCTTCAAAATAGGGGAGAAGGTTTTCTGTCGACTCCACTCTATTGTCTATATAGACTTGAAAAGCATCATTGAATTTGGAAGTGTTCCCTTTTGGGGCAGAATGTGCCTCCTTCATATGATTGAAACAATCTTCTATTTTTTCATAAGCGGTTTTGTCCGTCTGGTTCAATATATTTTTAAAAGCATCTGCTTCAGATTCCATTATCGAAATTGCTACTGCCAGGATCAGTTTTTCTTTTTTTGAAAAATACCGGAATAGCGTTGCGATTCCAATACCTTCTGCATCAGCAATATCCTGCATATGAACAGCATTAAACCCTTCTTGAACAAAAAGTGCTTCTGCAGTCCTGATAATACTGGAGCGCCGACGCGCTTTATTAGTTTCGCGTAATCCCATTTTGGTGTCTCCTTTATATTATTTATAATCATTATAATATAAATCATTAAATATATATATCAAAATCATATAATTTTTGAGACTTATATTCAAATATATATGAAATAGAAGTTATTCCAAGTGTAAAAATAACTATAAC
>CAYTIR010000081.1:0-8763 GCA_964437955.1 uncultured Staphylococcaceae bacterium
CCAGAGCCATAAATAGTGTATAATTAAAAGATGATTTCAATATGGGTAAGGTGAAATTCTTGGAAAAAAATCAAGGATATAAAAGACAAAATACAAATATACTCGCCCGGATAGACTGGTTGCTGGTACTGCTCATTATGATGCTTGGTATCATAAGTATCGTAATGATCCGTTCTGCAATGACCAGCGGGCAGTACAATATAGATTTCAGCATACGCCAGATGATTTTCTACATTTCAGGGTTCTTCATGGTTTTTGTAATGACTTTCATCCCTATGAAATGGGTGAAGCAATATATATGGATCATTTATGGGTTAGGTGTACTCTCACTGGTCGTACTTTTCGTTGCTCCGGTTTCACCAATCACGCCAATCATCAACGGTGCAAAAAGCTGGTACCAATTCGGATTCTTCAGTATACAACCTTCAGAGATTGTCAAAATCATCTACATACTTACTTTGGCTTATGTTGTAAGCCAGCATAACAAGTACAAATTGACGAATGATTTGACTGTCGATGTTAAGCTGTTGTTTAAACTTTTTGCAGTATCAGCGCTCCCGATGCTGTTCATCCTGGTTCAGAATGATTTGGGTACAACCCTTGTGATGCTTGCCATACTGCTCGGCATGATCGTCGTTTCGGGCATCAGCTGGTGGCTGATTATACCGACACTGTCAGTAGCAGCAACTTTCGGCGGCTCATTGATACTAGGAATACTGTACAGGCCGGACCTCCTGGAACGGTATCTCGGGATACATCCATACCAGTTTGAAAGGATCTATTCCTGGCTTCAGCCTGAAAAATATGTAACAGAGGGCGGATTCCAACTCAGCAACTCACTTAAAGCAATCGGTTCGGGGGGGATCACCGGCAAAGGTTTCAGTGACGGCATCATTTACATTCCCGAAAACCATACCGACTTCATTTTTACAATCATAGGTGAAGAATTCGGCTTCCTGGGTTCAACAGCGGTAATCGTCATATTATTTATGCTGATGCTGCATCTGTTCAGGATTGCAGTAACAGTCAATGACAGTTTTTCCTCATATTTCATCATCGGTTACCTGTCACTGCTCATGTTCCATGTCTTCCAGAATATCGGCATGACAATCCAGTTGCTGCCGATTACCGGTATTCCACTCCCGTTTCTCAGTTATGGAGGAAGTGGTCTCTGGGCAAACATGCTTGCCATCGGCATCATTATGAGTATATATTTCTATGAATATCGCCAAAAAGCACAATAAACCGCAGCCGGAAAGCCGGCTGCGGTTTATTTTAAATGTTCTGTTCTTTCAATCGCAGTTTCTCATTGTGTGCGATGCGATTCATAATTTCGAATCTAGATCTCGAAACCTTGACTTTGACCCCGAGTTCATTTAGCATCGTGACGACTTGTTTGACTTTCGAATGGTCGTTTTTATGCATAATGACACTCCTTCATATACAACTTAGTTCTATTTTACCCTTTTGCACTTCTTTTTACTATACATTTCACCAAATATATATTACAAAATTTTAAAAATATCCAATAATATAATAGAATAAGAGAGAGGTGAATGTCATGGAATGGTTAATATTTGATTATTTTTTCAGCACCAGAGTTATGACCATCATTACTTTGATTATCATCATCATCAACTTCCTGCTCGCCCTGGGTTTGATCTTTCTCGAACGGCGTAGTGCACAAAGCGTCTGGGCATGGACACTTGTACTCTTTTTCCTGCCCATTTTAGGCTTTGTCATTTATATGTTTTTTGGCCGCACAATATATAATCGACATCTGTTCACTATCCAGGAAGATGATAAAGTCGGCTTGGAACACCTGGTTCAGGATCAGCTCGACGAATTAAAGAGCGATACTCTCGAATTCACAAATCCTGTTGCTGAAAAACATAAGAAACTGATTCATATGCTACTGTACAATAACCAATCATTTTTGACAGTCAACAATTCCATTGACACATTCACAAACGGTCGAAATAAATTTGACAGTCTGCTTCAGGATATACGTAATGCCAAAGACCATATTCATTTTCAGTATTATATCTTCAGATTAGATAACCTTGGAAAAGAACTTTATGAAGCATTACTCCAAAAACAAAAAGAAGGTGTTACAGTACGGATTATGTATGATGATATGGGGTCGAGGGGTCTCAGCCTGAGGAATTTCAGGAAATTCAAAAAAGAAGGCGGACAGGTCGAAGCCTTTTTCCCTAATATGCTTCCATTGATCAATCCCCGTGTCAATAACAGAAACCACCGTAAAATCGTAGTCATTGATGGGTCAGTCGGATATGTCGGAGGATTTAATGTCGGTGATGAATACCTTGGACGGAGTAAAAAGTTTGGTTTCTGGCGTGATACCCATCTCAGGATCCAAGGTGAAGCCGTCAAATCCTTGCAGCTCCGATTCATGCTGGACTGGAATTCACATTCTGAAAGGAACAACCTAATCCGGGAAGAAAGGTATTTTCCGAACATAGATTATTACGATGAAACACCCATGCAAATTGCCTCAAGCGGTCCTGATGAAAAATGGCAGCAGATTAAATACGGCTATATCAAAATGATCTACAGTGCAAAAAAATCCATCTATATACAGACACCATATTTCATACCGGATCAGTCTTTTCTTGAAGCACTGAAAGTCGCCATTCTAAGCGGTATCAAAGTCCATTTGATGATTCCCAACATGCCGGATCATCCATTTGTCTATTGGGGCACCTATTCCAATGCCGGCGCATTGGTCAACATGGGGGCGGAAGTCCATATTTATCAGAAAGGATTCCTGCATCAGAAAGTTGTCATGATTGATGATGAAGTGCTAAGCGTAGGCACTACAAACATAGACATGAGAAGTTTCCTGTTGAATTTTGAAGTCAATGCCTTTATATACGATGCCAACGAAGCCAGAAACTATCGTGAGATTTACGAAAAAGATGTCGAGCACTCCACACTTCTCACTGAAGAAATCTACGCTTCCAGAAGTAAATGGATCAAATTCAAAGAGAGTTTTGCCAACCTTATTTCACCTATATTGTAATCATGAAAACGCCCCTCCGGGATTTCCGGAGGGGCGTTTTGACTAAGAATCACTATTTTTTCTTCTTGCGTTTTTTCTTAGGCATTACTTTCGCATTCTTGATGCGCTGTTCCTTTTCCGCTTTCTCTCTTTCATGCGCTTCGATGATCGGTGCCATCTCTTCGGCAACTTTCTTTTTGTAGAACGTGTTACCTGCCCATGTCTGGAATATCAGGAATATACCGCCGACTGCCCAATATAATGGAAGGGCTGAAGGTGGAATCAATGAAATCCAGATAATCATGATTGGTGAAATATACATGAACAGCTGCATCTGCTTACGCTGTTCTGATGGAACGAACTGCATAGATACATAAGCCTGTCCAGCATATACGAGACCAGCGATAGCAACCATGAAGTAGTCTGTCTCTGTAAGGTTCATCCAAAGGAAATCAGGGTATTCGGTAAGCCCTCCCTGGGATGGCCATTTAAGAGCAAAGTACAATGCCATAACAATCGGCATTTGGATAAAGATTGGAAGACAACCCATATTGAGCGGATTGATACCATGTTTTTTGTACAATGCCATCATTTCCTGCTGTGCTTCCATCTTTTCTTCCTGCGTAGTGGCAACTTTTGTCTTCTTCTGAATTTCTTCCATTTCAGGTTTGACTATTTTCATTTTTTCGCGCATCATCATCTGGTTCTTATATGTACGCATCATGAATGGGAAAATAGCTAAACGGACAATAAGCGTAATGATGATGATAGCCAGGCCATAGTTGTTACCCAGGTTATCACCAAGCCAATGTAGTAATGAATCCATCGGTTGTACGAATGTGTTAAAGAAAAAACCGTCTCTATTTTCTTCCTGCGAATAATCACAGCCCGAAAGTACTAGTACCAGACCGATCATTATGGGGAAGAGCCATTTTTTACTCATTTCTTCACCTCAAAAAATTTATCTCACATAAAAAGAATTGTAACATAAACAGGAATGTAAAAAAATCATTTTCCAAGGTTTAATTGAGTATATTTAATGTCTGATGAAGTTATAAGAAACTTTTGACCGCTTTCTTCACATCTTCCGCGCCCGCAATTGCAGAAATTAATGACACACCATCGGCACCATGATTCAGACATTCCCGATAGTTTTCTTCCGTAATGCCTCCGATTGCCACCATCGGCAGTTCTCCTATCAAGCCTCTCATTATCTTCAGACCTTCGGGCCCTATCACCTCGCCGGCATCGTCTTTGGATGATGTCAAAAACACCGGACCGGTACCTATATAGTCGACTCTATCCATGTTGCTGTCATCCAATTCTTTTTTATTTCCAACAGAAAGACCGATGATTTTATCATCAAAATATGGAGGCAGGGACGAAACATCCAAGTCGTCCTGTCCCAGGTGGATGCCGTCCGCCTCCACTCTTTCAGCAAGCATCGTATCATCATTAATAATGTATGGAACATTATATTGACGGCATATTCTTTTAATATCCATCGCAAATTTGAAAAGCGCCTCTCCTTCCAGCGCGCCTGCTCCTTTCTCCCTCAACTGGAACATTGTCACACCATGCTTCAATGCCTCCTCTATGACATGAAGCGGTTCTCCTGCAACATCATTACTCCCGCAAATAAAATATAGCCTGAGTATATTCCTATCCATTAAAAGACCTCCACCGTTTTTTCTTCAAGCAGACTGCCTTCATTCAAATACAGTTCATCGATGAGTTTTGTTAAAAATGTTCCAGGACCGGGTATTCGGATCTTTCCTGCTGCTGCTTCAGCACAGAGGTTGTAGTAGCTGACAGCATCAATGACCGCTTCTTCATCAAATCGGTCTTCGACACCTATGAAACCCGCTGTAAGGGCACCCAGCAGGCAACCTGAACCTGTGATTTTCCCCTGCAGTCCATGTCCATTTGCCATCACTGCTTCTTTTTCCTTCGTGACCAGGGCATCCCGTTCCCCAGTAACAAGAACGGGGACTTTAAATTTTTCATATACAGCTTTCGCAATCTCCAGGGTATCCGTCTTCTCCATGGAGTCTACCCCTTTCAGACTGCTTTCTTTTCCGGATAAAGCCAGCATTTCTCCGGCATTCCCTTTAATAAGAGAAACTTTATAACGTTCCAGCAGTTTATCTGTAATCTCCACACGGAACTTTGATGCCCCATAACCGACCGGGTCGAAAACCACAGGTACATTATTTTTATTGGCTTCCATCATCATTTCATCCATCAGCTCATATTTACTCTGGTCTGCTGTTCCAATATTGATAAGGAGGCCGGAGGCTATGTTCATCAGATCGGCAGCTTCAGATTTTTCCGCGCTCATTATTGGAGAAGCACCTGCTGCCAACATGCCGTTGGCGGTAAAGTTTTTCACTACATCATTTGTGATACAGACGACCAATGGCCTCTCTTCTCGTATCTTTTCTATACGGTTCATATTGATTCTCCTTTAAAACTGAAATGGTTGACCGGTCCGTTGCCTTTTCCAATACCGGGGCTGTTTTTTATCGCTGAAGTAATATATTTTTTTGCTGTTCTGAAGCTCTCTTCCATCGTTTTCCCTTTCGCAAGTTCAGCTGTCATTACTGCTGAAAACGTACAGCCGGTCCCATGTGTATGCCTGGTGTCGATACGTGGTTCCCTTACTTCAATTTCTTCCTCCCTGGTGAATAAATAATCAACGGCGTCACCATCAAGATGCCCCCCCTTAATAGTGACACTCTGAAGCCCGAGTTCATCCAGAAATATTTTAGCCGCCTTCCTCACGTCTTCCGCGTCTTTAATTTTCTGTCCGGTTATCTTTTCCGCCTCATGAATATTCGGTGTAACATTCGCTGCGGCCGGCAGCAAAGTCTCCCTTAAAAATTCAATCGAGTCTTCTTCTATCAAAGCATCCCCACTAGTTGCGATCATCACAGGGTCAATAACATAAGGGATATCATGTTTTTTCACCGTTTCTGCAATGACTTCCATCATTTCAACAGTAGCAATCATACCGCTTTTCATTGCATGAGGTACTTCATCACTGAAAATACTATGCAGCTGACGTTCCAAAAAAGCTGCAGGGATATTATAAACGTCCTGTACCCCCATCGTATTTTGTGCAGTCAATGAAGTCACTGCAGCCATTCCATAGACTCCCATCGATTGAAACGCTTTGCTGTCTGCCAGCACTCCTGCTCCGCCTGTCGGGTCTGTTCCGGCAACTGTCAGTGCAATCGGAAATTTACGCATTCACACCCACCTCCATCCATCTTTCTTTTGTAGCTGCCATATTGAAAAACCTGCGCTCATGTTCAGTACTTTCAATGAAATTCTTCCTGAGTACCCTAATCTCCTTTTCGGACAGTTTTTCACTTTCCTGGTCAATGATTTTGAACATGACATCAACGGTCTCATCCATGTCCTGATTATAAAATTCAAACCAGGCTCTGTAAGGGTGATTCTGCTCAAAAGTATGCTGCTCCATTGTCATTTGGGCTATCCGTTTATATACATATGGACATGGTGCCATGGCACTGAAAGTAAACGCTATATTTTCTTTCGAGTACGCATTATAGTACATATGCTTTATATAATGATCAGCAGATGGATACCATTCTCCACCTTCAATTATTTTCCCATACGGCATATCAATCGCATTTGCAAGGGTCTCATGTGCTTCACTTTCTCCCTCAAACAGGAACTCCATCTGCCCAAGCAGATAATTGACCGTTTCCCTGGAATTGGCTTTGGCAACCAGCAACGCATAAAGTTTGGCAAATTCATCCAGATATAAAGAATCAGCCTGTAGATAATGGATGACAGATTCCTTATCTATGTCCCCTCTTATGAGCCCCTGTATAAAAGCATCATTATAAATCTCTTCGATAATCGGTTCAACGTCCTGAATTAAATCTTTCGTAAGCATACTATTTCTCCTTTTTCATATAATAAAAACCCATTTCCAGCGTTGGAAACGGGTTCAGTATAAAAAAGCACAGTGATATGCCAGACTAAACCACTTTCCTACGCTGGTATTACCCAGATCAGGTCCGAGGGATCAGCCAGATGACTGTCTCAGCAAAAAAGCACCCCTAGTGGTATTGCTATTCGATTAATTCCAATAGTAATAAACTCATTCAATAAAGTCAAATAGATGAAAAAGCGCCTGGCGTATTCGCCGGGCGCTTGGGAAGGTAAATCATATTATCATTGTGGTATTACAGTCTTGAACCACATACAGGCCAAGGCTGGGAACCTCTTTGTTCAAAAAGTATCTTAGCTCTCTTAGTCTGCTCTGCTGCAGAAGCCTGGGATGGAAGTCCGCTTCCTCCTACAGATTTCCAAGTTTGTACATCAAACTGGTAAAGACCGTGATAAAGTCCGTTTGAGCTTACTACGCTGGCGTTACCGCCTGATTCACAAGCTGCAAGCGCACCCCAGTTTTGTCCACCGCTGTTGCTTGTGGATGTAGACTGGTTTTGAGTTTTAGCCTGTTGCTGCTCTTGCTGCTTCTGCTGTTGTGCTGCTCTTTCCTGAGCTGCACGCTCTTGTGCCGCACGTTCTGCCGCTGCTTGTTCTTGAGCCGCCTGCTCTGCTGCTGCTTGTTCTTGAGCTGCCTGCTCAGCTGCTGCTTGTTCCTGCGCTGTCTGCTCAGCTGCTGCTTGTTCCTGCTGCTGTTGAGCAGCCTGCTCTTGTGCTGCTTCTTTATTAGATTGCTTTTGTTCAGCTGGTTGTGCCTTTTCTTCCACTTGTGGCGTTTCCACTGCTGGTGCCTGCTCTACATTTTCACCAGAAACCGTAAGTGTTTTACCAGCAATGATCTGGTCTGTAGAATGGTTGTTCCAAGCTTTAAGATCTTAAACTGTTACATCAAATTCCTGAGCGTTTTCAAATAGTGTATCGCCTGCTTTTATAGTGTAAAGACCTTCTTCAGTCTTTTCTTCTTTTTCTTCAGTCTTTTCCGCTCCGTTGATTTCAATAACCTGTCCAGGAACAATGATATCTGACGTAAGGTTGTTCTCAGATTTGATTGATTCTACTGATGTATTGTTTTCTTGAGCAAGACCCCAAATAGTATCCCCTGTCTCTACCGTGTGGCTTGCCGCTTCTGCTGTGTATGCTAAAGTTCCTGATACAGCAATTGCTGCACCTACTGATAATACCTTTTTCATAATAATGTTTTCCTCCCATTTAATCACTGGATTATTTTTTATTAGATTAAACTTCCTCTGTTAATCAACTAGGTAACACTATATCAGACAAAAACATTTCGTAGGTTACAGGAATATAAAATGTTATGCCTTATTTTACATTTATATTACAGAGATATTTCTGCATAATATGTAATATTTCGAAGAAGTACAACATAAGTGTCATTTTATCTCTTCATATGAACCTTGGCATTACAATTCTTATATTTTTTAATACTGTAATTACTGATATGACAAGGTTTTCAAAGATATTTATGAATCCTTTATGGAAATCAGCAAATAATTCTTATTATCTGACATCCGTAACACTGTAAGGATATGACGTAATAAAAATCCTTAACATCATCTTTACAAAGGGGGAAAATAACACAAAAATGCCCTGCAGTGTGCTTTTCGCAGCATTCAGCCTTCTGCAGGACAGGTGAGTAGTGTGTGAGTGTAGAATTTTTAAAAGATCGAGTGGCGGTGAAACATTCAATTATGCAAGTGCTTTTTTTTCATTTTCCGCTTCATCATGGTCATTATCCT
>CAYTIR010000082.1:0-3119 GCA_964437955.1 uncultured Staphylococcaceae bacterium
GTAGTCCATTTTGAAGTACATTTTGTCATTTTGTACTCCAAAACTGAACTACTTAGTAATTTGACGGGGGCTTTTTATATCTATAATGATTTATCATCGATGGAATTGAGATAATCTCTGACTTCTCCGACGACTGATTGCAGACAGCCGTCTTCGAATGGTGATCTTAAATTGGCTGCTTCTACAAGTGAGTTGAACGGAAGTGTGCCGCCAAGCCTGCACAAATTGATATAGTCTTTCCATGCGTCTTCAAAATCTTCGTTCGCACGCTTCCAGAACTGAAGTGCACATACTTGAGCAAGAGTGTAGTCTATATAATAGAAAGGCGCTCCAAAAACGTGTCCCTGTCTGTGCCAGAATGCTCCACTCTCCAGTGGTTCTATACCATCATAATCACGGTGCGGTAAATATTTCTCTTCGAGCTTCTGCCACTCTTTTCGCCTCTCTTCAGGCGTAAGTCCAGGATTTTCATATACGATGTGCTGGAATTCATCGATGGCTACACCGTAAGGGAGAAATGTGATGTCTCCCGCCATATGGGAGAATTTGAATTTATCTGTATCTTCTTTGAAGAACAGTTCCATCCATGGGTATGTGAAGTATTCCATGCTCATTGAATGGATTTCAGCAGATTCATATGTCGGGAACTGATATTCAGGCACAGCATACCCTCTCGACATATAACACTGAAATGCATGACCGGCTTCGTGCGTCAATACTGTGACATCGTCCAGAGTACCATTAAAGTTAGAGAAGATGAATGGTGAAGCGTAATCAGGAATGAAAGTACAATAGCCGCCGCCTTCTTTGCCTTTTTTTGCTTCAACATCGAATAAATCCCGCGTACGCATGAATTTGTAAAATTCATCTGTCTCCGGAGAAAGCTCTTTATACATCCTTTCACCATTTTTGAGGATTTCTTCTGTATCTCCTTTAGGGGACGCATTGCCAGTAAGGAAATCAAAATTCTCGTCGAATGATTTCAGAGAATCGATACCGATTCTGCTGCTCTGTCTTTCTTTCAGTTCCGTGACTAGAGGAACGATGTATTCAGCGACCTGTCTTCTGAAGTTTTCCACCATTTCACGGTCGTAGTCAATCCTGTCCATCCGGATATATCCCAGTTCGACAAAATCCTTATATCCCAGTTCTTTGGCAATCTTATCCCTTGTCTTAACCAGTTCATCATATATATGGTCGATTTTCTCGAGGTTTTCAGCCATGAACCCCTGTACTGCCTGGGTTGCCCCGCGACGCATCCCACGGTCTGTATGCTGGGAATAGGGACCGAATTGTGAGAGATTGAGTTTTTTGCCGTCGAATTCAATCTCCGCAGATGCCAGAAGTTTGGAGTATTCGGAATCCAGTTTATTTTCCTTTTGGAGCAGCTCCTTCACTTTCGGATCAAAAGATTTCAGTGAATTACTTGCAAGTTCAAAAAGCTGACTGCCATATTTCTCTTCAAGCTCATTTCTAAAGGCACTCTCAGTAATGGCCTTATAATATTTGTTGGTGATTTCCTGAATTGTTGGTCCGTATTCATCAAAGAAGTTCCGTTCACCGTCATAAAATTCATCATTTGTATCAATAGACGAGCGAATATAAGCCAGGTTTTCCATTGTCGAAACGGTGTTGAAATGTTTGTTCAGCTGGTCGATGAGTTCCCCTTGCACATCGGCTGAACTTGCCAGATTGAATTCGGTCAGAAGTTCATCGACTTCCGCTTCTACTTTTTCGAGATCCGGACGTTCATACTTATAATCATTAAAAGTTGTGACCATCATTTTCCCCCCTAAGTTTTTCCTACAAGGCTATATTACCATATTCAAATGAAAATATTGAAATAATCATTATGTTCAGACATTCAGCTTTACGGGTAAATGACAAAGCAAGAATTATATTTGAGGTGAGTATATGGGAGAAATAGACGAGGGTCTGGAAAATCGTCTCGGGGAAGTTACGCGAAAAACGAAAAAAATGGGCATTCCTGTTGTGATAATTATTGAAGGTGCACCGGCATCGGGGAAATCCAGGCTGTCCAATGCTTTATATATGGCACTCGATGCCAAGTACACAGATTTCATTGCAACGCGCCCGCCGGGAGAACTGGATTTGAGATATCCTTTTCTTCATAGGTACTGGGAAGACCTTCCAAAAAGAGGTGATATAAATATTCATTTCCGCAGCTGGTATTCTCAGTATATTGAATATACAGTGCGCGGAATCAGAGATAATATCATGGTGGATTACGAGAAAATCAAAGACGATATTGAAAACTTTGAAGATACTATGATGAAAAACGGATATGAGATTATCAAATTCTATATAAATGCGGATGAAGACATTAAACAGAAGCATATCGATAAGCTTCATGATAATCCAATCCTTAAATGGAAAGCGGAAGAATTCGAGGAAAGAATGGAGAACTTCGATTATGAAACAGAAATGGATCAGTTTCTGGAAACGCCGGCTGCGAGCCCGTGGTTGATCATTGATTTTGAGGATAAGGGCAGTGCAGTGAATAGTTTGTTTGAAACGATCATCAAGCGTCTGGAAAGCAGGATAAAATCTTCAGGGGAAAATGTGGATGGTCCTGCGGATGGTGACTTCAGTAAAAATTATGAAGCGCAACTTTTCAAGTTTGATTTTGAAGCACAGAAGATCAAGAAGAAGCAGTATAAAAAAATCCTGCCGGGCCTTCAGGAACGGATGCGTGAAATCCAGTTCCAGCTATATGAAAAGAAGATTCCTCTCATACTCGTATATGAAGGGATGGACGCAGCAGGAAAAGGCGGGAATATCAAAAGAACGAGGCAACTGCTTGATCCGACCGGCTATATAGTGAACGCCACCGGCGCACCGACGGATATGGAACTGGCTCATCACTATCTCTGGAGGTTTGCAACAGAGGTGCCCAGAAGCGGGCATATCGGTTTCTTTGACAGAAGCTGGTACGGCCGGGTCCTTGTGGAAAGGATTGAAGGATTTACAGGAAATACAGAATGGAAACAGTCATATGGAGAAATAAATGATTTTGAAAAGGCATTATACAATTCGGGAGCGATAATTATAAAATTCTTCCTGTCACTCGATAAAGATGAGCAGCTGGAAAGGTTTGA
>CAYTIR010000082.1:3129-8659 GCA_964437955.1 uncultured Staphylococcaceae bacterium
CAGACAGAATGACGAAGATAAGTCGTGGAAACTGACAGAGGAAGATTGGCGCAACCGGGAAAAATGGGATCTCTATATAGAGGCAAGTGAAGATATGATAAAGAAGACGAGCACTGATTATGCGCCGTGGCACATCATTCCAGGGAATGATAAACGCTACGCGAGGATAACAGCACTCAAAAAAATCATAGAAACATGCGAGAATCGCATGGATGAGTAATGAATGGATACCGGCGGAATGCCGGTATTTTTTTCGAATCTCGAAATACCTATTGTTTTATTATGCATTTATGTATATTATTAAAAAGGCTGTTTAATATTAGAAAATTTTAAATAGTCAATAAAACATTGGGGGAGATATAAACATGACTTCATTAAAGCGGATGTTCTTAATGTTCACCGTGTTCTTAATGGTATTCAGCGTGTTCGGTTCAACTGTTTCGGCAAATGACCTGGATAAACCGGCACACACACCATTGAATGAAGCGCATCTGGAGAAATACCAGAATGTAAAAGATCAGCTGGAAGTATTGGAAGGGCCAGCCCAGCTTGGCGAAAGCCTTGAGAAAGCTGAGGGTAATGTAAATGTAATCGTACACTACAGACAGCCATCTGTAGGGCTCGCAAGGGGTATGGCACAGTCACAAGGAAAAAAATGGTCAGGGCTTGATGCAGATCAGGTCAGGCAAAAAATAGAAAAACAGCAGCAGCAGGCTGAGCACAGCATGAGGAATAAAAATATCAATTTCCAAAAGGGCAATACATATAATACTGTGTTGAATGCCCAGTCCATGACAGTGGCAGCGGAAGATCTTGAGAAGCTGCTTGAAGTGGAATCGGTTGCCCTGGTGGAAGAAGATTTCTTTGTACAGCTTGATCCACAGACTGAAGGGGTCCATAACCAGGACATCGAGGGTGTTGCGGATGTATCACAGGAAGACGTCCATCCAGGCTATATTGCAGGGATTACACATCTGGAAATTCCTAAAGTATGGGACCTTGGAAACAAGGGGGAAGGGGTTAAAGTCGGTGTCATAGATACCGGTATCGACTACAACCATCCTGATCTCGTTGATGTATACAAAGGCGGAAGAAACTATGTAAATGGACCGGATTATAACGAACAGAGACCGGCGGATGATCCATATGAGACGAGACCCGGAGAAAGGCCGGAGGGACTGCCTGAATACAATCAGAATGGCGGTTCATATTGGACGACACACGGGACACATGTAGCAGGTACAATCGCCTCCCAGGGGAAGAATGACTACGGCATGATTGGTGTTGCGCCGAATGTAGATATCCACGCATACCGTGTGCTGGGAGCGTATGGAAGTGGATATACATCCTGGATCATCGGAGGTGTCGAAGGTGCTGTCGAAGATGGCATGGATGTAATCAATCTGTCTCTCGGCAATACTTTGAGTGATGAAAGCCAGGCAAACTCGTTTGCACTGAATAACGCTATGCTGCTCGGCACGGTTTCATTGGCGGCAACGGGCAACTCAGGGCCAGAGAGATCCACTGTCGGCGGTCCGGCAACAAGTACAATGGCGATCAGTGTAGGGAATACTACTCTGCCAGAGAAAATGGTATCGTCAAATGTCACATTTGAAGCGGGTGGATTCTCTGAGACGATAGATGCTGACTTCATGGCATATCAGCTCGGAGTACATCCTGAGGAACAAATAAACGGCACGATGGATATCGTCAAAGTCCCTGGAATAGGAAATATCGAAGACTTTGAAGGGGTAGATGTCAAAGACAAGATAGCGCTGATTCAACGCGGAGAGATTGCATTTGTGGATAAAATTGCGAATGCGAAAGAGAATGGTGCCAAAGGCGCAATCATTTATAATTCCGCAGATGGCTCTAATTCCCCGGAAGCGATAGATATCTTCCTTGGAAGTGGATTTGATTTTATACCGACACTTGATATTTCACATACACTTGGAAAAGAGCTGGCGGCAGCTATGGAAGAATCGGAAGCCGGCACGATCACTTTCAACAGTTTCGAAGATTCAGTGACGTCCGGGGATCAGGTGAACGCCTCGTCATCAAGAGGACCATCGACTCCAAACTTTGATATCAAACCGGATGTCTCAGCACCGGGGACAAATATTCTATCCACGGTACCTTTATTCGAATCATTGACACCGGATTCTGATTACAGTACATCTTACGCACACTATACCGGTACATCAATGGCGACACCGCATGCAGCCGGGATAGCGGCACTTCTAGTTGAACTGCACCCGGAATGGGATGCTTTTGATGTCAAATCTGCAATGAGCAACACCGCCAAAGTGTTGGATACATCTGCCTATGATGTGTTTTCCCAAGGCGCAGGTCTTGTACAGCCTTATAAAGCAGCGACAACCGGAACGTTATTGAAAGTACCGCATCAGACTGCGATGGATGGAACGACATATAATCATACGCGTGGTACGATGTCATTTGGATATATCAGTCCGGGAGAGGAAGCCCAGACAGTGACGAAAGATCTCATCATCGAAAACCTGACAGGCGGCAGCGCGACTTATAACTTTGAAGTCGTGACTACAAAAGCACCTTTTGGTTCAATGGCTGGAACGACATTGACTCCGGAGACGGCGAGTGTAACGGTGGATGGTACTGAAACGGTGCAGTTTAATCTGAATGTGCCCGCCGGTGTAAATGAACCGGGTAATGAATTCCTCGGATACATCAATGTGACCAGTGATGCAGGGACGTACTCGGTACCTTTTGCAGCAGGACTGGCACAGCCGGTTCAAGAAGGGTTCAATGAATACTATCTGAACGAATATCATATTTCTCCAAATGGTGATGGTCAGCAGGATGCGACTTCTGTTTTCGCGTCATTCCATAATCCACAGGAGAGTACATTGTTCAGCTGGTTCGATCTTCTGAATCCAAACGGAGGACCGAACGGAGATGGATTTATCGGTGATTTAGCTTTCAAGCAGGGAGTGCAGTCATCAGTCACTGTACCTGTAGGGGGCGAAATGTATCATATTGAAGGTTCTCAATATGTTTATTCCGATGTTCCTGACGGTGTGTACACTGTCGATGCCATATCACTTTCCAATGGAAAGATAGACAGCATGTACGACGGTCCTTTATTCGTCAAACGTGAAGCGACACAGCTTTCCGAAGCTGCCGTTTCGGGTGGCACTGTCACAGCAGCAGTCAATGATCTATACGTAGAGGTGCTGCCGGTGCTTGAATCGGACTATGGTCTGTCATATGATCCGAATGCCTTCATTAATGGCACGTATACACTTTCTAACAATAGTGAGAGTGTAGAAGGGGAAGCGGTCGTAAATGAAGCGGGTACATTGACGCTTGAATTCAGCGGCAAAACAGGCGTGTATCATCTGACATTGGACTTCACGGATGCAGCAGGGAACAGCGCAAGCTATCCATATACTGTGAATTTCGATGAGGAGACAATTGTTGAAGGGCATGAAGAACTGCCGGGAGACGGCACACCGCCGGAAGCATCAGATGCATATGAACTGACGCTGCAGGATGTGGAAGCAGGTATGAATAAAAACAGCATCAAAGATATTCATGTTACAGTACCGGCTGAAAACATTTCGGAAGGTTCGGCTTCAGTAAGCCTTTCTAATGCACTCATCACTGAACTGTCGCAAATGAGACCGAATAAGACAGTCGTCCTTAATGTAGAGGGGTCTGCAGTACAGTTCACTGTTGGCAACTTTAAACAGTTTGAGGCATTCGAATCGGTAGAAGTACAGATCCTCCGTTCACCTAAGACCGGAGACAATCAAGTCAGTGATATTTACGAAGTGGTTCTGACAGGGAAAAATGGGGAAGAGTCACAGACAATCACTAATCTGGATACGGCAATGGGTGTGATGATCGAATCACCGGGCAGACACTTTGATGTATATGACATTACGGCAGAAACAACCGTAAAATCAAAATACAATAAAAAACAGCAGGTGATTGAGACGACAGCACCTTCTTCATATGTTGTCATCCAGCAGAATTAAATAAAGGCATAAAAAAAAAACGGATCTTCGGATCCGTTTTTTCAATCCTTTATAACAGCAGATTGATGATGATGCCAAGCCCTTTTTGAATTTCTTCAAGTTGTTCCACGTAGTCTTTGAAAATCAACTGGATCATGACAACGAGGCCGTTCATGATAATGTGTACCATTATCGGTACAAGCAGTCTCCCGCTGATGACATACAGGAAACTGAACGTGTATGCCATTGCCAGATAGATTACGATATGTGTGAAATCCCAGTGGGCAACGGCGAAGACTAGTCCGCTCAGCAGTCCGGCAACGAGAAAGCTGATTATTTTTGAACCGGGAATCATTTCATATATTTCACCGAATATCGCACGTCTGAACACATATTCTTCCAAAATCGGCCCAAGCAGTGCAACCACCAATATCATGAATGGTGCGGATTCGATCATTTCGATGATACCCGAAGTATTTTCACTCTCGAGAGGATTGCCGAGGACATAGACATTAAGCAGACCGGCCAGAACCTGAGAGCCGTATGCGAGAAAGACACCGCCGACGACCCATGCGATGGTGACAGGGATGTCCGACTGTCTGCCGCGTTCAATACTATTTTTGTTCTTATGAATATGTCCGATGGCGATCACTACGATAACACCTATGGCAAAAGCGATTGCCTGGTAGGGCATGATCTGCCCCAGCATTTCTGTTTCTGTCATACCTGGGTTCGTAAACGCCAATATCATTGATATGGGGAGTACGGCCAGTTGTACTGCTATGAATACGATAATGATTAATGCACTGTACAGCTGTCTCACAATAGGACCTCCAATTTTCAATAGCTTTATTTTACATTAAATTATTGTTAGGTTAAAGCAAAGAGAAAATCCTTGCATTTTTGACCAACTTTGATTATTATTTAAATTGCTGGCACTTAGTATGAATGAGTGCTAATATCCATTTATTTTAACTTTATCTAAGGAGGGCTTTCACGTGTTGAAACCATTAGGCAATCGGGTAGTTATTGACTTGACTCAAAAGGAAGAAACAACGAAAAGTGGTATCATATTGACTGAATCAGCAAAAGAAAAACCACAGGAAGGAACAGTCGTTGCTGTAGGTTCCGGAAGAGTTCTGGACAATGGCAGTAAGGTGGACCTGGAAGTTAAAGAAGGCGATCGCGTCGTTTATTCCAAATTCGCCGGTACAGAAGTTAAACATGAAGACAAAGATTATTTGATCCTTGCAGATTCCGATATTCTGGCGGTCATTGAATAATCGTAAATTATAAAAACAAAACATTAATATATTATTTTCTTTAGGAGGAATTTTACACATGGCAAAAGAAATAAAATTCTCAGAAGACGCTCGCAAGTCAATGCTCGATGGTGTTGACAAGCTCGCTAATGCTGTAAAAGTGACACTTGGACCAAAGGGTCGCAATGTTGTCCTTGATAAATCATTCACTGCACCGCTCATCACCAATGATGGTGTGACGATCGCAAAAGAAATCGAACTTGAAGATGC
>CAYTIR010000083.1:0-2105 GCA_964437955.1 uncultured Staphylococcaceae bacterium
TGAAGGTGAGTACAGCTACAACTTCACAGTAGATGGTGTTGAATATAACTTCGAATCTGACGGAACTTATTACACATGGTCATACGGTGGCTACAATGTTGAAGTGCCACAAAACGAAGTAGCTGAAGAAGCACCACAGGTAACTGAAGAAGTACAGCCTAAAGAGCAGACACAACAAGCGCCACAGGTAACTGAAGAAGCGCCTAAGGTAGAAGAAAGCTACGAGCAGCCAGCTCAACAGTCAGAAGATACGCAGGCAGCTGCACCTCAACAAAGCACACAGTCAACTGGCGGATCCACTAAGGAACAATTCCTTAATGCAGGCGGTACTGAAGCTATGTGGCAAAGCATTGTTATGCCTGAATCAACAGGTAACCCGAATGCAGTGAGCCCTAATGGTTACAGAGGCCTTGGCCAGACTAAACAATCATGGGGAACTGGATCTGTACAGGAACAGACAAAAGGCATGATCAATTATGCTAAAGACCGTTATGGTTCCATCGATGCAGCAATCGAATTCCGCGAAGCAAATAACTGGTGGTAAGATTTTAACCACATGAATATAAACCCGTATTGTCCGGTTCTTCCGGATAGTGCGGGTTTTTTATTCCAACAATATTCAGAAATAATACAGAAGTTTACCAATATTACACACCTTTACAATAAATGCTGCTGAATGTAATTACATTATTATTTGTGTGTAACCTGCAGAGTATATATGTGTGATATATTAGGCACTGTCTTGAAAAAACAAGACTTAAGAAACGTTCAGCTTAAAACGATTAAAACAACCAAGAAATAATATAGAATTATCTGGAGGAAGTAAGAATTATGAAGAAAACAATATTAACTACGACACTCGCATTAGGTTTGGGAGTAACTGGTGTCGCGGCAGACCAAAATGCGGAAGCATCAGAAATCAAAAAAGATGAGCTTGCACAGATGGCTCAGTCCGAATCAAATGAATTGAATAATGCGCCAATCCATGAAGGTGAGTACAGCTACAGCTTCACAATAGATGGCGTTGACTATAATTTCGAATCTGACGGCACTTACTACACATGGTCCTATGGTGACTACAGTGTTGAACTGCCACAAAACGAGTCAGCTGAAACAGATCAGACACAAAAAGCACCACAGGTAGCTGAAGAAAATACTGAACAGACTCAGCAACAGCCTGCTCAAAACACACAACAACAGGAAACTGCGCCGCAGGTAACTGAGGAAAACACAGAACAGACTGAACAACCTGCTCAAAACACACAACAACAGACTGAAGATGTACAGGCAGCTGCACCTGCAGAAAATAGCCAATCATCTGAATCAGCCGGTGGATCTACTAAAGAACAATTCCTTAATGCAGGTGGTACAGAAGCTATGTGGCAAAGCATCGTGATGCCTGAATCAAGCGGTAACCCGAATGCAGTCAATGAACTGGGCTACAGAGGTCTTGGCCAAACGAAAGAATCATGGGGTACTGGCTCTGTTGAAGAACAGACAGAAGGCATGATCAACTATGCGCAGGAACGTTATGGTTCTGTTGAAGAAGCTATTCAATTCCGTGAAGCAAACAATTGGTGGTAAGATTTTAACCACGTAAAATTAATCCGTATTGTCCGGTGATTCTGGGCAATACGGTTTTTTTATGCAATAGCTATTCTATTTGATGATCATTACAGGTGTATTCACACGTTTGACTATTTTATATGTTACATGGCCAAATACATGTTTAATTTCTTTTTTCGTTCTTCTGTTACTTATCATTATAAAGACATATTCATTTTTATTAATCTCTTTTAATAATTCAGTAATCACGTAATACTCGCTGTTATCTGTCAGTTTTATCAGTTGATCCGGAACATTTTTACTTTGATATGTGATTTACACTAAAACCCTTAAATCATTATGAAAAGGACTATTTACTCAACTCATCTTCTGGTTGGAAAATTAAATAAAAGTTTTTCAATTTTAACTGTTTTTTAATTTTCTGATAACTTTTCATTAACTCTGTAATGGAATGATAGGGGTAACATAAAAGAAGGGAGGAGAAAAATCATGAGTTATTTCGAAAATATTCAACCAGCAGCATCAAATGATTTCTCTAC
>CAYTIR010000083.1:2205-8651 GCA_964437955.1 uncultured Staphylococcaceae bacterium
TGATTCTTATTCAAGTGCTTCCAGCGCAAGCGAAAACAGTGTTTCTTCTGACTAATAAGAAAGTGACAATTTGTGAAAGGAGGTATAATCCATGAATCATTTCGAAAATATCCAACCAGCAGCATCAAATGATTTCTCTACTGATTCTTATTCAAGTGCTTCCAGCGCAAGCGAAAACAGTGTTTCTTCTGACTAAGATCCATAAGATGAGTGGGTAACAATTTCAAATTTCCTTTGAAACAGGCGGCCCATAATGATATTGGGCCGCCTGCCCACGTTTTGAAAGGAGTGAGACAAAATGCAGAGGGCAAACAGATCCAAAAAGAATGAAAAAATGATTACAAAAATCAATCGATTCTTCACATTGGAGAATACAAAAGGGAATATCATCCGTGAAGCACCCCCGGTTCCCATCAAAGAGGTTTTCAATCGTTTTTGGCCATACACTAAGAACTATCGAAAATGGATCATAGCCGGTCTCGTATTCATCGCTTTACAACCTGTGGCTTTATCAGGAACAGTTTGGTTGCTCCAGGTATTCATAGATAACGTTCTCGATGCGCGTGATCTCAGCCCATTGTATTGGATTGTCCTACTTTACCTTGGATTCAGTATTGCCGGAGGTATATTTTCATTCAGTGGTACTTTTATTTCCAATTGGGTAGGGCAGAAATTTGTGCTGGCTTTAAGAAAAGATTTATATCAGCATCTGCAAAGTTTGTCTCTTAGCTTTTTTGAGGGCCGTAAACTTGGGGATATAATTGCAAGATTGACAGGGGATATTGCGTCTATCGAAAGATTGATAGTATCTGGTGCCACATCCGCATTATCATATTTATTTCAGCTTATTGTCTTCATTTGCATGTTGTTTTTCATGGAGTGGAAACTCGCCTTGATATCGCTTGTCGTTATACCTTTGTTTTACGTTATCACCCGATACTTTTCAATACGTATGAAAAGAGCTTCGCGTGAACGTTCGAGGCGTATGGGTGCGATTAACTCTCTTACTGAGGAAAATTTTTCAAACATTTCGCTGATGCAGGCGTTTAACCAGGAGGAGAATGAGTCAGATAAGTTTCATGACCAAAACCTGGCGGCCTACACAGCAAAAATGTTTAAAGTACGTCTTAAATCAGCGTTTACTCCAATAGTCTCTCTAATAGAGGCAGGCGGGACATTGATGGTCATGATATTCGGTTCGATTCTTTTAATGCAGGGAGAAGTCACTATCGGCATACTCGTTGCATTCCTGACATTGCTGAAAAGATTATACAGTCCGGTTCGTGGACTCAGCCGTCTGTTGAATACAATTTATTCCGCTTCAGCAAGTGCCGAACGCGTCATTGAATATATGGACCAGAAACCTGAAGTCACTTCTGATTCTGATATCATGATTGAAAACGATGAGCCAAGCATCGTTTTCGATCACGTATCATTTTCGTATCCCAATAAAAATCACGATGTCATATCCGACATATCATTCACAGTAAATCCTGGAGAAACAGTCGCCCTAGTTGGCGCCAGCGGGGCCGGTAAATCCACAATCCTCAAAATGATTATGAGGTTTTATGAACCGACGGATGGTTATATATATCTCAATAATTACTCTTTGGAAAAAGTGAACCTTAAATCATTGCGTGACAGAATATCAGTAGTTTTCCAGGAAGCTTTCATATTCGATGGTACCATTAAAGAAAATATTGCTTATGGCATACCCGATGCCACTGATGAAAAAATTATAAATGCTGCGAAAAAAGCGGATGCTCATGAATTTATCAAGAAATTGCCGAAAGGGTATGAGACAGGTGTCGGCCAAAAAGGAAGAAACCTTTCCGGAGGTCAGCAGCAGAGACTCGCCATTGCACGGGCAATCTTGAAAGATGCATCCGTATTGATCTTGGATGAACCTGCAGACGGACTGGATGGTTCGACTGAGAAACGTGTAATGAAAGAATTGATGAGAGACAAAGCTACATTAATTATCACTCATAATATGAAAACGGCTCGGGAAGCAGACAAAATCCTTTATTTGAATAATGGAGGACTCCAGGAAATCGGTACCCACGATGAACTGATGAAACGTAATGGGAATTATAAAAAGCTCTATACCGATCAGCAGGAAGATGAAGAAGTAAAGACGGAAGAGAAAGTTCTGAAACCGGCATTCAAATAATACAGGAGGCGGTAACATGAATATCGAAAAAAAGATGGAAACAGAACCATTGAAGAGCGGGGAAAAATTAATTCCGGATTATACCGTTGTCGAACATTTAAGACGGGGCAAAGATTGTGATCTCTATCATCTTTGGAGTGAAGAGAGAATGTGCAGTGTGATAGGGAAGACGATCCAGCCGAATGTACAGGAGAAAGAGACGGCGAGAAACAGGTTGATACAAGAAGGGGAGATTATTACCAGCTTGTCCCACCCAAACTTGATCAGGGGTTACGAACTTCATTCAGAACCTCATCCCATTATAATCCAGGAAACACTGACAGGGGAGACAATATCCCATCTTGTACGTCAGACATATAAGCGGGAAGAAGAACTTCCTTTGATACAACTCGCACACTTCGGCAAACAGATTGCCTCCGTCGTGAATTACCTGCATCGGAATAATCTGCTGCATCTGGATATCAAACCTTCGAACATCATTTCCCAGCCGCCTCTCGCTAAATTATTCGATCTTAATCTAGTGGCGGCACCCGGCAGCATTAGAAAGGGTACAGGAACAAAACCATACATGTCACCGGAACAGGCTTCAGGAGAACCGTTGACATATGCAGCAGATGTCTGGGGGATCGGTGTCGTGCTATTCTTCATGGCAACCGGTGAAAGACCTTTTAAAACATATGATGATACCCGTTATGAGCAACTCGAACGTAAAGCTGAACCTGTCTCCAGTCTACGCAGCACCAAAGATGATGATATGATAATTGATATGATTGATATGTGTCTGGATCCGATAGCAGAAAACCGCCCATCGACTTTAGATATACTTGATATTTGTGAGAAATACATCAATCAGCAATCACAATAGATTCGTCCCCCTTTTCATTAATTGAAAGGGGGATTTTTCATTATGATCGGGACAATAGCGAGTGTTTCAACACAGTTGAATAGGGAAGTAGAAAATATAAACATATTGGCAGGAGGGAGGAATTAGATGAAAGTATTTGTATTTGGCGGCAGCGAGGGAGTAGGCGAGCATGTTTTAAAGCAACTTGCTGCACAGGGCCATGAAACCGTGACTCTTGCGGAAACTGAAAACAGAGCAGAAGAACTGGAGATGCTAGGAGCAACTAATGTAATCCTTTCTAAAAAAAGTGAGGGATACAGTAAGGCAATCGGCAGTTCCGATGCAGTTATTTACATTGCCGGTTCCAACTTCGGTGCAGGTGAGGATCAGGAGGTGCTCGTCGATCACGAAGCAGTGATAGGATCACTTGAAGAAGCACAGCGTCAGAAAATAGAACGGATCATTTATTTAAGTCCCGTTCGTCAGGATGAGTCCCAGGAATCTAAGAAAACTGGGGAAAAGCATAAACCGGAAGAATGGATAAAAGAGAGCCGACTCGTGTATACAGTCATCCGTTCGGTAAAGCGAGTCAATAAACCTGGAAAAGCGACTATAAAAGCTGCAGAAAAAATTGCTGCGGGTAGTGACGAGATGCCAAAGGAGGATGTGGCTGCTGTTCTTGTAGAAGCGCTCAGCAATAAGAATACATTCAATAAGGCATTCGAAATTACTGAAGGAAAAAATTCAATAAAAGAAGCACTGGATTCTTTATAAAATATAATTAACTGATAAAAATGAAAGGTGGTTCCTATGGGAAAAATATCAAAATACTTACCGTCGGCTATTATGGGTTCTTCTGTAGCGGTCCCGTTAGCATATCTTGCATATATCTATCAAAAAGACGATCGCCAAAAGCAGCATGCGATATTACGTAATTTTCCGCTGCTCGGGCGTGCAAGGTACATGGCGGAGCATGTCGGACCGGAACTGAGACAATACTTATTTTCAGATGACAACGAAGGGAAACCATTCTCAAGACTGGAATATCAAGATGTAGTTAAAGCAGGAAAATACAATGAACGGCTGCTGGGCTTTGGCTCAAATAGAGTGTTTGAGGAAGACGGCTATTATATACGTAACAGTCTATTTCCAAAGCTGACCAGTGAAATGAAAATAGATAATACTAAAAAGACCAATACGTACAAGTATGTCATAGATAATGAAGGGTTGTTTTCCCGGAAAGAGCATCGGGAGGAAGCACATATCGATCCATATTTCCTCCGGGATGAAGATGCCATAGTACTTGGTGAGGGAAAATGCCGTCAACCTTTTCATGTCAAAGGACAGATTGGAATGTCTGCGATGAGCTATGGAGCGCTCGGAGAACGGGCGATCACCTCTTTATCAAAAGGATTGGGAGCAGCCGGAGGTACCTGGATGAATACGGGTGAAGGCGGGATATCAGATCACCACCTGGCCGGTAATGCCGACCTGATCATGCAGATTGGACCGGGACTCTTTGGTGTCAGGACACCTGCCGGTGAGTTCTCCTGGGAAGCTTTCAAGGAAAAAGCCGAAATGGAGCAGGTGAAAGCTTTTGAAGTCAAGCTTGCACAAGGTGCAAAAACACGGGGGGGTCACCTTGAAGGACAGAAAGTCACTGAGGAAATTGCTAGAATCAGATTAATTGAACCAGGGAAGACAATCAATAGTCCCAACCGTTTCGTCGACTATGATTCTTTTGAATCATTATTCGATTTCATCGAAGAACTCCGTGAAGCCGGCGGAAAACCCGTAGGGATGAAAATTGTGGTCGGAGATGTTGAAAAACTTGATGAAATGGTCCAATTCATGAGAGATTCCGGCAAAGGACCGGACTTCATTACGATTGACGGCAGCGAAGGCGGTACAGGTGCAACATATCAGGAGCTTGCCGATTCTGTCGGCCTGCCGATTATGACAGCTTTGCCTATCGTTGATGAATTGCTCCGCCAGTACGATATCCGGGACCGCGTCAAATTGATCGCCTCCGGTAAATTGATCACTCCGGACAAAGCAGCAATCGCACTTGGTATGGGCGCAGACCTTATCAATATCGCCCGTGGGTTTATGATCAGTGTTGGCTGCATCATGGCTGAAGTATGCCATACAAACACATGCCCTGTCGGAGTCGCGACAACAGACTCAGAACTTCAGACTGGTCTAATAGTTGACGAAAAGCTCTACCGGGTCACCAACTATGTGACATCACTCCGTGCAGGTCTATTCAATGTCGCAGCAGCGGCCGGCGTTGATTCGCCGACAAAACTGGAACGGAAACACCTGGTCTACAAAGATGACCGTGGCCGTGTGTCATCTGTGGGCAGCATGTTGCACGAAGTCCAGCAGGCCGAAGAGGGACAGAAAGATGTGGATTCACTCCCGGATAAATAGCCTGCTTCTGTATAAGAACACTTAAACCTTATCATCCTTTGATAAGGTTTTTTATTTGAACAAGCCAAACTCACCGGTTGCGGCAGATTATCGACCCCTTACGGAAAAATCACCCATCAGCCAATCTATCCGTTATATACTATAGCCAACAGGTCAAAGGGGATGCTGATTATGAAAACAAGTCTAAATAAGTTAAGTCATTAAGGGGGATTTTTATGAAAACGGAATTGGTCATTGATGAGCAGCTGAAAGATGATGAAGTCAAAATCCACACAAAAACCGCGACAGCCGGTGCACGGATTTTATCTTTTATAGATCACTTTACGACGGATAAGGAGAATTTGATCATCCGCTCGGATGAAGAATTTCTGATGATACAGAAGTCCGATGTCATCTGTGCAGAAGTACGGGATAAGACGCTGACAGTTTACACGAGGGACGATCAGATCGTGACCTCAAAAAGTCTAAGTGCGTTAATGAAAGAAATGAAATCTGAAACATTTTTAAAAGTGTCAAAAGCAGAAATGTTGAACATCCAGATGATTGACCGAGTGGAACCGTCATTCTCGGGGAATTTGATTGCGCGCATGAAGAACGGTAGGAAAGTCAATATTTCAAGACGTTACGTTTCAAAACTAAAGGAAAGGCTGGGGATATGATGTTAAAGAATCTATTGAACAGTGTGATGATTTCCATAGGTCTTGGAAGCTTCATATATCTATTGAATGGTGTAGCCGGTCCGCTTAACGAAATTCAGCCGAAAGAAATCATCTCCGTATGGATCGCCTCTGCCCTCATAGGTGTTGCATCTACGTTGTACTACACAAAAATATCAGAGTCACTCGTTGCAGTAATCCAGTTTGCTGTGGGTATTACAGCATTTACAGCCGTTGCCTTGTTGAACGGATGGATAACAGTCGATCCTGCGGATATTCTCTTCTATGCCGGTGCAATATTTGTCATCATGCTCATCATCTTCTTCGCATTCTATTTTCA
>CAYTIR010000084.1:0-2311 GCA_964437955.1 uncultured Staphylococcaceae bacterium
GTGGGGCAAAGACAAGATGAGCCGTTACGCAAAAATCGCTCTCGGCGTAAGCTAAGAGCATATACGATATCTACACCTGCCAATTCCGGCAGGTGTTTTTTTAACGTAAAAAACCCGATCCTCAGGGACCGGGCTTTTATTATATGAAAATGTAGTAATAGAGGATGGAGAATGTTCCGAGCGCGAAGCAGTAGTAGCTGAATATCGCAAGGTTTCCGTTTTCCATGACGTTCTGAAGCCATTTCAGCGCAAAGTAAGTGGCAACAAGTGATGCCAGGAAGCTGAGTGCATACGGCACGGCGAGTGCTGCGATTTCCGGATCATTGACGAGATCTTCCACCGATATGAGCGCTGTACCGAGGGATACCGGAATGTAGAGCAGGAATACGAAACGGAGTGCACTTTTCTGATTCAGCCCGACGCTCATCGCCCCGACGAGTGCTGCTCCGCTCCGGCTGATGCCGGGGGTCAATGCGAGACACTGTGCGATGCCGATGATGATGGAGTCCTTTACGGTGATGGCACCGTCGCGCTTCTGGCCGCGCTTATTCTTGATGAACCACAGCGCAACCCCAGTGACGAGCAGCATCAGGCCGACAAAGCCCATGGATATGTTGTCGCCGATGATATCCTTGAGCAGGATCCCGAGAACACCGACCGGGATCGTAGCGATGACGAGATAGAATACATATTTGAAATCTTCCACCGCCTCGGCATCCCGGGCACGCTTGAAGAAATATCTGTAGAGGTTGCCGATGATTTCGAAGATGTCCTTCCTGTAGACAAAAAGGATGGCGAAGAGTGAAGCGGTATTGAGGAAAATTTCAAACGACAGCCCTTTTGCTTCAATGTTGAACAATTCCCTTGCTATGACGAGGTGACCGCTGGAGGAAACGGGTATAGGTTCAGTGATTCCCTGCAGCAGTCCCAGAAAAACGTATTTTATGATAAGTATGATATCCAAAAATAAGACCTCCTAAAATCTCTATGTAATAATATAAATTAAATTGGTTTGAAAAGCTATCTATTACTTGAAAACGTGGCAGGAAAGTGTATAATATAGTTATGGTCAAATAAGGTCAAACTTTTATGGATCACTTATTATTGAAGGAGTGATACACGTGGATATCAACAAAATGACGTATACAGTCCAGTCGATCATCGAGCGGGCCCAGTCGGTTTCTGTAGATCTCAAACTGCAGTCCATCGAGGTCGAAGCGGTGATGAAAGCGCTGCTTGAAGTGGACGACAGCATGGCATCGGATGTACTGGAACGCGCCAACATTGATGTGCCGGCGCTGATTGCACAATATGATGAAAAATTAGGGAAATATAATGTCGTGACCGGCGATAATATCGAATATGGTCAATACATGTCGAACGGCTTCACCCAGGTTGTGAACAGAGCGGAAAAAATCATGGCAGAGATGAAGGATGAATATGTCTCTGTGGAACATATGCTTATGGCGGCGGCTGAGACCGAGCCCATCATGAAAGCGGCCGTTGGGAATAAAAACCAGGTGATCAAAGAGATCATCGACAAAGTAAGAGGAGGAAACCATGTGACAACACAAAATCCGGAAGTACAATATGAAGTATTGGAAAAATACGGCCGCGACCTCGTCGAAGAAGTTAGGAACGGCAACGTCGACCCGGTGATCGGCCGCGATGAAGAGATCCGCAACTCCATCCGCATCCTGAGCCGCAAACGGAAGAACAACCCGGTGCTCATCGGGGAGCCGGGTGTCGGTAAGACGGCGATTGTAGAAGGGCTGGCACAGCGTATCGTGCGCAAGGACGTGCCGGACAGTCTTCTGGATAAGACGATCTTTGAACTGGATCTGTCCGCCCTCGTTGCCGGCGCAAAATACCGCGGGGAATTCGAAGAGCGTCTGAAAGCGGTCCTTAAGGAAGTGAAGGAATCCGAAGGCCGGATCATTTTATTCATCGATGAAATCCATATGCTTGTCGGTGCAGGGAAAACCGAAGGCGCCATGGATGCAGGCAACATGCTGAAACCGATGCTCGCCCGCGGAGAACTGCATTGCATCGGGGCAACGACGCTGAATGAATACCGCGAGTACATCGAAAAGGATTCGGCACTGGAGCGGAGATTCCAGAAAGTGCAGATTCCGGAGCCGGACGTTGAAGATACGATTTCAATACTGCGCGGCTTGAAGGAACGCTACGAAGTGCATCATGGTGTGCGCATTACAGACCGTGCACTCGTTGCTGCGGCGGAATTGTCGGACCGTTACATTACCGACCGCTTCATGCCGGACAAGCCAATCGACCTGATGGACAAGGCGAG
>CAYTIR010000084.1:2321-8381 GCA_964437955.1 uncultured Staphylococcaceae bacterium
GACGATCCGTACGGAAATGGGGTCGAATCCGACTGAACTGGATCAGATCAACCGGCGTGTGATGCAGCTGGAAATTGAGGAACAGGCGCTCAAATCCGAAGATGATTCAGTATCGCGGAACCGTCTGGAAGAGCTGCAGAAGGAATTGTCTGAAGCACGTGAAGCGCAGCAGTCACTTGCGCAGCGTGTCGAGAAGGAAAAAGGGCAGATCCGGAAAGTGACCGGCAAGCGCGAAGAGCTGGATCATGTTCGCCAGGAACTGGAAGATGCAGAGAACAATTACGAGCTGGAGAAAGCGGCTGAACTCAGGCACGGCAGGCTGCCGGCACTCGAGAAGGAACTGGAAGAACTCGAGGAACAGCTGCAGGAAGAAAGTGCAGGGGAGAACCGCATCATCCGTGAAGTGGTGACCGAAGACGAAATCGGCTACATCGTCAGCCAGTGGACCGGCATCCCTGTTACAAAACTGGTCGAAACGGAGAAGGATAAACTGCTGAAGCTGTCCGACATACTGCACGAGCGTGTAGTGGGGCAGGACGAAGCTGTGGACCTCGTCTCGGATGCCGTCATCCGTGCAAGAGCCGGTATTAAAGACCCGGATCGTCCAATCGGAAGCTTCCTCTTCCTTGGGCCGACCGGTGTCGGTAAGACGGAACTCGCGAAGACACTTGCTGCAACAATGTTCGATTCAGAGAAGCACATGATCCGGATCGACATGAGTGAGTATATGGAGAAGCACGCGGTATCAAGGCTCATCGGTGCCCCTCCGGGCTACGTCGGACACGAAGAGGGCGGACAGCTGACAGAAGCCATCCGCAGACAGCCATATTCCGTCATCCTCCTGGACGAAGTGGAGAAGGCACACTCGGATGTATTTAATATACTGCTCCAGCTGCTTGATGAAGGCCGTCTGACGGATTCCAAAGGTCGTTCCGTCGATTTCAGGAATACGATCATCATCATGACATCCAACATCGGCTCCCATCATCTGCTCGATTCCATGACGGAAGATGGTGAAATTACGGATGAGGTACGCGACACGGTGATGGGCGAAGTCCACATGTACTTCAAGCCGGAAATCATCAACCGCATGGACGACATCGTCATGTTCAGCCCGCTGTCCAAAGGCAACATGAAGATGATCACTGACAGACTGATCGAAGATCTGAACCGCAGACTGATGGATCAGCACATGACAGTCGAAGTTACTGAAGCGGTCAAGGAATGGATTGCCGATGAAGCATACGAACCGCAATTCGGTGCCCGTCCGTTGAAGCGTTTCATCCAGCGCCATATTGAAACACCGCTGGCGAAAGCATTGATCGCCCGTGATATGGAAGACGGCTTGAACATTAAAGTGGATTATCAGGACGGCGAATTGAAATTTGATATGTAATACCGATTGGAATAAAGAGCGCCTCCCCGGCATTAAGTCGGCGGAGGCGTTTTTTTCTGCAGCGTTGGTGTATGTGGACGTCGTCGCGTTGACGAAGTCCATATACGGCTTCATCTGGACGTCGTCGTGTTGACGAAGTCCACAAACGGCTTCATCTGGACGTCGTCGTGGTGACGAAGTCCACAAGCGGCTTCATCTGGACATCGTCGTGTTGACGAAGTCCATAAACGGCTTCATCTGGACGTCGCTGTGCTGACGAAGTCCACAAACGGCTTCATCTGGACATCGTCGGGCTGACGAAGTCCATAAACGGCTCCATATGGACATCGCTGTGCTGACGAAGTCCACAAACGGCCTCATCTGGACATCGTCGGGTTGACGAAGTCCACAAACGGCTTCATCTGGACATCGTCGGGCTGACGAAGTCCATAAACGGCTCCATATGGACATCGCTGTGCTGACGAAGTCCACAAACGGCCTCATCTGGACATCGTCGGGTTGACGAAGTCCACAAACGGCCTCATCGCAATAAAAACCACCCGGCCGATGGGGCCGGGTGGAACATCATTCGTTATTCGCCGCGGAATCTTCTCAGGAAGTCCTGCAGCCTCGGATTGTCGGATGTGTTGATGACTTCATCCGCTGTACCGGATTCGGCGATCACCCCTTCATCAAGGAATAATACGCGATCCGCAATTTCAAGGGCGAAATCCATTTCGTGTGTAACGAGGACCATCGCCATATCTTCATTATCTGCCAGGTCCCGGATGACTTCCAGTACTTCTCCGACAAGTTCGGGGTCCAGCGCGGATGTGACTTCATCGAAAAGCATGATCTTCGGTTTCATCACCAGTGCCCTTGCCATCGCGACCCGCTGCTTCTGTCCACCGGACAGATGGGATGGATAGGCATCGTATTTGTCACCGAGACCCACCCGGTCCAGCATCTGCTTGGACAGCTCTGCAGCTTCTTTTTTACCCATATTCCTCACATTTACAAGGGGAACGACACAGTTATCCAAAATGGTCTTATGAGGGAAGAGGTTGAAATGCTGGAATACCATGCCAATATTATTCCTCACTTTGCTGAGGTGTTTTTCATTGGCCTTTTTCATCCTGTCTCCGTCACCGGTTTTCATTTTCCAAAGGTTTGTACCGTCCACGATGATATCTCCGTCAGTCGGTTCTTCCAGCGTCATCAGCAGCCGGATGATTGTTGTCTTACCCGAACCACTGGGTCCGATGATCGCGATTTTCTCAGTCGGATGGATATCCAGATTAATACCTTTTAAGACATGGGTATCACCGAAGGATTTGTGTATATCTTTATATTGAACAATCGGTTCCATTATTCATTCACCTTCACTTTCGTGTCCTTTTTATCGAATCTGCCGTTCACTTTATCCTCAAGTTTACGGATCAGCAATGCGGATGGATAGCTGAGCAGCAGGAACAGTATGGCTACGATTGTCAGCGGCTCAATGTATGACCACGTATTTGCACCATATGTCCGTCCGAGACTCAGTATGCCGACCACGCCGATTGTCGCTGCAAGGGGCACTTCCTTGAACAGGATGATCAGGTAGTTGCCGAGCATCGGAATCGTAGGCGGCAGTGCCTGGGGCAGCACAACTTTCGTCCAAGTGTCTCTTTTGGAGAAGTTAAGTGCTTTTGCCGCTTCCCACTGTCCTTTATCGACACTTTCGACACCCGAGCGGTACACTTCTGCGATATAAGTCGAGAAGTGGACACCCAAAGCAATCATCGCCGCAACAAACGGCGTGAACGATACTCCGATATAAGGGACCATCGGCCAGGCGAAATAAAGGAAGAATATCTGTACGATCGGTGGTGTCGACCGTATGAACTCCCTGATCCAGTAGATTACGAAGTTAAATGGCTTCAATGGCGTCGATTCGAGCATGAGCCAGATGAAACCGGCTGCCAGGGCAAGCAGGTAGCTTGTGAACGTCAGTCCCAGTGTGATTTTTATCCCTTTTATGATGAAAGGGAATGCATCAATGAATGTTTCCCAGCTCCACATCAGCTTGCCACCCCTTTCCTGGCAATTTTTTCACCTTTCTTAGAGAGCCATATCAACGGCAGTGCGATGATGAAGTACATGATCAGCACCACCAGATAGGCGACCGGGCCTTCAGACAGATTTGTCGAACGGTAAATGTCACCGTAGTAGAGTATGTCCGTCAGACCGATCAGTGATACGAGTGCCGTCCCTTTGAGTATCTGTATGGAATAGTTCCCAAATTCAGGGAGCATCAGGCGCAATGCCTGCGGCAGGATAATATGCCTCATCCTCTGTACAGGGGATAAGTTCAATGCGATTGCCGCTTCTGTCTGTCCTTTGTCAACGGCAAGTATTGAAGTCCTTACGACTTCCGACATGTATGCGCCATAGTTCAATGCGATTGCGATGACACCGACCCACCAGTTGCTGCCAAGATGGATGTCGAACAATATCGGAACCGCATAGTACAGCCAGAACAGCTGGACAATCAGAGATGTACCTCTGAACACCTCTACATAGAATGCTGTCGCTCCACGGATGATCGGATTTTTCACCATTCTGGAGAGGCCGGCGACAAACGCCATGACATAAGAAAACAGTGCGGCTGTTAAAAATATACTGACTGTCGTCCATAACCCTTGGGACAGGTAGGTCAGTATGTTCCAGGCGGAATCAAACATCCACTCACTCCTTAATCAGAAAATAAAAAGGTCCAGCCTTTCCTTAAGGATTACTGGACCAGAGTACTAATTATTAACCTTCACTTCCACCCGAACATAGTTCTGAGGCAGTGATTCCATCAACTTCAACTTTATTGTTTTCAGCAGTGAAACCTTGGGAGTTATCCAGAATTTCATCAATGGTTCCATCTTCTTTTAATTTTTTGAGCGCTTCATTATATGCATCGCGCAATGCTTCATCTTCCAGGTTGAATGCCGCTGCACCATAGCTTGGAATGCCCTGGATATCCGGCTGTTCGAAGTCCTCTACGATTTCCACTTCATCGCTGCCAAGTGATTCATATGCCGCGCGGAGCGTCGCTTCAGTCGCAGCGGTTACGTCAGCATTACCGGATTGCACAGCAGCGAGCTGACCAGGAATATCAGCCACTGACATGAACTGGCTCGGGTCGACGCCTTCACTTTCAAGGAATTCGAATTGAGTCGTTCCTTCCATCAGTGCCACTGTCACATCAGGATTTTCTGCAATGTCTGCATAGCTGTGAATATCGTGAGGGTTGCCGGCTGCAACAACCAGACCTTCACCATACTTCATTTCAGGTTCAGCGAACAGTGCGTTTTCACATCTGTCCGGCTGGATGGCCATACCCGCAGTAATAACATCGTACTGGCCAGCCTGTACACCAGGAATCAGTTCGCCCCAGTCAGTCAGATGGCCTTCTATGTTTTCAATACCCATTTCTTTGAATACGGCAGTCGCAATATCGATTGCCGCCCCTTCAAGTTCACCCGTCTCGGAATTTTCATATGCATAAGGCGGTTCATTTGCGAAACCGATGTTTACCGTACCGGCTTCCTGAAGTTCAGCAACACGGCTGTCTCCTTCAGAACCCCCGTCATCGCCTCCGCCGCATGCGCTCAGAACGAGTGCGGCGGCGAAGGTAAGCAAGATCGAAAGTTTCTTCAAAACAATCTCCTCCTAGTAAGTATTTTTCCCATAAATTGGAACGCAACGTACATGCTCAGTATACCGAAGTGGATTTTTATGTCAAATTCATGATGAAAAGGATAAAAATGGGTTTTGAAGCGTAAAAAGGTTGACTTGTCAGTGGATTAGCAATAAAAGTAAACCTCGTCTTTATTTTACTATAGTTGACAGATAATTCAAACGACTTTAAGGGAAATTTACAATTTTATGAAATATAAAATGTAATAATACACTTTGACGGAAGGGAGGATGGGCATTACAGCAAGTGTCTGAAGAACATCAGACGTTCCGTAAAAACGGTCTTACGGCACAGGTGCCGGCATTCTGCACAGCCTGGAGCAGGGGACAATAAAAAATCCCACACCTCAGGAAAAGAGGGTGGGATCATATTCTGCAACTCTATTTTTCTTCAACCGGACGGGTGGCTTCCTGGTAGGAACGTTCCAGCTCTGTTTCATATTCGTTGCGCTCGTCGTCATTCCATTCCAGTATGCTGCTCATCAGTTCGACGACGCCGTCGCGGTATGCATTCACTTTATCGATGGAGAAGTACATATCACTGCTCCTTCTCACAAAGTAGTCGGTCGGTTTGTACACCATCTCATGCTGGATGGAGTAGAGGACCTGGGCATGGACGGACAGGGGCAGGCCGTAGCGCTCCTGTTCATCGGAATCTTTCAGGTTGCCGGCGATTTCAAAGATCTGTTCCGTGTTGCTGCCGTATTTCTTCGCAATCTCACGGCCGTCATCCACCGTCAATCCGTAAGAAGGCGCGAGGCCGGACATGCGCTGCACATACGGCCAGTAGTTTTCACTGCCGCCGATGTCACCGCCTGAAATCGGCTGGTGTTTCGTATCGCTTTTCTTGAACTGCAGTCCATAGTCGGATGAAAGGCGCTTGGCAACGAGGTCCACGATCTCGTTCGCCATGTGGCGGTAGCCGGTCAGCTTGCCGCCTGCGATTGTAATCA
>CAYTIR010000085.1:0-8297 GCA_964437955.1 uncultured Staphylococcaceae bacterium
ATTTATGAGTTACATGGATGTAGGCAGGCTGTCTAGCTTATTTTGACAAACGAAGGAAATAAAGAGTATATTTCAAACAGACTCTAAAATGAAGACGCACCCAAGGTGAGACATTCCTATAAAAAGAATAGTTTTCAATCCTGTGATAAGGGCACTTTAGTAGTATTTGATAATCTAAGTTGACTAAAACTACTCTGAGAAGAATAATTCAGAACCTAAATGACCTTAGGTTTAATAATAAGGAAGTGATGAGATGTTAGGACTCCCTAAAGGAGAAGTATTTTTGGTTCCCTGGACTATAGAATGGCGAAATGAATTTGAATTGGAAAGCAAGAGGATACAAGAGCTAATTGGAGAATACGTAATAAATATCCATCATATTGGGAGCACTTCAGTAAAAAATTTAAGTGCTAAACCGATTCTAGACATAGCAATCGAAATCAAAGATTTTGAAGATGGAGACAAAACTGCAAGACCATTAGAAATTCTAGGTTATTCATATAAAGGAACAAATATTTTACCTAATAGACACTACTTTATAAAAGGTGAACCAAGAACGCACCAGATTCATATGTACCGTTATGGAGATACATATTTAATTGAACAACTGAAATTCAGGGATTATTTAAGAGAAAACCATGAAACCAGAACTGAATATGAACAACTCAAACAAAACCTATCGAAGATATATATAAAAGATAAGCACAAATATGCAGAAGAAAAATCAGCTTTTGTTAAATCTGTCTTAGAAAGACTATGATTTAGGCAGTTCAACATTGAATGAGAATATGTTCAATTTAAGTAGACCCTAAATAGACATCAAGAGGATGTTGATTTCACTGAGTTTCAAGTGTATGATTAGGGTGTTTGAGAAAGTGAAGTCAAAAGAAGGGTGCAGCATCTCGAAGAAGAGATACTCCGCCCTATTTTTATGTTTTCATACATCGGCAGTCAATATTTTAGAACGGTCCCCATTGTATGAGATGAGCAAGAACTAAAGCTACTGTCCCAAAACCGTACACCATGAGAAGGAACAGCCAGATGAATTTGATTCAGTCTGTATATTGAATATTGGCAAATGACAAGTGCTGCCATGAAATATCCTGAAGTCGGATATAATATGTTTGCGAACCCATCAACGAACTGGAAGACCAGAACAGCATTCGGCCTTGTCATTTCTGTAATGTCCACTGCTTGAAGGAATCAAAAAGTTGAGCAAGCCTTGGGCAACCATCATCATAACCGGTACCAGATTCTCTGGGCTTGCGTTGATCATGACACTGATGTCATAGACGACTATTTCCAGTATTTGTCCATCTTCCAGGACGATGGAAATTGCTCTGGCGACACCAACGATCAGTGAATCGAGCAAGATGTTTTGATGCCTGCGTTAATGGATTCGGCAATTCTGGATGGCCCCATTACCGGGAACCAGTCCACTGATGATTCCTGCAAACAGGTAGAAGCCGGCGAGTTTTGAAAAATACCAGCCATAGGCCATTACACCGTAAAACATGCCGCCAAATTATAATACGAAGACTGCTGTAGCGATTTTCGTACGCATGCTGATTATCGTCTTCATCGGTAATGAAGGCTGAATCGGCTACAATATTCGCATGCAAAAGACACCCTTTGCCTACTGCCTGAGGGCGTCTTCCTTAAGAATTTATAATTTTATATTTCGATTTCCCAATTCTTCTGCTCTTCTTTTCTCATGTTTTCCGCCGTTTCCTCCGGATAAGCCGTACGGAATTTATGATGGTCCATCGGAATGATTTCAACCATCTTATCGATCATCAATTGAGGATCGAGCTGATTCTCAAGTCCCTTTTCGCTGTCTTTCAGATTTTTGACTGAGGTATGATGTTTGTCCTCATCGAACCATTCCCATTTCTCTTCCACAGCGCGGTCGTTGAATCCGGTATCGAATGGCCCTGGATTGATTGTGGCCACCTGTACATTGAATTCTTCCATCTCCTGTCTCAGCGACTTGGCAATCGCTTCGATGGCATGCTTGGAAGATGCATATAGCCCTTTATAGGCTGAAGCCATACTCCCTGCCATGGATGACATGAACACAATCTTTCCCTTTTTCTTTTCAACAAAGTGCTCCGCTGCAATACGTGCGGTTTCGAGGGTGCTGAATACGTTGACTTCGAACAGTTGCCTCAGGGCCGACATCGGCACTTCCCATATCGGACCGCCTTCATTGACCGCCGCGTTTGCCACGAATACATCGTAGTCATAGCGCTTCATGCGTTCTCGGTCTTTCGGGTTCGTAATATCCATTTTGAAGATCTCCAGCTTTACACCTGCATCCTGTGCCGCTTCCTTGAGCGAAGTGATCTGCGGATGATTCTCAACAGCGGCAATGACTTCGTGCCCTTCTTTCGCCAGTCCGATCGCCGTGCCTTTGCCCAGCCCGGAACCGGCGCCTGTTATCATAATGGTTTTAGCCATCCATAACTGCCTCCTCGGTTTTTAATGATGCTTATCATCTTCCCTTTCCGGATTATCATAAAACGGGAGTGCCGATTGGAAGTCGCTTATAAATATTAAGGGAGACGGAAAGCATCGCTATCCGTCCCCCTGATTTTATATCTCAGTGTCCCAGTCTTTTTTCTCCTCTTCACGCATATCCTCTGCAGTCGACTCAGGATAGACCACCCGGAATTTATGATGTTCCATCGGTATGATCTCCACCATCTTGTCGATCATCAGCTGCGGATCCATCTGGTGATTGAGACTGTTCCCGCTGGCTTCGAGCTTATCTTTCGGTGTATGGTGTTTATTCTCATCGTACCATTTCCAGTTCGCTGCGACGGCACGGTCATTGAAGCCGGTACCGAAGCGGCCCGGATTGATGGTGGCAACCTGTACGTTGAATTCCTCCATCTCCTGCTTCAGCGCCTTCGCTATGGCACCCAGTGCATGCTTGGAGGAGGAATACAACCCTTTATAGGCAGAACTCATCTTTTCAGCCTTGGAGGACATGAAGATGATTTTTCCCTGCCTCTTTCCAACAAAATACTCTGCTGCGGCACGCGCCGTTTCAAGAGTGCCGAAGACGTTTATCTCGTACAACCTCCTGATATCATCCATCGGCATCTCCCAGATCGGGCCGCCCTCATTGATCGCCGCATTGGCCACGAATATATCATACTCATAATCCTTCATGGCTCCCCGGTCGGATGGATCCGTAATATCCATCTTGAAGATCTCCAGATCTACTTCCGCATCCCGGGCGGCGTCCCTCAGTCCATCCGCCTGGGATTCATTTTCAACAGAGGCGATGACCTTATGCCCCTCTTTTGCCAGCCCAATCGCTGCACCTTTGGCGAGACCCGAGCCTGCGCCGGTAATCATGATGGTCTTAGCCATTTATAATTCCCTCCTTTACAAGTTTTCACGATAATTCATTTTTCCCTTTACGCTTTTCCATAAACCCTGCTCCATCTGTTGATTGCGGATGGATCATTATTTTTGCATTACCATGATTAAAGCATAAAATATAAGTATACAACACTATAAAAGGAGCGCTTTTCATGGCTAAAATGGAAGGCAAGGTTGCAATTGTTACTGGAGCAGCATCGGGAATGGGCAAGGCGATTGCGAAACTGTATGCAAAGGAAGGTGCGAAGGTCATCGTCGCGGATTACAATGCCGAAGGGCGGAAGCTGTCAGCCAGGAGATCACTTTTGAAGGCGGCACTGCAAAGCCTGTGACTGTGAATGTCGCTGATGCAGGTCAGATTGAGAATATGATCGATACTGCCGTCAGCGAATACGGTGAACTTGATATCCTCGTCAACAACGCAGGCATCATGGACAGCTTTGAGCCCGTCGGTGAGATCACCGACGAGAAATGGGACAGAATTTTCGATGTGAATACCAAAAGTGTCATGCGTGCCACGCGCAAAGCGGTCAACTACTGGCTGGACAATGACAAGGAAGGTGTCATCGTCAATACGATTTCAACAGGCGGACTGAACGGTGCGCATGCCGGCGTCGCCTACGGCGCATCGAAGCATGCGGTCGTCGCCCTGACCAAGAACACCGGCTACATGTACGCCAAAAAGGGCATTCGCGTCAACCGCATTGCACCGGGCGCCGTTGAAACGAACATCGGCTCGGGCATGCAAAACATCAGTGAATTCGGCATGGAACGTGCCGGACTGACCCAGGCCCTCATTCCAAGGACCGGCAAGTCCGAAGAAATCGCGGAAGCGGCACTGTTCCTCGGGTCGAATGAATCAAGCTTCATCAACGGCACCGTCCTCACCGTCGACGGCGGCTGGACAGCCGGATTCTGATCATATGAAGTCCCTGCCCGGAAATTGCAGATCAGGGATTTCTCAAGTCCAGGCTGGTTCCTAGCCTTCCTTCACCGGCCACTCCTCCAGGTTTTCCGCCATATCCCAAAACATATATTCAAACATACTTGTCTTATAGATGATCTCTTCCAGCTCGGCAAGTTCCCTTTCCGGCTTCCCTTCAGCCAGTGTATTCATCAAGTGTTTGCAGCTCTCCGCAAGTTCAGTGAATTCCTCTGATGAATATGTCTGTACCCAGCTCCCGTACAGCTCATGCTCCAAAGCACCCTCAATCTGCGCGAGCTTCAATCCTATGAAATTATAACTCCATGCACATGCCAGCACAGTGGCGGCAACATGCTCTATGCTGCCCCGCTGCGCCACATTCAGCATATAGCTCGTATAGGCCGTTGTTGTGGCTGCCGCTTCCATATTTTCCAGATCTTCATGGGATATTCCGAATTGATCCGCATACCCTCTGTGCAGATCCATCTCCATGAAAAGTGTGCCGTGCAACAGTTTGGAAAATTCGTTCATCGTTTCGAGATTATGCGCTTTGGCACTGCCCAGTGCAAAAAGCCTCGAATAATCGATCAGATAGACATAATCCTGTTTCAGCCAATGACTGAACTTCTCCTTCTCAAGCCATCCTTCTCCGAGACCCCTCACAAAGGGATGCTCCAAATAATTATTCCATAGTGGCTCCACGCGATCCCAGATGCGGTCTGTGAACTGACTGTTCATCATAGCTTCCCCTTTCCATTCCGTCCGGGGGAAGCAGACAATCCCACAACCTGATGCAGGTTGTGGGATTGTCGATATATATGGATCTTACATTCCAGTATCTTCACTCCACTTCCCTACGCCGGTGTTAACCGTATCAGGTTCAAAGGGTCGATTGCTCTCTCAGCATTTACATGCTCCCCCAGTCGAATATGAATCATATTATATTTTATCGTACAACTATCATTTTACACAGAACAGATGAAACAGGCAAATCAGCATGGGCGGATTAAATATTATTTTTCTTATCCAACTGTCCCATCTCGGAAATCACTCTGCATGTCGTCTCAATACCTTTATAGAAATGCTCCACGACCAGGTTTTCATTCGGTGAATGGTTCGCCTCATCGATATTCGCATAAGGGACAACGACGGAAGGGACGCCCAGCATTTTCGTCCATACCGCATCGGGCAGGCTGCCGCCGAGGCCCGGCTGAATGAATGCTTCCCTGCCGAATGACATTTCTGCGGATTTCCTGATCGGTTCGATGAACTCAAGTTCCGAGGAAGTCCGCGACGGCTGCATTGTGCCGAGTTTCTCCACTTCCACATGCGGTGCATGCTTTTCCACATGGTTTCTGAGCCTCTCAAAAATCTCATCGGGATCCTGGTTCATGACCAGGCGCATATCCATCTTCACTTTCGCTTCGGCAGGGATGATCGTCTTCGCACCTTTCCCGCCGTATCCGCTCGTAAATCCGGCGATATTGAAAGTCGGTTCAAAACAGAGCGCACGATAGTAGTCCGCCTTGGTGAATTCTATACTGTCATCACCGATGTTCCTCCTCACATCATCAAGGTCAAACGGCAGCCTGTCAATCAGTTCAAGTTCCTTCTCCGTCGGCGGCAATACGTCATCATAGAAGCCTTCAATCAACACTCTGCCGTTGTCATCCTTCATCGTGCCGAGCAGATTCATGAGTTCCCAGGCGGGATTGCGGGCGATGTTGCCTTTGTTGCCCGAATGGTTATCGAACTTTGAGCCTCTGGCGGTGAGCTCCACATAGAGGAGCCCCCGTACACCGAGGAGTACAACCGGATGACCGTCCGCAAGCATCGGTCCGTCGGAAGTATAGACGAGATCTGTCTCAAGCTTTTCCTTATGCTGTTCAACAAACGCCGGGAGGTTCGGACTCCCCGTCTCCTCCTCGCCCTCGATCACGAACTTCACGTTGATCGGCAGACTGCCTTTAGCTTCAATATACGTCTTTACCGCAAGTATCTGGGCCATAATCTGTCCCTTGTTGTCCCCCGCACCGCGGGCATAGACCCTGCCGTCCCTGATTGCGGGGTCGAACGGCGGACTTACCCACTCCTCCAGCGGGTCAGGCGGCTGGACATCGTAATGGCCGTAGATGAGCATGGTTTTCGCCTCCTCGGAAACATGATATTCACCATAGATCACAGGATGATTTTCTGTTTCAATGATTTCAACGTCTTCTATCCCTGCACTTTTCAGCTTGCCGGCCATCAGTTCCGCACACTCCGGGATACCCCTGCCTTCGGCACTGATGCTTTCCTGCCTTAATACTTCGAACAATTCCGCCATATACGTTTCCCTGTTTTCATCAATGACCCTTTTGAATTCCATGATGTCCTCTCCTCATATTTCAGTTTTTATAATTCTCCAGCACTTTTATGATCCGTTTCACTGCATCCACTGCATTATCATGGTCCTGTGAGAAATTCAGCCTGAAACTCTTCGTGAACTGCGGGCCGAACTGTGTTCCCGGTGTCACCGACACTTTCGCCTGCCGGCGCAGGATATCCGCCACTGTTTCGCAGTCCAGGTCTATGTGGGGATACGCCGGGAATATATAGGAGCCCGCTTCTGTCGTCCGTACATCGTAACCCGCTTCAGTAAACAGCTTTGTCAGGTCAACACGGATCGCCTGATGCGCCCTGCCATCCAGCCTTCCGGTTCACTGAACCATGATGTCAGCGCCCGCTGGCTGTAGCCGCCTGCCCTGAGGGAGACGATTGCCTGCAGCTGCTCCATGCGGTTGATGATTTCTCCTGAACCAAAAGCCACACCGAGCCTGAAACCACTCAACGACTCCGTCTTGGACGGACCGATGATGGTGATCATCTGCCCCTTGTCAATCTGTTCATGCGCACACAGATGATGACAGTCCCTGTCGTCGAACATCTGTCTCGAGTAGAGTTCATCGACAATCACTGTGACACCGTATTCCCTTGCCAGTTTCGCAATCGCGTCAATCTCCTCTTTCGAATAGATGACGCCTGCCGGATTATTCGGATTGGAAAACAGGAAGACCTTCGCTCCGTTTTTGAAGGCATCCTCCAATTGTCCGAGGTTGATGCCGGCCCTGTCCGTGTGATTCATATAGTCAAGTTCCACGGGAATGATTTCCCCCCGGAAAAAATGGACGAGTTTGCGGTTGGCAAAATAATCCGGTTCTATGATTGCCACCCTGTCGCCTGCAGTGACCGTTGCACCCATCGCCAGAAACAGCGCACCCTGTGTACCGGGGGTGATGATCAGCTCTTCATCCGGATTGACCTTTGCACCTGTGAACGCTTCGAGTTTACGTGCCGTTTCACGGCGCAGCCCCGGCTCACCCCGGTATTCCGTATACGCCTGCTCCCCGCCCATCTTTTCGATTCCTTCTATGAATTTTCCCAGCACGCCGGGAACCGGTTCGAACGCATCCACGTCCCCATGTGAGAATTCAACAAATGGGCCATCGGGCATTTCACCTTTCAGTTCGATTTCCCTACTTTGGTTCCTCGATTCCTGCCACGGCGCATTATCCGCATTCAGTTTTTCAAACAGATCCTCGATGTCTGACACTGTACCTCTCCTCTCTCCATCATTTTTAATGCATACTTTTAAAATACATCAACATTCAGAATATTTCATCGATATGAATTTACCGTAACATTGGACACGCCGGGCAATCGGCTTTAATAATACGATGATAGTCTGTTAAACTTTATTTATATGAAATGGACATCCGACAGAAGCGGGGGCATAAATGATGACAGACACAGGATTGGTTCTTGAAGGCGGCGGCATGCGCGGCCTCTACACGGCAGGGGTACTGGAATACTTCATGAGTAAAGAGCTCTATCTTCCCTATGTGATCGGCGTTTCGGCAGGCGCCTGCATGGGCGCTTCATATCTTTCCAGGCAGCCGGGCAGGAACAAAAAAGTCAACCTGGATTTTGTCGAAGACAA
>CAYTIR010000086.1:0-8062 GCA_964437955.1 uncultured Staphylococcaceae bacterium
GAAATCATAGAAAATCGTTACGAACATCTTAATGTACTGTTGTGTGACCCGGATATAGTCAGTGATTCAGATAAGCTGAGAGAGTATTCGAAAGAGCAGAGTGATCTCCAGAATACAGTGGATATTTACAGAGAATACAAGCTCCAGAAAGAAACGATTGAAGAGTCCGAGCAAATGATGGGTGAAACTGACGATAAAGAAATGCTTGATATGCTCAAAGAGGAACTGTCAGAAGCAAAATCCAAAATTCCTGAATTGGAAGAAAAGCTGAAATTTGAACTCATTCCGAAAGACCCGAATGATGATAAGAACGTCATTATGGAAATCCGCGGTGCAGCAGGCGGGGACGAGGCGCAAATATTTGCCGGAAACCTGTTCAGGATGTATTCCAGATTTGCTGAAGACAACGGATGGAAAACTGAGGTCGTTGAAGCCCATTCAAACGATCAGGGCGGTTATAAGGAAATCAGCTTCATGATCCAGGGGCAGGGTGCCTTCTCGAAATTGAAGTATGAAAATGGTGCGCACCGTGTGCAGCGTGTTCCTGAAACAGAGTCGGGCGGGAGAATCCACACTTCAACCGCAACTGTCGCTGTCCTGCCGGAAGTGGAAGATGTGGAAGTGAATATCCGTAATGAAGATTTGAAAATTGATACTTACCGTTCAAGCGGGGCGGGAGGTCAGCACGTCAACACGACTGACTCGGCAGTCAGAATCACACACTTGCCGACGGGTGTAGTGGTGACATCACAGGATGAAAAATCACAGATCAAGAACCGCGAGCGTGCAATGAAAGTAATGAAGGCACGCATTTATGATCTGATGGAGCAGGAAGCACATGCAGAATATGCTGAAAAACGGAAAAGTGCAGTGGGGACCGGTGATCGTTCTGAACGTATCCGGACCTATAATTATCCTCAGAACCGCGTAACGGATCATCGCATAGGGCTCACCATTCAGAAGCTCGATCAGATTATTGAAGGAAAGCTTGATGAAGTGATTGATGCACTGACGATTGAAGAGCAGACCAGTAAACTGGAAGAATTGAATAATGCAACAATATAGCTATAAAAGAATGATTGAAGAGGCGGAAGCCTCTTTAATTTTATCTAATGGAGAACCAAGAGTGGCAACGCTGCTTCTAGAGGACCTATTTGATATGGACCGTGCATATCTTATGCTTCATGGAGAGGATGTTGTGCCTGAAGATCGGCGTCATTTATATTCGAAAGCCATTGAGAGAGTAACCGCAGGGGAGCCTTATCAATACGTAAGTGGTTTTGGCTGGTTCTACGGGCATAAACTGAAAGTGGATGAGAGCACATTGATTCCGAGGAATGAAACGGAAGAGCTGGTTGAATTTGTACTGGAAGAGGAGTCTGATGATGGACGGACAATCGTTGATATTGGAACGGGTACAGGAGCCATTGGTCTTTTATTACAAAAAACTTGGGTCAACAATACTGTAATACTGACAGATGTTTCATCCGGGGCGTTGGAAATTGCCGAGATGAATGCAGCTGAACTCGGGGTGTCACCTGTGATGCTGCAAGGCAGCCTTTTCGATCCTCTGATAGAGAGGGGAATCAAGGTTGATTGTTTAGTATCGAACCCTCCCTATATAGGATATAATGAAAGAAGTGAAATGGGTGATTCTGTTTATCAGCATGAACCTCATCTGGCACTCTTTGCCGAAGATAATGGATTGGCGCTTTATAAACGGATGATTGATGAACTGCCGGCTGTACTCAGACCGGGGGGGACAGTATACTTTGAGATTGGGTGGAGCCAGTATGAAGCACTCAACACGTATATCAAAAAAACTTGGCCGGATACGCGGCCTGAACTCAAAAAAGATATCAACGGGCAGGACAGAATACTTTTCTTCACGTGGGAGGATTGATCATGGATACAAAAGTTTGGGAAATCTATATTGACCAACTGAAGGACGAAGGTACAAAAGATAAACTGGACGAAATAAAAACAGCACTCGCTTATGGTGAGGTGGTGGGCATTCCTACTGAGACAGTGTACGGACTGGCGGGGGATGCGAGCAATTCCGAAGCAATACAAAAAATCTTCTCAGCAAAAGGGCGTCCGGGCGACAATCCTCTGATAGTACATATACACAGCGTGGAGCAGCTGGAGGATTTTACAGAACCGCCGGATCCGAAGGTTAAGTCATTGATGAACCATTTTTGGCCAGGTCCGATTTCATTCATATTACCACTTAAAGGCAATATGCTCGCGAGCAACACTGTTGCAGAATTGAATTCGGTGGCAGTAAGGATGCCGAGCCACCCTGTCGGTCATGCGATTCTGAAACACGTAGGCATTCCCCTGGCAGCGCCGAGTGCCAACTTGAGCGGCAAACCTTCTCCCACAGATTACCGGCATGTCATTGATGACTTGAATAAAAAGGTCTATGGTGTTGTGGCAAGCGACCCGGCGACTTTTGGGCTGGAAAGCACAGTGCTTGACTGCACACAGTATCCATACCGTGTTGCGCGGCCGGGAAGCATCACTAAAGAGGCACTAGAGAGTGTACTGAAAGAAACCGTGAATAAGCATGAAACAAATATAGAAAAACCGATTTCTCCAGGTATGAAATATAAACATTACGCACCAAGCCAGCCTTTGTCAGTTATCGAGGGCGGACTCAGGAATAATACGCATATTGATGCTGACGATGGTAAGAAAATAGGAATCATTGCACCGGAGAGCTGCAGAAACTATGTGCCGGAAGACGCATATTTCATCAGTCTATGTGCTTCTGAGGATAATTACCGTGAAGCGTCAAGAAACTTGTATGCCGCATTGCGGAGAATGGACAAATCGGATGTTGAACTGATCTATATACATGGTTTTCCTAAAAACTCCGAAACCGAGGCGCTTATGAATCGTATATATAAAGCTGCTGGCGATGAAGTGATTAAGGATGGTCATCTATGAAGATAATTTTCGTATGTACAGGCAATACCTGCAGAAGTCCGCTTGCTGAAAGTTATGCAAAAACAAAGTTTGAAAATGTGGAATTTGCTTCCCGGGGCCTCATGGTATTTTCAGATGATACAAGCGGGTCAACTATTGATATAATAGAACGAGAATCGCTAAAAAAACCGTCATCTCCTGAGCAGTTAAAAGCAGAGGATGCTGAAGAGGCCCTGCTGCTGACAATGACTCACGAACATAAAGAGGCGATTCAGCAGCAATATCCCGGGTCTGAAGTGAAAATGATCAGTGAATTTTCAGATGGCACCGAAGAACCTATCATGGACCCATACGGTGGCACTGCGAAAGAGTATGAATTAGTGTACAATCAACTTAAGTCATATATAGATAACTTTGATTTGTAAAAAAGTTTATAAAGTATTTGGCTGGATATGTATTTCGTATATAATATCAGCAAAGAGGTGAAATTATGAAAATAGTCATTGCTTCGGATCATGGTGGTGTAAATCTCAAAAGAGCAGTTGTGAATGAACTCAGGAAAAAAGGGGTCGACATCACGGATTATGGTCCGGATTCTGAGGAATCTGTGGACTATCCGGACTATGCAAAACCGGTATCAAAAAAAGTTGCAGACGGTGAGTTTGATCGTGGAATCCTGATTTGCGGTACAGGCATAGGGATGAGTATTACGGCGAATAAAGTAAAAGGCATCCGCTGTGCCCTGGTACACGACAGCTTCTCGGCAAAAGCAACAAGACAGCATAACAACTCGAATATGCTGGCCATGGGAGAAAGAGTGATTGGCTCCGGGCTGGCAAATGATATTGTCGATATTTGGCTGAATACTGAATATGAAGGTGGCAGACATGAACGAAGAGTTTGCAAGATTGAAGAGTGATATCGATACTTTGATTGAAAATCTCACAGATGCAGATTTTTTTGTTCCGGGTGAGGATATCGTCATCGGGTGTTCAACATCCGAAGTGATTGGTCACCATATTGGAAAACAAAGTTCGATGGATGTTGCTGAATTGATATTTGAAGCCTTTAGCGAAGTTGCAGCAAAGTTTGATGTCAATATTATGTTCCAGGGATGCGAGCACATCAACCGTGCGGTTACCATGGAACATAATGTTGCCAAAAAGCGTGATTATGAGATTGTAAATGTTGTACCGCACAGAGGTGCTGGAGGAAGTTTGAGCGAATATGCCTATAAACATCTGAAGACACCTGCAGTCGTCGAGCACGTTTCGGCAGATCGCGGTATTGACATAGGACAGACATTGATTGGTATGCATGTGCGCCATGTCGCAGTTCCGTTCAGAACGGAGCAGAAGACGGTCGGACGCGCAAATGTAACAATAGCATTTTCGAGACCGAAATTAATCGGTGGCCCTCGCGCTCACTATTAATAATAAATTTCAAGGAGAGAGAATATGTCACATATCGAGTCACAAGACCCAAAACTTTTTGAAGCAATGGAAGCAGAATTTGATCGCCAAAACAATAACATTGAATTAATCGCATCTGAGAACTTTGTTTCAAAGGCTGTTTTCGAAGCTCAAGGTTCAACATTGACGAACAAATATGCAGAAGGCTATCCGCACAAACGCTATTATGGCGGTTGCGAACATGTGGATGTAGTCGAAGACCTCGCACGTGAACGTGCAAAAGAGCTTTTTGGAGCAGAACATGCTAACGTGCAGCCGCATTCCGGTTCACAGGCTAACATGGCTGTTTATTTTTCAGTGCTTGAGCCGGGTGATACAGTACTCGGTATGAAATTGGATCACGGTGGACACCTTACACATGGCAGCCCGGTAAACTTCAGTGGTAAACTTTTCAATTTCGTTGATTACGGAGTGAAAGAAAATGATGAGCAGATCGATTACGATGATGTTCTTGCAAAAGCAAAAGAACACAAGCCTAAAATGATTGTTGCGGGAGCAAGTGCATATTCGACTGCAATTGATTTCAGTAAGTTCCGTGAAATCGCAGATGAAGTAGGTGCCTACCTGATGGTGGATATGGCGCATATCGCAGGACTTGTTGCTGCCGGTCTTCATCCGAATCCGGTACCACATGCAGATTTCGTTACGTCTACGACACACAAGACACTCAGGGGACCACGCGGAGGCCTGATCCTTTCGAAAGCCGAGCATGCGAAGAAAGTGGATAAAAATATCTTCCCGGGAATCCAGGGGGGACCACTGATGCACGTGATTGCAGCTAAAGCTGTTGCATTCGGTGAAGCATTGAATCCTGAGTTCAAAGTGTACCAGGAACAGGTTATCAAAAATGCGAGAACCCTGGCTGAAGGTCTGACGGAAAAAGGACTGAGAGTGGTTTCGGGAGGTACGGATACGCACCTTCTGCTTGTCGACGTAAAAACTTTCGGCCTTACAGGAAAACAGGCTGAGGAAGCACTGGACGAAATTGGTATCACTTGCAATAAGAACACAATACCGTTTGATGAGGAATCACCATTTGTTACAAGCGGTATCCGTCTGGGAACACCGGCCATGACAACGCGTGGCTTCAATGAAGATGATATGAGAGAAGTGGCAGCCCTTATGGCAGAGGTACTTACGGCTGTGAAAAATGGTCAGGAGTTTGCTGAACTCAAAGACAGAGTCTCTGCACTGACTGCAAAATACCCATTATACCAATAAAAACTGATGCCGGAATAAAGTGAACTTATTCCGGCACTATTGAGAAGACAGGAGGAACACTATGTCCAAAGTGCAAGTAATGGACCACCCGCTGATTCAACATAAAATGAGTTATATCCGTGAGGAAAAAACATCGACGAAAGAGTTCAGGGAACTCGTCGATGAAGTCGGTATGCTGATGGCATACGAGGTCACACGTGATTTATCTTTAGAGGATGTTGAAGTGGATACACCGGTTCAAAAGACTACGGCAAAAAGATTGAGCGGTAAAAAATTGGGGATAGTCCCTATTCTCCGTGCCGGTCTGGGAATGCAGGAAGGGATACTTAAGCTTATCCCGTCAGCCCGGGTGGGACATATCGGACTTTACCGTGATCCTGATACGCTTGAAGCAATTGAATATTACGCCAAATTTCCTGGTGACATTGAAGAAAGGGATATTTTTGTCATTGATCCCATGCTGGCGACCGGCGCATCTGCAGTAGAAGCGATTACCGCCGTGAAAAAACGCGGCGCCACAAAAATCAGGTTCATTTGCCTGATTGCAGCACCAGAAGGTGTGGAAGTGCTGAAAGAAGCCCATCCTGATGTGGACATCTATATTGCAGCTCTGGATGAAAAGCTGAATGAAAAAAGTTATATTGTCCCGGGTCTTGGAGATGCGGGAGATAGACTCTTCGGAACAAAATAGAATCAACAAGGAGAAGAAGAATGAAGAAAATCATGACAATTTTTGGTACACGCCCTGAAGCCATCAAAATGGCACCGCTTGTATTGGAACTAAAAAAAGATCCGGAACTTGAACCGGTCGTAGTAGTAACTGCTCAACATAGGGAAATGCTGGATCAGGTACTGGAGATTTTCGGAATTACACCTGATTTCGATCTAAATATCATGAAGCAGGGGCAAACACTGTCCGAAGTGACAGGCAGAGTGATTGAAGGACTGGAGTCTGTCATAAAAGAGGCACAACCGGATATGATTCTGGTTCATGGTGATACTACAACTACTTTCGCCGGCAGCCTTGCTGCATTTTATAATGAGGTGGATATTGGTCATGTAGAAGCGGGATTAAGAACGAACAATAAGTATTCTCCGTTCCCAGAAGAGATGAATCGCCAGATGACCGGAGTACTTGCGGATCTTCATTTCTCTCCAACAGACCAATCAAAAGAAAATCTGCTCAAAGAGAATAAAGATGAAACGTATATTTCTGTTACCGGAAATACTGCAATCGATGCACTTAAAACAACAGTGAATAACGATTACAAGAGTGAGATCATCGAGAAGCATAAAGATAACAAAGTCATTCTCCTCACTGCACACAGACGTGAAAACATCGGTATGCCGATGGAAAATATTTTTAGTGCTGTAAGAGAGATTGTTGAGGAATTTGAAGATGTGACAGTTGTCTATCCAATCCATAAAAATCCCAAGGTTAGAGAAATTGCTTCTAAATATTTATCTGATCACGAACGGATTGAAATTATCGAGCCGTTGGATGTCTTTGATTTCCACAACTTTGCAGCCAAAAGTCATATCATCATGACAGACTCCGGTGGCGTGCAGGAAGAAGCACCATCTCTGGAAAAGCCGGTATTGGTATTAAGGGATACGACAGAGCGTCCTGAGGGTGTTGAAGCAGGCACGCTTAAGCTTGCCGGCATTCAAAAAGAGAATATTTACAACCTGACGAAACAATTGCTTACGGACGAAGAGATGTATGAAAAAATGGCATCAGCACCCAATCCTTATGGAGACGGTCGCGCATCAGAACGCATCTGTGAAAATATAAAGTATTATTACGAAATGTTGGATGAAAAACCCGAAAGTTTCAGAGTGTGAAAAGTATGTCAATAATATGTCGGAAGTACCGTCATTACAAATATTTTCGTGCATATTATTGACATAAAAAAAGCACTCATATATCATTACAGGAGTAATGTAACGGTTTCCAGACATAACCGTAAAATACACTAGGAGACAGTGTTAAAAGTGCCATTTTTCAGACGATTCTATAAGCATTTCCTGAAGTTTTTACTATTCCCCCTATCGATAAGCCTACTCATCTTTTTAGTTACCAAATCATCCATTGCAGCCGGTTTTGCCCTTGGCACGATTGCGTCAATTTTTTTGCTTTGGAACTGGTACTATAATTTGGAAAAAGCTTATGACAGCGAGGAAGGTAAAATCAGAACTGGTACTGTTGCACGGTTACTGATTGTGATAGTTACATGTTTGTTTTGGGTGAGATTCCCTGATGTTTTCAGTATTTTTGGTATAGCAGGCGGATTGCTGCTCAGTTATATCATGATTATTTTTCGTGCGATTAAAGAATTAACGAAGTGAAAGAGGTGAGAAAATGGAACATGGAACTCCGTTATGGACAATTGATGTTTTTGGTTTACCTGTAACATTTGACCTGTCAACATCTTTGA
>CAYTIR010000087.1:0-7898 GCA_964437955.1 uncultured Staphylococcaceae bacterium
ACATTTCTTGCCGATATTGACAGCCATCAATTGTTTCAATTGATTGGTAAGTATCTGATCAGAACTAAAAGACAGCAGGAAGAAATTTTAGAAATCAAACAAATGATAGAACAACACATCAGATCAAAGCATGACGATGAAAATATGTCTGTTTATGATGATGATAATCAAATATTAAAAAAAATTCACGTTTTGCTCGATAAATATTCACGAGCCTTCAATTCGTAAAGAAGAAAGGGGTTAAGTATGTTAAAAGACTTGTTTTCCAAGCTTAATAAAAAAGTAAATGAAACCGACTCAAACGATGGAACATTCGAAAACAGCGCCTCCATTATGACAAAATGTCCGAGCTGTAAAAAGATCCTGTATTCCAAGGAATTGTACAAACGATTAAATGTCTGTACAAACTGTAATCATCACCTGCCGATTACCAGCACAGAGCGTATGGAAGCTTTGATGGATGAAGGGACGATAACAATACTCTTTGAAGAAGTGACATCGGCAAATCCACTGGAATTCCCAAATTATGAATCAAAACTCGAAAATGACAAACATAAAACCGGTCTTAATGAAGCGGTAATATGTGCCGAAGGTGAAATTGATGGGATAAAAGCAGTGGTCTCCATTATGGATTCCCGTTTCAGAATGGGAAGTATGGGTTCTGCTGTCGGTGAAAAATTAGCGAGGGCATTCAGCTATGCCACTGAAAAAAGGCTGCCGGTAATTATCTTTACTGCCAGCGGAGGTGCACGTATGCAGGAAGGGATCGTCTCCTTGATGCAGATGGCGAAAGTCAGTGTGGCCATTGAAAAGCATAATCAGGCAGGTCTACTTTATATAGCCTATATGACGAATCCAACTACTGGCGGTGTTTCTGCAAGTTTTGCATCGGTAGGTGACATCAATCTGGCTGAGACAGGTGCACTGATTGGATTTGCCGGACGCCGTGTCATTGAGGAGACTATCAAGGAAAAGTTGCCTGATGATTTCCAGACGGCTGAATTTTTATTAAAACATGGTCAGCTGGACCGGGTTGTCGACCGTAATGATATGAAAGACTATCTCGGAAAAATACTCAGAATGCATAGCGGGGTGTAGTCATGTCGTTCGAATTTGAAAAACCTATACAGGAACTTGAAGAGAAAATCGGCGAGTTGGAAAAGTATGCAGCAAAAAATAAACTGGATCTGACAAAAGAAATAAGTTTTCTTGAAAAGAAAGTCACAGATAAGAAGAATGAAGTTTACAATAATCTCAAACCATGGCAGCGTGTTGAAATCGCAAGATATATAAACCGGCCCACAACTTTGGAATATATCGATGCGCTTTTCGATGATTTCATTGAGTTTTTCGGAGACCGGGTATACAGTGATGATGCTGCAATAGTAGGAGGGATTGCCACTTACAAAGGCAAACCCGTCACAATCATCGGTCATCAGCGTGGACGGGACACGAAGGATAATATTAAACGAAACTTCGGCATGGCCCATCCGGACGGGTACAGAAAAGCATTAAGGCTCATGAAGCAGGCGGATAAGTTCAACCGTCCGGTCATCTGTTTCATTGATACAAAGGGTGCATATCCTGGCAGAGCGGCAGAAGAACGCGGCCAAAGCGAATCAATAGCACGGAATCTGGTTGAAATGGCCGGATTGAAAGTTCCGGTTGTGAGTATCGTGATCGGTGAGGGCGGTTCCGGAGGCGCGCTGGCACTTGGTGTGTGCAACCGGCTGCTGATGCTTGAAAATGCTACTTATTCGGTAATCTCACCAGAAGGAGCGGCAAGCATCCTCTTTAAAGACGCTTCATTGAAAGAGATAGCGGCTGAATCTCTGAAGATTACAGCAGATGATTTAAAATCACTCGGCATTGCGGATGAAGTGGTTGATGAACCACAGGGTGGTGCACATAACGACAGGGATGCTGTATACCATTCATTGGATGGTACTCTTGAAAAACATTTGGAAGCATTGTCAGCGATGGACAGAGATGCTCTGATGGAAGACCGTTATCAGAAATATATGAATATTGGTGTTTACGAAGAACAGTCTTAATGCTGACTGTTCTTTTTGTATGGGTAAAACGGTTTCAGAGGGGGCAATACTTGGCTAAGGAACACTGATGTGCTATTTTTAAATTAAGACAATCAATCAACGGAGGTTACCTCATGAAAAAAATTGCGGTATTAACCAGTGGTGGAGATGCACCAGGTATGAATGCAGCTTTCCGTGCTGTCGTTCGTAAAAGTATATATGAGGGTATAGAAGTATATGGTGTTTACCAAGGCTATCAGGGTCTTGTAAATGATAATATTAAAAAACTTGAACTGGGAGATGTCGGTGACATCATCCAAAGAGGGGGAACGAAACTTTATTCAGCGAGATGTCCGGAATTCATCGAACCCCAGGTAAGACAAAAAGGGATTGAAAACTTAAAAAAACGTGGTATCGATTCCCTTGTTGTCATCGGTGGAGACGGTTCCTACAGAGGAGCACAAAGACTGGATGAAGAAGGCATCAACACGATAGGAGTGCCGGGCACCATTGATAACGATATCAATGGTACGGATTACACTATCGGTTTTGATACAGCGCTGAATACCATTGTTGATGCGGTAGACAGAATCAGGGATACTGCGACAAGCCATGAGCGTACGTTCATCATTGAAGTGATGGGGCGGGATGCCGGTGACCTTGCCCTATGGGCAGGTGTTGCAGGTGGTGCGGAAACTATTTTGATCCCGGAAGCCTCATCCGATATCAAAGTGGTTGCAGAACGTATAGAAACAGGGATGATCAGAGGTAAGAAACACTCCATCATCATAGTTGCAGAAGGTGTAATGAGTGCTTCTGAATGTGGAGAAGAACTTCGTAAGTATATCAATGTCGATACACGTGAAAGTGTGCTTGGGCATATGCAGCGTGGAGGGAAACCAACCGGTACCGATCGTGTTCTGGCTTCAAGACTTGGAGCTTATGCTGTTGAACTGCTTCTTGAGGGCTTGAGTGGTTATGCTGTAGGTATTGAAAACAACAGTCTTTCGAAAACCAGCTTTGATCAAGTGTTTGAAGAGCATCACAAAATCGATGAAGGTTTATTCAGACTCTCACAAGAGTTATCTATATAGGAGGAAATATAAATGCGTAACACAAAAATCGTATGTACTATCGGGCCGGCTTCTGAACATCCAGATATGCTCGAAAAATTAATTGAAGCGGGGATGAATGTAGCACGACTTAATTTCTCCCACGGTGATCACGAAGAGCATCGTGCACGTATTGAAAATATCAGAAAGGCTGCTGCGAAACTTGATAAGACAGTGGCGATACTGCTGGATACCAAAGGACCTGAAATACGTACGCATTCTATGGAGAATGGTGCTGTGGAACTGGAAAAAGACCAAAAAATCATAATTTCCATGAAAGAAGTCGTCGGTAACAGTGAAAAGTTTTCCGTTACTTACGAAGGCCTGATTGATGATGTGGATACGGAAGATCGCATTCTGCTTGACGATGGCCTCGTGGAACTTAAAATTGAGAACATTCAGCATGACAAAGGTGAAATCCATTGTCAGGTACTTAATGACGGCCTTCTTAAAAATAAAAAAGGTGTCAATGTACCGGGTGTTTCTGTAAAGCTTCCGGGTATTACTGATAAGGACCGGGAAGATATCATTTTCGGTATCAGTGAAGGCATTGATTTCATTGCTGCAAGCTTTATCCGCACAAATAGTGATGTTCTTGAAATTCGTAAGCTGCTTGAAGAAAAATCAGCTGAATCCATAAAGATAATTCCTAAAATAGAAAACCAGGAAGGCATAGACAACATCGATGCTATCCTTGAAATTTCAGATGGTCTGATGGTTGCCCGCGGTGATATGGGTGTAGAAATCCCTCCTGAATCTGTACCTATGGTCCAGAAAGAATTGATAAAGAAATGTAATCTGATTGGTAAACCGGTAATTACGGCTACACAGATGCTGGATTCCATGCAGCACAATCCGAGGTGTACACGTGCTGAAGCGAGTGATGTAGCCAATGCTATCTATGACGGTACTGATGCTGTAATGCTCAGCGGTGAAACTGCAGCCGGGGATTACCCGCTCGAATCCGTCCAGACCATGGCAAGCATCGCAACTTCTGCAGAAGCGGCTCAGGATTACAAAAAGTTGTTGTCGGAGCGGACGAAATCATTGAACACAAACATGGTTACTGCAATTGGAGTTTCCGTTGCCCATACAGCACTGAATCTGAAGTGTAAGGCGATAGTGGCAGCGACGGAATCCGGGCATACTGCCAGAATGATTTCCAAGTACCGGCCTCATGCAGATATCGTTGCTGTGACACCGCACGATCAGGTTGCGCGTCAGCTGCAGCTTGTCTGGGGGGTTAATCCTGTACTTAAAGAAGGCAGGAGAGATACAGATGCACTTCTCAATACATCAGTTTCAGCGGCATTGGAACAAGGTTTTGCCACATATGGTGATTTGTTGATTATAACTGCAGGTGTGCCGGCAGGTGAAGCGGGTACTACCAATCTGATGAAACTTCACATCGTTGGAGATGTTCTGATCCGTGCACAAGGAATCGGCAGAAGAAGTGCAGTATCTGAAGCAGTCTTGCTTGATTCTGCTTCAGATATCACTGAAAAAGATATCGAAGATAAGATTGTAGTTGTCCAGTCTGTCGAACCGGAAATGACGGAACACCTTGAGAAAGCTGCTGGTATTGTAACTGTTGAAGGCGGCTTGACTTCTCACGGTGCAATCATCGGACTGAACTTGGATCTTCCTACAATTGTCGGGGCGTCCGATGCATTCGGAGTTTTGGAAGATGGTATGGTAATCACAATAGATTCGGAACAGAATTGCATATTCAGCGGTCATGCAAATGTACTTTGATAAAAACTGATTATCTTCACCCCCGGGAACCATAAGTGATGTGGTTTCCGGGGGTTTGATATGCATTTTAATTGTTGTGGAGATTGTTTTGTGTCGGTATAATGAAGTTGAGGTGGCTTAAATGAAAAGGATATTATTACTTACGCTGTTGACGATAGTGCTTACCGCCTGCGGAAATGACAACAAGACAGGCGGAGAAGAGAGTGCAGAAGAAAACGAAAATCAGGGCTCTTCACAAAGTGGAGAAGATACAACAGAAACTGAGGAAACAGAAGATGAAAAGCAAGATGAAGCTGAGGCATCTGAAATCATAGATGAGGCAATTGCTGAATGGGGAGATACTTCCAGCTATGAAGCGAGACAAACTTTTACAATCACATCAGAGGATGCACAAAGCGTCGTCCGGACGATAACGACACAGAGTGAACAAAACGAAGTGAAAGTGGAAGTTGATAATGGCAATGTCGTGACTTCCCATTATATTATAGACGGTGATCATTTTACCTACCAGGATGGCAGTATTAAGGAAGAAGAAAAGAGTATAGATATTTCAGGCAGTACGTATGGTGAAATCGTCAAAGGCCTGGAGGCATTTAAAGAAGGTGATGCATCCAGAACAGATTCAGGGTATCAGATTCAATTGCCGGTAAACTCATCTGAGGATGTCTCGAAATTTTTGAGTGATGAGGTATTGAAACCTCTGGATGAAGCCGAGAACCTGAATGGGCAGATTACAATCACCCTGAATGATGAGTATCAGTACACAGGTGGTGAACTCACATTGACAGCTGTTACCGCAGAGGGTGAGATCAATATGATTTCAAATCTGGAATTCAGCCGTATCAGTGAAATTGAAGTTCTTGAAAAACCTAAAAACATGTAATTTAAAACACTTCATATATAATATGGAGTGTTTTTTTGTATCCAAAAAGTCATGACTTATAAATTTACACTATATTAATTATTCATAAAATTGACATAATTTTAGTAAACAAATACACTGTAATTACAAAAGGGGATTTTATAATGAAAGAAATTGATTATGAGAAGATTGCTGAACAGCCGGAATTTAAAGAGCTGCTCAGCAAGCGGAACAAATTCATTCTGCCGATCAGCATTTTCTTCATCATTGCAACATTGCTGTTCCCGGTACTTACCGGTTACACCACCATTCTGAACAACGAAGCATTTGGAAATATTTCATGGGCGTGGATCTATGCGCTGTTGCTTTTTGTCATGGTGTGGACGCTTGTAACAATTTATATGAAGCGTGCCAAAATGTTTGATAAAGAAGCGGATGAAATCATCAGGAAATACAGGGAAGGGGAATATGAATGAACGCAACCGTAATCATAATGTTTCTATTTTTTGTTGGATTAACACTTGTTATCACATATTTTGCATCCAAAAGGACGAACTCAGCTAAAGATTTCTACACAGCAGGCGGAGGACTTACAGGATGGCAGAACGGACTTGCCATTTCCGGTGATTATCTTTCCGCAGCATCGTTTCTTGGAATTGCAGGAGCGATCGCACTATGGGGATTTGATGGCTTTTTCTATAGTGTCGGATACTTAACGGCTTATCTGGTCGTATTATATATCGTTGCTGAACCATTGCGTAATTTAGGTAAATATACAGTCGCGGATATGATTGCTGCACGGTTTGAATTAAAAAAAGTACGTGCCTTTGCAGCATTGTCTTCCATTACGATTGTAATCTTCTATATGCTTGCCCAGCTTGTAGGGGCGGGTGCTTTGATCCAGCTGCTGTTCGGGATACCATACAGCCTGTCGGTAATCATTGTTGGAATCATGATGACAATTTACGTCCTATTTGGTGGAATGACTGCAACGAGCTGGGTTCAAATGGTAAAAGCAGTATTGCTGATGATTGGTACAATAATCATTTCATTCCTAGTGCTGCTGCATTTCAACTTCAATATTTTTTCGATGTTTGGAGAGATGAAAAATATAAGTGCACCGGAATTCAAAGGGGAGTTCTTAAATCCGGGATCGCAGGGGGCACCTCCGCTCAATAATATTTCTTTGATCATCGCACTGCTGTTCGGTACAGCTGGACTGCCTCATATACTTATGAGGTTCTTCACAGTGCGTGATGCCAAAACAGCAAGAAGCTCCGTGATGTGGGCCACTTGGATAATCGGAATCTTTTACATTCTTACAATCTTCCTTGGTTTCGGTGCCGCAGCACTCCTTTCCAGAGAGGAAATCATTGCTGCAAATCCTGCGGGTAACATGGCAGCACCACTCCTGGCTGACAAGCTTGGAGGAGACCTTCTGATGTCATTCGTATCTGCAGTGGCATTTGCTACGATACTTGCTGTAGTTGCAGGTCTTGTCCTGTCAGGTGCAAGTGCTTTTGCACATGATATATACGGCCAGGTCATTAAAAAAGGAAAGATTTCAGATAAACAGCAGATGATGGCTGCTAAAATTGCAGCATTCAGCGTCAGCGTACTATCTATCGCCTTGGCAATATTCGCCCAAAATCAGAACGTTGCATTTCTTGTATCACTCGCTTTCTGTGTGGCAGCCAGCGCAAATCTGCCGGTAATCGTTTTTACAATCTTCTGGAAACGGTTTAACACCCAAGGGGCCGTTACAGGTATAATTACCGGTTTGGCCGCTTCCCTGATACTTGTAATTATCGGGCCGAATGTGATGGATCCTTCCGGTGCATCTTTCATAGCAATGGAACCGATTTTTCCGCTTGATAATCCGGCGCTCATATCAGTGCCTGCCGGTTTCCTTGGTGCATTTTTAGGAACGTTCCTCGGAAAAACGGAATCCCAGGAGAAGTACAGGGAAGTACAGGTCAAATCTGCCACAGGGATTTCCACTTCAGAAACTACTCATTAATGAATATAAGTTTAACTTATCAGTATCAATAAGTTAATTAACAGTTGCTTATATAGAGCGTGAACCTTTGATGGTTCACGCTTTTTCCTTTATTGAAGCGGTTTCAGGAGTGTTAA
>CAYTIR010000088.1:0-7884 GCA_964437955.1 uncultured Staphylococcaceae bacterium
TCTTCTTGTGTAGTCAACGACAACCATCTTCTTGCGAACAAACGTGCGAGAGAGAATAATCCGCCTGAAGAGGATGACGACACGATCGAGATCATCTACGATCCTGAGAGTGATGAAGACGAACCTGTTGCAAAAGAAGCAAGAATCGAAATTTGCTAAATTTTTACGACAAGTAAAATAAAATTTCTTTATTTTTCACTTTTCGCTAAAGCTAATTCAGGAGAAGACTGGCTCTCGCTGATGGTGGTCGTACGGGTAGTGGTCTCCGTAACCGAGGTTCTGCGGTGCCTGCGCCTGTGTGGTTCTGTCTGTTCTGCTGTTGTTGTCTCTGTTGGCGCTGGTTCTGTTGTAGTATGAGACTCGCTGGTACAAACTTGACTGGGAGGGGAACTGTCATGATGATGATCTGTTGGTACTGCGGCTCTGAATAGACTTCGAATGAAAATTTTGAGGAATCGAATAAAAAATCGTAGAAAAGGATTCATCTATTTTTACTAAAAATTTTGGTTTTTACGAGTAGGTAGAAATTTATGCAATAGGAGTTCTCCGATTTCCCTGACATCTTCTGGATTTTCGATAGTGCTGTGAGGCTGAACCGAGAATATCGGAATAGCTCTCTTGTCGAAACACCATTCTTGCACGATGTCGTGACTGTCGATCAGCTGCAGGCCCTGTCTCATCAGGATGGTCTTGTTGGTCAGTGGCCGACATGCTCTGGACTCGCTCACCCAGTTGCCGACTTCTATTAGAATCTGGAAAATACGCTGTCCTGAATGGCGATCAAGAAATGCGAATTTTTCGTTCTCGTCAGGATCAGAGTTGTTCCAGTAGAAGCAAGAATCGTTCAGAGCTTCGAGGGAGCAGTTCGTGCAGTCACTGATAACGACAACAAGCGAAGCGGGATCGGCGAACCTGCCACAAGGTTTTTTCAGGAAGTTGTACAATCTGGAGTGGTAAATCTTTCGACAGAACGCTTCCTGATCAGGCGTGTAGGTGTATTGAGGAATTCCCATCAGGCGCTTGATTTCTTTTCTGATGTTGTCTTTCGAGAATACCACTACAGCAACACCGCGATCACGGAAAAAGTCAACGAGGCGGTTACGCAGAGTAGTCTTGCCTACTCCAGAAATACCACGAAGAACGATATGAAGGAAAACCATTTAATTGTTTAACGTTGAATAAAAATTTGAAAAGGAATTTATTCAAATTTATGATGTATTTTTATTTAAATTTATGACGTAATTTTATTCAAATTTTGCTCTAAATTTCAATAACCAATTAGATACAACTTTACCGTTTCTGTATTCTTCACCAATTGAACGAGTTATATCTTTTGCTGTAAAATTAACAGATCCAGAAAATGAAGTTCCATCGCTATATAATACTTGTTGAGAAACAGATACGGCATTATATACAGAACCAGGTAAATTAAAATTAATTGGTTTTACTATTGTTGTACCATTAAAATAAAGATATATAACATTATACATATCTTTATCAGATGCTCGAATAAGTATTGCGTAATACGGCTGTAATTGTATATTTATAGGAAAATTTCCTTCAACAACTGCAATTGGAGTCCACACAACGTCTATATAATTGGGTATATTGTAATATAATGAAAACCATGTTCGAACTATTGTATTGATTGGAATTTTTTTCGTATAAATTTCTATATAAAAAGAAAAAAATTAGTAAAATAGTAAATTTATTCGAATTTGGCTGCGATACCTTTCAACAGTCCAATAACGGTATTGGTTCCAACAGCGTCGTCGGCAGTACCCACAAGAGTTTTCAAGGCTTGAGTAGTAGCATCTTTTGAAACCAACGCAAGAGTAGCTTCTGACGCACGAGTACCAAGTGTAGCTTCTGTTCCAAGTTTGGCTTGAGTAGCTTCAGTAGCAAGAGTTGCCAACTGATCAGCCTGAATCGTTACTGTACCTGAAATTGTACTGGTGCCTTCAGTATTTACTTTGATCTTTTTCAATAAGCCAATTGCAGTATTTTCTGTCTCTGCATCAGTAGTCTGACCAATTGTGTCGCGAATTCGTTTTACTGCAGCACCAACCTTGACTTGATCTGCCGCAGGAGCTGCAGGATCGTCAACAAGACTCTGGGCGGCTGCTGAAGTACTTTTTTCAATACTTTCTAATTTTGCACAGGCATCTACAGCACTCTGGGCAACTGTCTTGTCCTCATTAGCTGAATTCTTGGCAGTTAATTGACCAGATACAGTACTCAACGCGGCACCGTTTGAACTTGTTGTGGTAGAAATTGTTGAAGCAGTAGCATTCAACTTGGTCAATTCTGGAGTAATTTTCGACTCATCAATCGAAACTGTCACATCGCCAATGCTTTGTCCATCGAGCTGAACCAATAACGGAGTTGTTTTTCTCATTTATTAGCACAAAATACGAAATAAAAAATTCTATAAGATTTTTATTTTAACTTGTATTACTAAAAAATTTAACCAATCAAAGAAATGTAGTTGCCTCCCTGGTTCAGGACTCTGCTCAGCGGGGCAGCTGAATCTGACTCGATGAGATCTGATAAGGCCTTGATGAACTCCGCCTGTCCTCCCATGCCTCCAGCGTTGGCGAAATAGGCATCACGCATCGCTCTGGTACATCTCAGGTACGATTTGAGCGCTGACTCGTCATACTTGGGACTGATGAACTTGAACGGTGAGTATGGGGATCCTGCACTCAACAAGATTTCAATACCGATCTTGAGGATCAGCTTGATCGGAGCTGTGCTGCTGCAGCCAGTCATGTGCACGGTGCACATCTGGAACTCGAGCATGTCGGGCATGGTGCCACGAGCCAGTGCAGAATTTGGAATAGCGCCAGCAGTCACATCAGTACTCACCCACTGCAGACCAAGCGGGTTCTGAGTGTAGCCAGTACCCTGAGTGTCCCAAGCAGTCAAGATGAGAGGGATTCTAATATAGTAGTTATCTTTAATAGTTGAAGCTGCCCACCAAGTATCTTTTACAAAAGCTTCTGAATAGATTCCACTGAGTCCTTCTACAACAGGACCTTGGAAAATTTGCGACGTTTTGATATTTTGATGTGATGGACCTTGAATTACTGTCGAAATTGTATTAGCAACCCACGAAAATTGATTGTTCAATGATATATAGAAATATCCACGTTGACCAAGATAATTGACTACATCAAAACGGAAAGCAACAACTGGGCTTTTAGCAACTTTGCCCGCGGAATCGATAGGGGCAGGCACTGTCGCTGAAAGAACAAATCCACTATCGTTCGCATTTGGTATAAAAGTCATTGGAGTCTGCTGGGTCATAAAAGCAACAGCAGTTGCAGCTGTTGTAAGAACTCCATCTTTATTTGTAAGACCAGCTACAGACAATACTGACACACCAGTAACACTGTATGGTGATCTGTTCGTGATTTCGCGTTCGCTAGCCTTGTACTCCATATTGAATGGGTCTCTCAGCTTGTACGGCATGTAGCATCCATCAATGAACCGAGCACTGTACATCTGCGGGTTCTGAATTGTATCCTCCACATCAGGGAAATCATTCAATTCGTAGCTGTTTAAATAAACACCATTTGCATTATCCACCATCGACACTTTCGGTTCACACACTTGTTGACATGCTGTAATCAGACCACCATTATTCAAGTCAGAACAAGTAGGAATCACAAGAGCGCCTCCATAAGTCAATTTGGCCTTCTGTGTGAGCTGGCTGTACAAAAGTCTTCTGCTAGCAAGCGAATTGCTATATGAAAATACGCGAGGATCAATCTGCGAATTGAACAGCTGCTGCACTGTACGAAGTCCAACAGGTTTCATGGGAGCATCGTCTGGTGTCAACTTAACAGTATACGAATTTCCTTCTTCTTTAATAGAAATTTGGAACGATCCCACCTGACTCAGGTCCATGGTCCCACTGGGATAGGCAACCGAGGTACCGAAAACCACAGGGTTATGATTCAGGTACAGATCAACATCATAACTCGGAAAAGCTGCTGTCACACCAGGCGGCGCGGCAATGTCGTACTGACTTTGGTAGTTCAGGGCAGAGATATTATGTGTTTTGTCTGCAGGGATACCGACCGAGGCCGTGGCGGTGTCGTTCGGGTTCAGGGCCTTCCAGAGCCAGCGACGGCCTTCTTCTGTTTCATAGGCAGTCAGGCCAGCCTTCTGAGCAATTTCTTCAGTACGAAGACGTTTCAGAGCTTGAGCAGTAGCTGATTTCGACATTTTTGTCAAGAAAAATATTTAACGAAAAAGAAAAAATTTTATTTGACAAGTCCTGACTGAATTTACTTTCTGGATTTACGAGAACGGCATTTTCTGCAGGACTTGCGAGACTTGCGAGACTTTGATTTTTTACTAGTCTTACTAACACGATTGCAAAGGGCTTTCAGTTTCGAGGCCTTCTTCTGTGCTTTGTTCAGCTTGGTCCTCAGACGGCGGACAACTGCCATCGCCTTGTTTGCACTTTTCACTGGTCTACGAGCCATTTTATACTTTTTATAAAGAACGGAAAAAAAACAGAAAAACGAAAAAATTTTGTTTGACGTTTATTTTTACAATCCAAGAGATCTCGCAAGAGCCTTACTCATCTTTGCCAGTGATTCTGCTTTCACCTTCTCTCTCTTGAAATTCTTCTTTGAGGCAGCCTTACCAAGTGCAGCAAGCTTGCAGAGCTCTCTCAATTTCTCAAGTCGCTTGGGAGTAGCCCTCCATCTCCGTTTACGATTTCCGTTAGCGCCAGCAACAGCTCTGGCTCTCTGCAGATTCGCTCTCCAGTTTGGATCGCAGTCATGCGTCCCATCAGCCTTCGTAAATTTCTTGCACACATTGCACCACGCATGTCCATTCACTTGTTCTATCGCCATTTTAACAATTTAGTATGAAACAATATAAAAATAGTAGGAAAAAAATTTGATTTATTTGTATTTTCCTTGTAAAAATAGATCCAAGGGATCACGCATACGACGTCTCTCTATTTTCTTGACCCGAGCAACACGACGAGCTTTCGTAGTCCTGCGCACATCTCTACCTTCATCCAGAGCTGGGTCTATCAACTTGCTCTTCAGAGGAACCATGCCATGACCAGTACGTGTTTTGGTTATTCGTTTTGGTTGTGCGGCTAAACTCTTGAGTTCCCTAATTCTCTCTGGAGGTGTCATAAATTGGATCCTCCCGTAGTCGATTACAGGCGGAACTGCAATTGGTTTCAGGTTGTTCAGTCTTTCTGCCACTTGCTGTACCACTATAATTGGCATGTTAAATCCTTGGGCACCTCTCTGATCCCTGTTTTGATTCAACTCTGTTCTCATTTGATCGAGTATCTTGCTAAAATCAGCTAGTTGGTTCGAAATTACATCCGCTTGTCCATTCGATCTTTCTTCATACCAGCTCGCTACTGTTTTAATAAAATCCATCGCCTGCTGCTGAGTCATCACTGGCTGCTGAATCTCAACAGGCTGCTGAACGACCACAGGCTTCTTCAGTTCATCCAAACGCTTCCTAGTTATTACCGCCCTCGAATTTTGCTGTAAGTTCATCTTGATTCCATTTTCAATAGCTTCTTGGATCATCGGTATCAACGTATTCAAGTCAGGTCGATCTTGGTTCTGCGCTTCCACCAATCCAGCTACCCGGCTGAGGTCTGCATCTTTTATCGCCTGACTCAGGCTGGCTACCAGAACCTTGGTCTCGGCTCCAGTCTTCTTTTGTTCCATCACAGCCTGCTCCAACCTACCAATCCCTCCCAACACCTTGGCTAAATCCGTCAAACCTGTATTCCCAATTTTCTTCAATTCAGCATTATCTTGAGCCCAAGTCTGACTCAACTGCGATATTTCTTCTGCTCTAGCCTTGATATGCTCTCCAAAATCTTTTGCTACATCTTGAAGAGACGCAACTGCTGTTTCCAAAGCGCTCCTCTGTTCAGCTAACTCATTACACCGTAATTCCAATGCTTTACTATTCTCTAAATATTGTTTTATATTATTAACCATCCCTTCTCTCAACTCTTTTCCATTCACAACCGCCTTTGAAATTTCTTCAGTTTTCACTTTAAGATCATCCAATACCCCAGACAGTAGTCCAACTTGTTCATTTTTCTTAAGTACCAACTGTCCAGCCTGATCCTTCAATTCAGCAAGCTGTTTTTTAACCGTTTCCCGTTCTTCCTTCGTAGATGTTACCGAAGTATTAATTTGTTCCAACATACTTACATTTTGCCTAAAACTTACATCTAATCCCTCAAATAATCTTTGGAAATTTTGGAAAGTTTGTACTTCCATTTTTTCCTGATAATAATGAAGTCCTTTAATACCATTTCCAAGCCACTGAGAATTTTCAAATACTTGCCCAGACAAAGCTCTAACTTCATCCGTTATCACCCCAAGTTGAGTAGCTTGAGTACGAAGCTCAACTATCAACTCCGCTCTGAACTGAATACCCATTGAAATAAACCTATAGGCTGCAGAACAGGCATTTTGAAGGATATCTCTAAGCAATTGCTCAGACACCCCTTTTCCTTGAGTTCTTACAATTTCCCTGCAAGCGTTTTCACATTTTATCATCTCATTTTTCACAACAACTACATCCCGAACTTTTTCTGCATATTTAATGCCTTCTTCTCTTTTTACATTTTCATGTATATCTGGATCATTTTTAATCCTTTCTATAAGTAAATTAAGATCTTTTTCTTCCGTTTTTAACAATTTAGGCTTTATATCTTTAATATCTCCAGTAGCTTCAATTTTTGCAAGATTTATACTTGGATCAACTTTCGCTGCCTCGAATATAACTGCCTCTGGTACTCGTTCTGGAATAGGATCCGCTGCAAGTATCGCATTAGATAACTCTGGTACCGTTGTAGTAATCTTGTCCCACAGAATTTGGAACTGTTGTGGATTTTGGGATAAATATTGTAATTGTTCTCCACTAGCCTCTGTCATCATCGGTGCAGGTACAGTTGCCTGTCTCCCATCGTTGACAAGAATAGTCTGTTGCGCAATAGACATCTCAACAAAAAAATATTAAAAAACAAAAAATTTATTCTACATTCGAAGGAACCCACGCCTCAACATCACAATCCGAAAATACACACGACAATTCCTCAATCGGAAAATCCTTATCTGCGCTAATTCGAATCTCAGTCGCGCACATCACCTGCTGACTTCCGTTCCGATAGAACTTCCTGACTGTCCGGCTCACCATGCTCGTTACTCTGAACGGCATCACGAACTCTGGATCCTCCTCATGTCCAGCTCTGACCTTCTCGATCACCGAATTGATCAGACTCATCGCCTCGTTCTCCATCAGACCACATTCAATCTTCCAGAACACCGGCTTCGGAGCTCCAGCAGGACGGTAGAACGGATTCAGGAATCGACTGGTCTTGTGAGCCTTGGTCGGTTCAGCGATCACCTTGGGTTCGATCTTACGAGTCGGGCGAGAATTTTTCGAAAATTTACGGCTCATTCCTTCAGAGAGAACACTAGCTTCAACGACTTTTTCCATAGTTTCCACAATAAAACAAAAATTAGGGTTTTTTAACCAAATCACAAAAGAAAAAAATTTGAGCCTATTTAAATACTTTCGCACGTCATCAAAATTTGAAAATTTGAATTTAAATCCATGCTAATTGAGGAAAATTTTAGGATATGCCATCCATACGGAATTTCCGTTTGCCACGTCATCGTAACGTCATCAGAATTTGAATTTGAATTTTTGTTTGATTCCCCACTAGCAAACAAATTAGGGTTCTCGGGATAAGCGTGATCAGATTAGGGTTTTTTGCCACGTCATCAGAAATACGAGGATTCGCGCTAGGGTTTTTTTCATATGGGCTATCGGTCCAGGGAAATTTTGTCAAACAAAATTTCCAGG
>CAYTIR010000089.1:0-7580 GCA_964437955.1 uncultured Staphylococcaceae bacterium
CAGACTCGTCCCATTTGATGTAAAGACACTGGTGGACAGTCCGGAGCAGTTCACGATTGTCACGACCGACTGCGGCACCGGAGAACCGGTCTACTATAAAAAGACGGATAACCAAGACCACATCGCTGAACTGCTGAGAGCATCAAGCTCCCTGCCCTTCGTCGCCACCAGCGTGCAGTATGATAACCGTCACCTCATGGACGGCGGCATTTCCGACCCCATCCCGATACTGAAGGCAGAGAGCGACGGATTTGAGAAGAATATTGTCATACTTACGAAACCCCGGGGATACTTCAAAAAGCCGAGCCGGATGTCGAAAGTCATCAAGTATAAAGACCATCCGATGATCCATGAAAAACTCGGTGTCCGCTACAGACATTACAATGACACACTCAAATACCTCTATGACCAGGAGAAGAGAAACAATGCATTCATCATAGCACCCAGCAAACCGCTGAAGATAAGCAGGACGGAAAGGAACAAGAAACGCCTCGAAGACCTCTATGAACTCGGCTGGAAAGATGCTGAAGCGCAGTACGGGAAACTGCAGGCGTTCCTTGAGTCAGACTGAATATATGCAAAAATACCGCAGACCGTCGTTTCGGATGGCTGCGGTATTTTATTGCGCTGTGGTTCAACTTATTGAGATTGACCGGATGCATTTATCAGAGGGCTGTGATGCCGCCGTCCAGTACGAACTCGGAACCTGTTGCATACGTGGAGTCATCCGACGCAAGAAATACGATCAGATTGGAAACTTCCCCGACTTCCGCCACTCTTCTCATCGGAATCGTCCTGATGAACTGTTCCACCTGCGCGCGAACATCATCCTGTTCGAGCATCGGTGTGCGGATGACGCCCGGATGGACGGAGTTGACCCTTATGTTATGCGGAGACAGGTCTTTCGCAGCCGCTTTCGTCATGCCACGCACCGCGAATTTCGTATCCGTATAGCCGGCAGCACCGCCGACCAGCCCATTGATTGAAGAAATGTTGATGATGTCGCCGCTTCCCTGCGCCTTCATGATTTCCGTCACTGACTTGATGCCGAGGAATACAGACACCTGGTTGATATTCACCACTTTCATATAGTCCTCAAGGGACAACTGGTCAATCGGTGAATACAGTGTGATGCCTGCGTTATTGACAAGACAGTCGATCCTGCCCCACTTTTCCTTGACTGTACTTACAACATGCGCCCAGTCATCCTCACTCGTTACATCGTGTTTGATGAACAGTGCACGCTCCCCGAGTTCTTCCGCTGTCTTGATCCCCGCTTCTTCGTTGATATCGGTAATGACCGCGAACGCGCCCTCCTCCACACATTTTTCGGCATGAGATCTCCCCATGCCCTGCGCGCCTCCTGTGATTACGATTACTTTCCCTTCAAGTCTTGTCATTTAGCTCACTCCTATATAGTTTACAAGTATATATCTTAGTAGTATGATAATTTTCGTAAGGCATAAAGTCAAATTTAATGGATTGAGGTGCACAATGGATAAAGATACATTACTCGAACTGATTCACACAACCGAGATGATAAACAACGAGACGGTACTCAGGTTCATGAAGCGTTTCGACGGCAAACTGAATATTTCTCAGATCATGGTCCTGTATCTGCTGAGAAAGAACGGGGCATCCATGCCGTCTAAGATTTCCAAAAGCCTCGGCTATACGACGGGCGCCATGACGGGCATTTCGGACAGGTTGATAAAGGATGGCTACGTGGTGAAAAAGACCAGTCCCGAAGATCGCCGCGCCGTACTGCTGGACATTACGGACAGCGGTATAAAGCTTTTGGATGATGCCCGGGAACATGGTCAGAAAATCAGCGAAGAGATCTTCTCGATACTCACAGAGGAGGAAATCCGTCAATACACGGAAATCCAGAAGAAAATACTGGATTATTATGAGGCAAATGAATGAGCAGAGTTCATCCAGATAGTGCACATGGAAGCTGGCCGGTTATGACCGGTCAGCTTTTTTGTCTTTATTAACAAAACATATACCTTCTTTTTACAAAAGAATCTCACCTCTGCTTGACATAAGTGTATATATTGTATATATTTAGTATACACATTATATACGGAAGAGGTGTTCCCGTGAATATCCAGATTTCGAACAATACGGACACTCCCATTTACGAACAGCTGAAGAATGAGATCATCCGTGCCATCATGACGGGTGAAGTCCAGCCGGGGGAAGCGCTGATGTCGATGCGGGCGCTTGCGAAAGAGCTGAAGATCAGCATCATCACGACGAAGCGTGCCTATCAGGACCTTGAGCAGGAGGGATATGTGTACTCCGTTGTCGGCAAAGGGACTTTTGTGAGTGAACAGAATGCGAACATACAAAGGGAACGGGTGCTGCTCGAAATTGAAAAGAATATCGAAGGACTGCTCAAGACGGCACATCAGATCGACCTTTCCACTGAAGAACTGATCGACATGATCCATATCATTGAGGAGGATAAGAGATGAATGCCATAGAGGTGAAGGAATTGCATAAGCAAATAGGAAACTTCGTAATAAAGGACCTGGACATTGAGATTCCGAAAGGCTACATTACCGGCATGGTCGGCGATAATGGCGCCGGAAAGTCGACGCTGATCAATCATTTCACCGGCCTGTTGAAAGCGGACCGGGGTGATGTAAAAATACTCGGTTCCGACGATATCGAGCGTGACCGTGAAAACCTCTTGAACCGGATCGGCATGGTTTTCGCCGAGGATAATTTTCCCGAACACCTCTCCCCCGCCAAACTGGAAAATCTGCTTACCGTCTATTTTGAAGCGTGGGACAGCGCTGTCTATCACAAATATCTTGATGACTTCAAGGTACCGGAAAACATCAGAATTAAGAAGTTGTCCACAGGCGAGAAAGTGAAACTCTCCCTGGCTGTTGCCCTGAGCCATAACGCCGAGCTGCTGATACTGGATGAACCGACATCGAACCTCGCCCCGACTTTCAGGATGGAGCTTTTGGATATACTGCAGGAGCTGATGATCGACGAGGAGATCACCATACTGTTCAGCACCCATATCACCAGCGACCTGGAACGCATTGCGGACTATATCGTGATGATCGACGGTGGGGAGATTTTATTCAACATGGAAAAAGAGGCCCTGCTCGATACCTACAAAAAGGTCAAAGGGCCGAAAGGTATGCTCGATGATGAAACCAATGAGCTGCTGATCGGCAAAAGGGACAATTCCCTCGGCTTTGAAGCGATGAGCAATTCATGGGATACTCTGCAGGAACTGTTCGGAGGCAAAGTGATCGTTGAAAAACTGAGCGTGGACGAAGTGATGTACTTCATCAAAAACAATCGGAGGGATGTCTGATATGAAGAAACAGCTCTATTTGAACCTGATGTACTCCAAATGGATATGGATGATGGGCGGCATCATGATCGTCATCAACCTGCTGGCCGCTTTCAGCCAGTCCCTCATCAATTTGCAGCCGTTCATGCCATTTGTGAATCTGCTCAACCTCATCGTCATGGTCTACACCATCTCGAGTGTCCAGAACGTCCATACGCTCATCACAAAAAACGACAGCCATCATTTCCTGTACTCACTGCCCATCCGGAAGACCGACATACTGAAGGCTGATTATATCTATCACGTCCTGATGCTCGTGTTCACGGTGGCAGTCTTCTCGACCTACGTGATCATCGGACATGACTATCATCTGTACTACGGCCTTGTGATGATCATGGGCGTCAGCCTGATCATGATGAGCATCTATCTCATAATATTTGCAAACTCGTGGATGGACAGTGCCATCATAAGATACATCATCTATTTCCTGCCGCTGTTCATCATCTATATGTTCCACTTCATGCCGCTCCATAATACGGTAACCGACAATATCGATCTCGGCATCGGCTGGGACATCTACCGGTTCACGTTCCCATTCATCGTGCTCGGTGCCGGCATCATCGTCTATATCGCTTCCTATTTCTACGGCAGGAGGAAAATCGTGAAATCGGATATCATGTAAAAAGAAGCGGAGATGGTTTTTACATCTCCGCTTCTTCCGTTTCTATCCCCATTCTGAAGTTTTACAGGTACTTGCTGCCTTCCCTGATACTCAACGGATTCAGCTCCTGCCCATACCCTCCGATGAAATCCCCGACCCACTCCGGGTCGGTCTTACTGTAGGCTCTGAGGCTCCAGCCGATGGCTTTGTTGATGAAGAATTCCGAGTCACCCAGATTGGCGCCGATCGCTTTTTCCAGCAGTTCCACATCCGTGTCCTCTTTGCGTGTTCGCTGATGGATGATGGCGATGCGTCTCAGCCATATACTGTCGGATTCACTCCACTGGAGCAGGATTCTCTTTGCATCCGGGTCACGGCGCCCGATCTGGTCGATTGGCCGGTCGATGCTGTCGATCGTATCCCACCATGGTTTGATCAGTGCGAGTTCCCTGATCTTCTCAAGATCCTCGGCGGTCAATTCTTCATGCTTCATAAGCAGATAACCGCAGCCGATATACTGGAATTCCCGCCAAGGCTCCTCCCACAACTGCCTGAGTAAATCCCAGTCCACGCCTGCTGTTCTCTTCGCCTCTTTCATGAACGGTTTCTCAAGCTCTCTGCGTACGCCCGCCGGTATGCCAAGGAACTCGAACTGGTTTCTCATATAGGCTTTCATCTGCATTGCCCGGTCAGCATTGCCGTTCGCTTTCATTGTTGTAATCAGTTCTGTATTTTTCACCGTTCCCATACCTTTCTGCATGTTTATCCTTACTGGACCTGCTTTCCTTTGCCGTCGGACATATTCATGATGACGACACCGGCGATGATCACCAGAAGCCCGATGATATTGATCGGGGACAGTGTTTCACCGAACAGGAATATGCCGATCAGACCGGCTCCGGCTGTTCCAAGGCCTGCCCATATGCTGTAGGCGAGGCTCAGCGGAATGGCTTTGAGAGCGAAGATCAGACTGGTGAATGAAAGAGCAAAACATATCGCCATCGCTATTGTCGGCATGAAGTTGGAAAATCCCTCAGACAGATTCAGCATCGTCGTCCCGGTCACCTCGAACAGGATTGCACTGCCGAGAAAAATATATTTCTTCATAATCCATTTCTCCTTTATATCCTCATCAGCACAAGACCGATGATGAGTACGATGATGCCGACCACCGTTTTTGGGCGCAGCTGTTCCTTGAACACCCCGAAACCGATCAGGGCGGTCAGCGCTGTACCCACTCCGCTCCATGCGGCGTAGGCGAAACTGAGCGGTATCGTCATCAGAGCAAGTGACAGAAGGTAGAATGCCATTCCGTAGCCCAGTATTATTCCGACCACCGGCAGTCTGTTATTCGTAACCGCTGTAACTTTCAGCATGCTGGAGCCGAAAACTTCAGAGAGTATGGCGCCGCATAAAGTCAGGATCCCCATTTAACTTCCCTCCTCTGACAAAATCCTGCATTCCTCGTGTATCACCTTTTCTATCTCACGCTTGTTCACATCATCCCTGTAGTACAGTACATGGAACCATATGCCGTCAGCAAGCAGACGGAGTTTCATGATCTTCGCCCGGTCTCCCGTATCAGCCAGGAATGAATCATTCCACTGGCCTGAAAAGTGCTGCCAGAGGTCCAGGCTGTCCTCATCGGCATATGAAGCGATGAATACTGCGGGCAGAAAACTCTGCTGGTCCTGGTTTAAATAGTCAAGCGTCGCCAGCGCATACGCCCGGGTGAACTGGTAGTTGCCAGTCATATCCGTCTGATGCTTCTCCACTTTTTCATCGAAGTTGTCAATCACCATCTGGTTCATTTTCAAAAGCAGGTTCCCTTTGCTTTCAAAATGATAGAGCACACCGCCTTTTGTGATATCCGCCTTCTGGGCAAGATAATCCATGCTCAGTGCCTGGATGCCTTCGTTCTGTATGATTTCAGCTGTCATCCGCAGCAGCTCTTCTTTCTTACTCATGCTTTCACCTCAAATTCACTTTACCGACCGTTCAGTACAGTAAATTTAACATCATTTTTTTCTGTTGCGCAATAAAAAAAGTATGGACGGTGTCCATACTTTTAAATAAACAGCTATTCCATTCTGTTCAGTTTCCCATTTCTGATTTCATACACCAGGTCCGACGTCCGTTCGACGAAGTATTTGTCGTGGGAAGTCAGGATGATGGCTCCCCTGTATGCCTTGATGAATGTCTCCAGAGCTTCAATCGTATCCAGGTCGATGAAATTCGTCGGTTCATCCATTATGATGACATTGGACGGCCTGACGAACATCAAAGCGAGCGATACTCTCGTCGCCTCTCCGCCGCTCAGATTGTGGAGCGGCTTTGTCACTTCATCCTGGCTGAACCCCAGGTTCTGCAGTATGCTCCTCACCAGCGGTTCCCGGAATTCGGTCTGTTTCATCAAATATCTGATCACCCGTTCATCGATGAACATCTTATAGTCCATCTGCCGGTAGCTTTCGATCTTCACTTTCGGTGAAATGTCCATGCCTTCGCCATCTTCCATGATTTCATGCAGCAGGCTGGATTTCCCGGAGCCATTATTTCCGGTAATGGCGACCGTCCGGCCCAACGGGAACTGGAAACTCACTCTGTCGAGCAGTATCCTGTCTCCGCGTTTCACGGTCACATCCTGTCCCATGACCGGGAATTTGTTGTGGATTTCCATCGCTTCAGACATCGGGAATCTCAGTGACGTACCGTCTTCCATACGCTCCACTTCATCCAGCTGGCCGAGCCTCGATTCAATGGATTTGGCGGCTTTGAATGCCTGCTTCTGCACGGTGTCCTTCTGTTTGCTCGAACTCAGCCGGTCCGGTTTGATATCCTGTTTCCTGGCTCTGCCCCCGCCCATCTTCGCAGCCTTTTCCATCTGCTTCTGTGCTGCAGCCTCAAGCCGCTTTTTTTCACTGACAAAACTCCGGTACTGGCGCTCATGCTCCAGGTTTTCCTGTTCTTTCTGCTTCTCGTAGTCATCGTGGTTTCCCGTATATTCACGGACACTGCCGTCGGACACTTCCCATATCTTATCCGCCATACTGTTGATGAAATGCCGGTCGTGGCTGACGAATATCAAAGTGCCGAAATAATATTACAGTTCATCGATCAGCAGATTCACACTCTCCTGGTCCAGGTGGGTCGTCGGCTCATCCAGCAGCAGACCGAGCTTATACTCGGAGAGCGCCTGCGCCAGACGGAACTTCGTCTCCTCCCCGCCGCTTAGATTCGTATTGTCAGGGACATTCAGCCGGCTCAACAGTTCAAAGTTGAAGCTGTCATCCACTGCTGCATCCAGCTCGTCGATCTGGGCAAAGTAATTGAAATCCGTCTCACGCTGCACAGTCCCTTCAAACCCTTTGAAATCTCCCGCGATGATCTTGAGCAGCGTCGACTTGCCGGCACCATTCGGCCCGATGATGGCAATCCTGTCATTCATATACGCCGTCAGTTCCTCAATCTTCAATACGTCCTTGTTACCAAAACTCACATCAATGTCTTTCAATTTCACTGATAGTTCATTCATTATAATTTGCACTCCTTATGAGTCTGCAAACTATATTTTTGCACACAAAAAAGAGACAGCCT
>CAYTIR010000090.1:0-7506 GCA_964437955.1 uncultured Staphylococcaceae bacterium
AAGGTCAATAAAAAAGCTGCGGCAATGATTACCACAACAACGCCTTTGCTCTGTACTTTTTCCTCAGCCATATCATCCCTCCGATTACTGCATGAATTTACATACATTGTTGCATACTACCGTGTCCCGGTCAAAAGTGGCCGGGTCTGAACCGCAACGTTTTACATCGAAATGCCTTATATTATAAAATGAAGTTAAAGGGAGGTTTTACATGCCCGGAGGATTGATGATTGGACTAAGTATCGTACTTGCCCTCATAATGGGCTATTCAATTAAAGATGACGTGGACCACCATAGAAAAAACGGCAACTATTAATTTATCATATATTCAAAGATGCCCTGGATCAAAAATGGTCCAGGGCATTATCATTACTTCAGCTTATTATATTCTTCTATGATATTGCCGATTGCCTGGCGGACGAACTTCGGATGTGTGGCGAGATTCAGACGGATATATCCTTTGTAGTTTTCACCGAACCACTCCCCGTAGTCGACAGCAAGCCGGCATTTCTCCTGTACGAAATCCCTGACATCTTCCGGATCAAGGAAGCCTCTCAGATCAAGCATAGGCAGGTATGTCCCTTCGAGCTTGGATACTTTCGCTTCCGGAATGTGTTCGGCAAACTGCTCTCTGATGTAATCGTAGTTCGACAGGATGACCGATCTCAGTCCATCGAACCACGCTTCGCCTGTCTCATAGGCGGCTTCTGTTGCGATATGGCCGAGGATGTTCTTTTCGCTCTGGATGTGCTGGCCGGCATAATTGTCGAACTGCTGGCGCAAATCATCATTCTCTATGACGATGTTGGCGTGGAGCAGGCCGGGCAGGTTGAATGACTTGGAAGCGGCATTGACGAGCACGATGCGGTCGGTGTACTTGCCGCCTGCGACTGTCGGTGCGGGTATATGTTTGTGTTCACCGTAGGCAAAGTCCTGATGGATCTCATCGGCAATGACGAGTACATCGTGTTTTTCACAAATGGAGAGCATCCGTTCCAGTTCATCTTCCGTCCATACGCGCCCTGCAGGGTTATGCGGAGAGCATAAGATGAAGAGTTTTACATCGTTCTCTTTGATACGCTGCTCGAACAGGTCGAAGTCGAGTTCGAAGCGGCCATCATTGTCCGTCATATCTGCAGTCACGAGTTTGCGGTCGAGTTCTTTGATGACGTTGAAGAATGGATAGTAGACCGGCGGTGTGATGATGACTGCATCGCCTTCTTCCGTGTAGCAGTTCATGAACCAGTAGAGTGCGGATACCACTCCCGTTGCCGGGCGGCACCATTCCTTCTCCACCTTGTAGCCGAAATGCTTCTCCATCCAATTGGAGTAGGTTTCATAGTAGGAATCCGGGATGAATGAATAGCCATATACCCCGTGCTGCACCCGTTCCGTCAATGCATCGATGACACCTTCCGGTGCCTTGAATTCCATATCCGCCACCCAGATCGGCAGCAGGTCCGGGTCACCGAAACGTTCCTCCAGTAGATCCCACTTGGTTGAATTCGTGTTCTTGCGTTCCACATAATATTTATCTACAAAAGTCTGTATATCCATATGTATCTCCTTTCTAAAATCAGCCAACTCTAAATATACTCGTTTGAATATATATCATTATAGACCAATTCGCTTGATTAGCGAACTTAAATTGGAAATTTTTCATGGGGAAAATTCCAATTGTCATTAATAAAATAGCTATAAAGATTATGAAAGGAGTATTTTTTATTGTCTGGATTAATGAAGAAACTGCAGTGCCTGTCCCATTGTGTAATGTAATAGGCAGCATTATAGCAAATTTTACCCAGGAAGTGCCGCCGTTGCCAAATGCCTGTACTGTACCTGTGACAAAGAAAGTACACCATAATATCTCCAAAAAATTTATATTTTATAATCATCAGTGAATATGAATATATATTAAAGCATTGATTTGGATTTACAATGGGATTTTTTATAAGGAAAATTCAAAAATTTATGGCTATAGCCGATGTGGAATCCCTGAATTTATTCAAAATTATTAAAATGTCCTCAGACACTTTCGCTCATTAGTACATCTCACCTTAAACATTTGTTATCTTTCTGTTTGTTCCGGATTTTAACCCTGTTACAATCAAAATTATACCACTCACTCCGATTACTATAATGGGGAGATTCCAAGCGCCTGTCATATCATGTATAAAACCTAATAATACGGGTCCAATCGCTGCGATTAAATAACCAAATGATTGAGCCATTCCTGATATTCTGGAAGCTTCTTGTCCATCGATTGACCGCAAACTGAAGAACATCATTGACAAACTAAATGCTGCACCACAAGCACTACCAATACATATAACAGCTATGGTAGTTATTATTGTATTATCTAAAAGAAGTCCACTAGCACCAATGATAACTAACAAACCGGTTATGGAACTTAATAACCTTTGATTCGTCATTTTTTCTGCGATAAGCGGGGTGACAAATGTAAAAGGGATAAAGGCCAGTTGCATGAGTGAAAGCATCCAACCAGCCACATCAGATGTATATCCACTGCTTTTCAGTATATCCGGGAGCCATGAAACCAATGTAAAAAAAATCATTGATTGCAATCCCATGTAAACAGTGACATTCCATGCCAAAGGAGATTTCAATATATTATTTTTCACAACAGGCTGTGGATTATTTAAGCCTTCATCATTTGGTGATTCAACTCTTTTCTTAAGTTGTGGAATCCAAACCACTAAAGCTGCGATTGATAAAACTGCCCAAAATGTCAATGATCCTTGCCATCCCCATCCCGAAATACGTGACAAGGGTAAACTTATTCCAGAAGCCAAAGCACCAAAAACATACATAAACACTGCGAATAATCCTGTGATCAATCCAATTTTAAACGGGAATTTCATTTTTATTAAACTTGGCAATAATACATTCCCAAATGCGATAGCCAAACCCACAATAATGGTGCCTAAAAACAACAGCGTTACACCGGATAACGCACGAATGATTAACCCAAGAGTCAGCAAAATGAGAGAGTAAAAAATTGTCCGTTCCATTCCGAGACGATTTGCAATGATAGTAGCAAATGGAGATACGAGGAAAAAAGCAAGCAATGGTACCGTTGTGAGTCCCCCGGCCAAGGTATTACTGATTTCTAAATCATCACGTATATATGATAAAAGAGACCCAACTGAGGTTAAAGGTGTTCTCAAGTTAGATGAGATTAATAGGATTCCAAGTAGTAACATCCACTCAGTTTTTTTATTTCTTTTTTGTGTTGGTATTGTATTTTTCTTCAAAATATTACCTCCTGAACATTGATAGTGTATTTCACTAAATATAACCATGTATCTTACTTCACACTTAAATTTTTATAGAAAATTGATGATAACTGAGGAGACTGATCTCATTGGTTTTTCGTTATTAGGCTGGACATCTAAAAAATAAAAATTCCATTCCAGATAGGTTGAAAGTATGACCAAATAATCTACTTAAACTAGAATAAATCTGTTATCTCTCTTTTTAAAATCTCTTCAACCTCTGTTTCATACTAAATATTTAATTTTTTAAATTTTCTAATTATATTATTGATTTATTAATCGGAGGATGTTATATTCTAAATATACACTAATAGTTATTCGGATACACTAATAGTGTAAAAAAAGTAAGGGGGAAATTAATTATGAGTCATCCAAAAGCAAAATTCATTAGTTATAAGGATTTTTTACAGAAGAGTACTAAGCCGACAGTGAGTCCAGTTATCTGGAAAGGTAAAGACATTATGAATGAACTTGACGCATCTTTAGATTCTGATTTCATGGGAGCAGGCAGAGGCGCAATTTCATTAATTAATGAGGACACTGGAGATAATTATGGAGTTTCTCCAACGATTAATGCTGTAGTACAAGTTCTAGCACCTAACGAGCATAATAACCCTCACAAGCATAGTAATCTCGCCATTTTCATCGTTTTTGAAGGAGAGGGCTACAGTATAATTGATGGCGAAAAACTTGAATGGGAAAAAGGGGATGTCTTCTTCTCTCCAGCTTGGTTATCACACGAGCATTGCAATACTTCTGATACAGAAAATGCAGTGTTATATACAATTCAAGATGTCCCGACTGTATCAGGAATGGGGACTTGGTTCTTGGAGGAACCGGTGGGTACAGAACCACAACATGTTGTAGAACAAAGCGTAAAAGATAAAAATTCAATATTGCCAGAAAGATAAAGCTGAATGTTGAAAAGGCATGATTATAACTGAAAGACATTCAGTTAATCATGCCTTTTTTAAAAGCTTAAAGGGGAAAATTATAAAAATGCTGTACATACGACTTGTATGATACAAACAAGGGGGAGAATGTATGAGTTTATGGACTTTATGTTTAATTGGGATAATACCGTTGGCTATATTGTTCATCTTTTTAGTGTTGTTAAGATGGACAGCGAGAACATCTATGATTTTAGCATTTATATCTGTATTAATTATTACGTACTTTGTTTGGGAGATACCTGTAAATAAAATCTCTGCAGCATCTGTGAACGGAATTGGTACCGCTTTCAGTATATTATATATTGTATTTGGAGCTTTACTGCTACTGAATACATTGAAAGAAAGTGGTGCGCTTGGTGTAATCAGAAATAGTATAACTGATATCACTCAAGACAGACGGATACAAGTAATTATCTTATTATGGGTATTCGGTGCATTTTTAGAAGGTGCAGCAGGCTATGGATCAACTGGTGCAGTAATTGGATCAATATTAGTCGCTTTAGGATTTCCGGCAATGGCAGCAGCATTAATGGTTATGATTTTTCAAAGTACATCAGTATCGTTCGGTGCAGCTGGTGCTCCCATTTGGATTGGAGTAAGTGATGGACTTGGCGGAGGAAATATATCAGCTATAAATGAGACATTAAACATTGCCAATTGGGATACTTTTCTTTTAGAAATGGGATATAAAGTAGCATTTATACATGGAATGGTAGGTTTGTTTGTTCCATTATTCATGGTAGTCCTGTTGTGTAGATTTTTTGGAAAAAACAAGTCATTTAGAGAAGGCTTTGGAGCATGGAAGTTTGCTTTATTCGGAGGTATTTGTGTTTCGGTCCCTTATATACTTTCTGCACTATTTTTGGGACCAGAATTTCCTTCGATCTTCGGTGGGTTGATTGGAATTATACCTGTGATAATTGCAGCTAAAAAAGGTTGGTTCATGCCAAAAGATACTGTTTGGCAGTTCCCAGAAAAAAATAAATGGGATAGTGCATGGATAGGTATTTTAAAAATGGAAAATGATAAAATAGCTGATTTTTCAACTTTAAAATCTTGGATACCATATATAATAATGGCAATCCTTTTATTTGTATTAAATGTAAGGTTTTTACCTTTTTCTTCAATGTTGAGTAATACATCTATAGAATTTAACAATTTATTTGGTACAGAAATAGGTACTGCGCTAGATTTAATAGGGTCACCAGGAACTATTTTTATAGCTGTTTCATTATTCACTCTCTGGTATCACGGTCTTGATCCCAAACTATATTTGAAAGCGTTTAAATCATCTTTCAAAACTATAGCCGCAGCGGCGGCTTCACTAATTTTTGCTGTGCCTATGGTACAAGTATTCTTAAATAGTGGAGGGGGAGCTTCAGGATTTGACAGTATACCAAATACTTTAGCAAGTGGGCTTACTTTCTTATCAGGAGATATGTGGGCATTTATTGCACCTCTTGTTGGAGCTTTGGGAGCATTCTTAGCAGGTAGTAATGTATTCAGCAATCTCATGTTTAGCCAATTCCAACTGGAAATGGCTGTTACTTCAAATCTTAATGCAGCCTGGGTAATCGCTTTACAATGTGTTGGTGCAGCAGCTGGTAATATGTTCAGTGTTCATAATGTTATTATGGCTTCGGCAGCAGTTGGCTTAGTTGGAAAAGAAGGAAATATTATTAGAAAAGTACTTATACCTGCATCCTACTATTTACTAATGACTGGAGCAATTGGTTACGTAGTACTCACAGGGATCGGTTTGAATATAGGTACGTTAGTTATCTCAACAGTGCTTGCAATAATCATATTCTCAATCATTCTAAATAAAGATTACTATAAGAATAAAGTTAAATATCCAGATCGAGTTGAGTATCCGGGATAATTTAATAAAATATATCATTAACAACTTAAAATATTGCAAGTAAAATAGTGTGTTCTTAACCTCATTTAAGAATACACTTTTTTTCATGGCTTCAAAATTTACATTGAGTGGTTATAATTTTTTTATATGATAAAATGTGATTATAGATAGTAGAAACTAAAATATTATAAATGATGGTGGCAGAAATATGGAGCGCAAAGAGATCAGAACAAAAGGAATACAATCTGTGGAGCGAGCCTTTTCCATTTTAGAGAAATTTAAGGAATATCCGGAAGGAATTACCTTAACTGAGTTATCTAAAGAAACAGGTGTTTCTAAAAGTAATTTACAAAAATATTTATCGAGTTTTTTAAATTTGGATATATTATATTTTGAAGAAAAAACGAAAGCTTATAATTTTAGTTTAAAATTAATTGATTTAGGATTAAATGCCCTAAGAAAAAAAGATATTACAACTATAGTTGATTCATATATGAATCAAATCAAAGAAGAACTCAATCATGCTTCCATATTGGCCTTATGGTCAAATGAAGGGCCAATAATTGTAAAGTATCAAAATAGTGGGAAGTCTATAAATGTCGAGATAGAAGTAGGTTATAGGCCGCCGTTACTTGTCAGTTCTGTTGGAAAGTGTTTTGCAGCTTTCTTACCAAAAGAAAAAACCAAAGAATTATACAATCAAGATATAAAAGATAAAAAATTGAATATAGAATCAATCGAAAGTCAATTACAAGAGGTTAGAAAAAAAGGGTTCGCATACAGGGAAACTCAATTTGGTGATTTACCTGGTAACCATACTATCGCATGTCCTATATTTGATTATAATGGTGATATAGTAGCTGTTATAGGAATGATAGGATTTAGTCATGATTTAAATTTGGCTGTTGATGGAGAAGAAGTAAAAATGTTGAAAAATGTTGCTGAGGAAGCATCTAAAGATTTAACTTATCTTAGTTGAAGTTGAAAAGTTAGTGTTAATAAATTGATTCTTATTGCATTCATCAGACTATGCTAATTATCAAAATGTGCATTGAAACAAGAGATAATATCTTATATCAAAGATTAAAAGAAATGATTGCTAGAATATGATAAATTAAGAATGTAGTTTTTAAAAGTTCCCGCTGACTGGCTGAGTTATTTTTTAAGTCAGGTGGATTTTTTTATATCTTCGTTTGTCAAAATAAGCTAGACAATTTGTCCACTTCCATATAACTCATAAATACTTCCAACGGTGTTTGGTAGTTCAAAGACTTCCGGGGAATGTGATTTCGTCTGGAAGCTGCTGAAGCAACGAAATGTTGATCCACCGTATTGAAATCTATATGCTTGGGCAGGCCGTCTTTCCGAAGCAGTCCATTGGAATGTTCATTCAATC
>CAYTIR010000091.1:0-7393 GCA_964437955.1 uncultured Staphylococcaceae bacterium
CTTATTATTTACAAAAACTAGGGATGGGATCTCTTACATATTCAGCGTCTTTAGATTATGGGATAGAAGCTCCAGATGGAACAACTGTTTATCCCAAAGATAATAATAACGGAAGTAGAGCCATATGGCGTTGGAGTAAAGAAAAGTTACAATGGGGAATAGAAAATGATTTCATTGTTATCAAACAAAACAAAGATGGTGTATGGACTTATTATACAAAACAGTACTTAAAAGTAGATAATGAAGCTAAACCAATTGATAGGTCGATACAACCACTTGGCAAAATTCCAGAAATCACCTCTTTAAATGATAATTATGATAAATTCTTATCTGATTCAGTTGAAAAATATTCTACTACACAGTCAAGTAAACATATGAGAGATATGTTCGGTGAGACAGTATTTAAATACACTAAACCAGAAGGTTTGATTAGTTATCTTATAGAAATAGCTAGTGCTGAAAATGATATTGTTTTGGATTTCTTTATGGGTTCAGCAACCACACAAGCTGTCGCTCACAAAATGAATCGACGATATATAGGTATTGAGCAAATGGACTATATCAATACAGTATCAGTTCCACGATTAAAAAAAGTGATTGACGGTGAACAAGGAGGTATCTCAAAAGATGTTGGTTGGCAAGGCGGTGGCAGTTTTGTCTATGCTGAATTATACAGTTTGAACGAAGCATACCTCCAGGCTATTCAAGGTTGCTCAAGCACTGATGCATTAGGACACGTCATTGATAAGATGAAAACATCTGCCTATTTGAACTTCAAAGTGGACTTAGATAAGGTTACGACACAAGACGAGAACTTCAAATTATTATCTTTAGAAAAACAAAAAGATGTGCTGATACAAGTATTAGATATGAATCAGTTGTATCTCAATTATTCAGAAATCGAAGACAGTCAGCATGAGATTTCTGATGCAGTAAAGGCCTTTAATCATTCCTTCTATCAAAAAGAAGGTGACACGGATGAGTAACGAAATCCTTCATAGAAGAATTGAAGAACAGTTCAATTCCCTGTTCGTAGCGCCCCCAGAAGTGCCGAATTATGTTCAGGACAACCTGAGCCACCCATTGCGGGAATACCAGGCACAGGCATTGAAACAGCTTATATACACACAAGAACTGGATAACGCAGACCTCTCATTCAATCATCTGCTGTTTCATATGGCCACGGGATCAGGAAAGACACTTGTCCTGGCATCTACCATTCTGTATCTATTTAAAGAGCACAATCAGCAGAACTTCATCTTCTTTGTAAATAGTGATGCCATCATTAAAAAGACCTATGACAACCTCACGAATGAAACTTCCAGTAAGTATCTATTCAGAAAAAACGGTATTGTGATCGATGGACAGCGGATTTCCATTCAAGTGGTCGATGTCTTCCCGGCGTTTCCAGATGCGAATACGATCTATTTGAAGCTCACGACCATCCAAAAACTGCATACTGATCTGACCGAACCCAAAGAAAATGCATTGACCTATGAATCGTTGGAAAATATGCGCCTGGTTCTGTTGGCTGATGAAGCCCACCATATCAACGCTTGGACACGGCGGGACAAAAGAAAACTGGGCAACAAAGAGTATGAAGAAAGAACGTGGGAGAATACTGTTAACACCCTACTTCAGCTCAACCCTGCCAACCGTCTATTGGAATATACAGCAACCATCAACTTGAACCAAGATGTGTTATTCGAAAAGTATAAGGACAAGATCGTCTATCAATATGATCTGAGACGGTTCATGAATGATGGGTATTCGAAGAATGTGGTGCTGTTGCGTGCCGATGAAGCAGATGAAAACAAGATGCTGAACGCCATTCTATTGAGCCAATACCGTAAATACATTGCCCAAGAGAATGACATCACATTAAAGCCAATCATTCTGTTCAAGTCCAACAAGATTGCAACTTCCCTATCCGCCAATGAACGCCTATTAAACACCGTGCAGGCATTGAACGTGGAAAGCCTGTCACATATCATCAACCTTGGCCATGCCACCTATAAGCATGAGAACAGTATATGGAGCAAGATGTTCGAGTATTATAAAAATCAACCACTGCCTGAAGTTATTCGTGACCTGCAGTGGGATTTCACAGAAGAAACCATCCTAAATGCCAATGATAAAGCCTTCCTTTCGGAAGATAATGCCCTATTGTTGAACACATTGGAGGAAGACAACAATCCAATTCGTGCCATCTTTGCTGTCGCAAAGCTGAATGAAGGTTGGGATGTATTGAACCTGTTCGATATTGTAAGGATCAGTGAAGGTGCCACTTCAACGAAGACCACGACAGACAGTGAAGCCCAGCTGATTGGTCGTGGCGCTCGCTACTACCCTTTTGAGTACCAAGAAGCGCGCTCATATACAAGACGGTTCGATTTAGTACAGACGGATCTCAAAGTCATTGAAAGTCTGCACTATCATACGATCAATGAGAATGCCTATATAAAGAATCTGGAAAAATCACTCGAATCTGCAAGCATACAAGTAAAAGAGGACGAATACGACCGGTTGGAAGCGAAACTCAAGCCTGCCTTTAAAAAGAGTCCAGTATTCAAGAATGGCAAGATTTATATCAATAAACTGGAGAAAACCACTGCGGATGATTATCGAACACTCTCCCACTACAACGTGAGCACAGACTATGAGATTCCATTTGAAACCACTGTTGAGCAGCACTATGGCAAACGGATGGAACAGACGGGTGGTGGACAAAAGCATGAAGTGACGTGGCATGTAGACCGTATCTATATCCAAAAGGCGATACAGAGAAAGCCCTTCTTCCACTTCAGCAACTTCAAAGCCTATATCCCTGCCCTATCGAGCATGAAGGACTTCATTGAAAGTCCCGATTTTCTTGGGAATTTAACGTTCTATGTGACCTTGCCACTGGAATTGGAATTGCGTCGTTTAAGCCCGTTGAGCAAACTTAAAATGGTGGAGAAATATCTAGATTATGTAGAGAAAAAGATAAAGGCAAACTATATGAAAGAGCGTGGCACTCCTGTGTTCGAAGGTGTGGCCATGTCCGAAATGATCAATGATTACTATATTGAGTTGAATAAGGTCAATACTAAAGTGTCCAGTATGAGTGAAGCAATTAAAAGAAGGAATATGCGGGACAACCACTGGTATGTCTACGACCAAGCCATCGTTAATGGTTTAGAAAGTTCATTCATCGATTTCATCAATGATTACGTGGAACAACTTAAAGAGAAGTATCAGGAAGTCTACCTCATCAGAAACGAACGCAAAGTAAAAATCGTTGAGATCAACGGGACACGGGGTTTCATGCCCGATTTTCTGCTGTACCTTCAGGGTGAAGACTATACCTATCAGGTTTTCCTGGAACCCAAAGGTGGCCATTTGCAACTGGAAGACCGCTGGAAAGAAGAATTCTTGATGTCGTTGAGTGAAAACGAGAATATAGAAGTCTTGTCTGAGAATGAGGAAGTCAGGTTACTTGGAATAAAATTCTTTTCAAATGAAAGTGATAAGAAGAAGGAATTCCGGGAAGACTTTATAAACAAACTCTTATAAAAAATGTAATGTGAAAGCCTCTTGTTCATAAGGGGCTTTAGCTGTATATAGCATATTGCATACAACATATTATATATAATATGTTGTATGCTTTCAAAGAAAGATGGAGTTACATATGTAGTTTATTATTGATCTTGCATTTTTAAAATTTCATTAATTTGCTCAGATAGATACAATATATAATATATTTTATGCAGTATATTATATATGATATGTTGTATATAACATGATACAAAGGAGTGAAGACTTTGGGGAAGATTATAAGTATCAACAACTTCAAGGGCGGTGTCTCTAAGACATCAACAGCATGTGCTCTCGCATATGTTTTATCTGAGAAAAAAAGAATGAAGACGCTACTGGTAGACTTCGATCCGCAAGCTGATGCGACGGAGCTTTTAATTCGAACGTATGATAATGCAGAGAAACCAGATGCGCTTAACGATGAAGGCTATAAAACAATATACGAGGGTATCCAAGATGGAGATAGAGTAGGGACAACGCTTCATTTATCTGAGAATCTAGATTTAATACCCAGTGACTTTAATTTAATCGGTTTTCCAGATCACCTAATAAAAAAATACCGCTATAAGGATACCTTTGACAAAGTTAAAGAACTGAGCAACTTCCTAGAAGGAGTCAGGGAGGAGTACGATATTATTTTAATCGATACCCCGCCGACTATATCTGACTTTAGTAACAATGCAATATATGCTTGTGACTATAGCTTAATAGTAATGCAGACTCACAGACGATCTTATCGCTCAGTAGAAAAATTTCTTGTGCATTTGGTAGACTTCCAAGAAACTTACGGGAATGAGTTTGATGTCCTAGGTATTATACCTGTGATGTTTTCGAATAAGACAAAGACAGACACAATTACACTACAAGATGCGATGGAAGATTATAAAGACTATGTATTTAAGCATATAGTGAAAGCGATGGAAAGGGTAAAATACTGGGATGAGTTTGGAATCTCAGAGGAAAGTCATTGGGATAGGATGGCAGTGAATGCATATGAGGGATTGACTGAAGAATTCCTGGAAAGATTAGAACGAATGGAAGAAAAACAAACTCAATAATTGGGAGTGAAATAGATGGGACTGTTAGATGAAACGAAAGCAAAAAGGGAAGGTAAAAAACATGAAAATCCTTTGGCCAATCATAATATTAAAAAAGAAAAACTTCCTGTAACATCTCTTCGTTTGGATGGAGATACTCACGCGAAAATACTAGCCCTTAAAAATGTAGTTGCGAAGCGTAATCTCAACAATATGCAAATTATTACTGAAGCTATTGATAACATGATTGAAGATCTTGATGAGGAAAGTTTGGAGGTTTTCGATAAGTATTATCGTATTAATATTGAAGAAAAAGTCGATGTCTTAAAAAGAAAAGGCCAGTACTAATATCAGCATATTATATATTGCATATTATATATAATATGCAATATGCTTTTTTGATTTTACAAATAACGTCTAGTCTTGTATGCTTATTTTATTAAATCACTACAATAAAACTAAATAAAAAGAGTGTGTTAATAACAAAAAAACTCATGATGTGGGGACATCACGAGTTCTCCGGAATCAACGCTTGGGGAAGCATTGAATTCAATTGTTATAATTCGCTCACATATCTCTGTGCATAGAGCGTTTTTGCGAACATTTATATATATTAGGATAGCTATAGAATAGCAAATGTTCGTACATAAATCAAGTTGACGATATGAGTACGTTTATTTACTGTACTTTTATATTGTTGCATTTGAGTAGATTATAGAGGTGTGTGAGTGATGGATGCTTATGTCTATCGCTTTTTTTATTGGAAAGGACTACCTATGCACGATCTATACAAAATCTATTCTCATATCTTAAAAAGAGGAATATCAGATAGAAAAATTAAGAGTAAAGAAATGAACCCTTACGGTAAAGTAGCTGCAGCAAATTCTAAAAGCCAGATGATTTACAATCAGGGTTACACAGTGAGCTCAGTAGAAACCCTTATGAGTAATAGCAACGTTGTGACTCATTTTACTCCCAATGTTTATTATTGGTTAAGTAGAAAAAACAACACTATTTCTGGTCATGAAGAGAAAAACTTGAAGCAAATAAATACATTCGTAATCGACTTTGATAATTATGATATTGAGTATACCGATATTCTCAATGTAGGACTAAATCTAGAATTAATGCCTACTTTAATTGTGCAAACTGACCAAGGATTTCATGCATATTTTATATTAGAAGAACCAGTTTTTGTTACAAAAAATAAAAACTATAAAAGTTTAAATGTAGCTAAAAAAATCTCTCAAAACTTGAGACTAGCCTTCAACGAAGAGATAGAAGGAGTAGATCTTAACTGTAATCATTTTGGCTATTTTAGATGCCCGAATGCGCACAATGTACTATTCTATCAAAAAGATTTGGAGCATACATTTAAGGACCTCTTGGCCTGGTCAAAACGTAAATCAGAGGATGCAAGGGAGCATCTAAAAGTCGTAGTGGATAATACTTTTAATACTAAGCATAAACAAATCGAGGAAGCTTGGTATCGTAAATTGATCCAGCAGCAAGCTATCCATGGCGGAGAAGACTGTGGGCGTGACAACACTGTCTTTACGTTGTCTTTAGCTAATTATCAATCTGATGTCACATTTGAAAACTGCCTAAATAAGATGCATCAGTTCAATTCAATGCTAGAGAGACCGTTGAAGAATAAAGAGATCGAAAAGACCGTTAAAAGTGCATACTCTGGGAAATATAGAGGCGCTAGTAAAGAGTATATAGAGTGAATAATGATATCCTGGGTATATGAACAATATAAGTCAATAGCCTTTAATCGCTGGTATAAGCATAAAAAATCTCGCCAAGATCGTAAGTATTCGCATGCGTACGAACGAGAAGAAGAGATCATTGAATATATAAATACGCACGCCTCAAATGGGGTAGTGAGGATATCATTGAGAAGTCTTGCAACTGAATTTGACATCTCAGTTACAGCCCTCAAAAATGTATTGAAGAAATCTAACAAAATTAAAATAAAAATCGTAGGCAGAGGACGTTACACCGTCACCAAAATTTATACTTTGCAGACGTTAGTTCAACATGCTCAGAAGTTGAAAGCAAGAACACAATTATTTATTAAAGACATAAATGAACTCTTCAGATTAACTCCTAGTAAATACCAAAGGGTTATTGCAAACATCTTAGAAATGAATACAGAAAAGACATCCAAAAGTAGAATCAAGCAGATCAGATTACTGATTTGAAGTTAATGTAACAAACTGCCTAACATTATATGTGTATATGGTTCTTTATTCTCCTGATGGATGTGGTGATTAAAACAGTATAGAGGTATATAGTATCTATGGATCGTTTATTATAGCGATTTGGGGAGTGTTTTTATGTTGATGGTAAACTTATGATGTGACATACAATATATGATATATCATATATTGTATGTGTGAGGCTTACTTATGGGTGTGGTTGATTTTATTTAGTATGGTATTTAAAGCTTCATTTATAAAGTAATTTTGATTTTCTTTGTTATTATCTGTGAGTTGATCTATTTGTATTTTTAAATCATTTCTTAATGGAAATCTTGTATTTTTATAATCCTCTTCTATTATATTATCATTTTCAATTTCATCTAGGAGTTTTTAATTGCTCGATTAATGAATTGACTTTTATATCCGTGTTTTCCTTTAGCTAATTTATCTAGATGATTTATTAGATCTTTTTCAATGATAAATGTACGCCGTATATGTGTGTCTTTTAGTTTATTTTCTTTTTGATAACGCTGCTTGTTTGTCTTGTAGCGCTTATAGAAATCCAATGCGGTG
>CAYTIR010000092.1:0-7343 GCA_964437955.1 uncultured Staphylococcaceae bacterium
CCATGTCTGCACCAACACCTATGACGAAAGTCCCAGCTTACAGCGCGGCCAAAGCAGGAATAGATAACCTGACACAGTGGCTCGCTGTTCATTTTGCAGATGCCGGAATCCGTGTAAACGCAATTGCGCCAGGATTCTTCCTCACTAAACAGAACCGTAATCTATTGTTGAAGGAAGATGGTTCATTCTCTGAAAGAGCTGAAAAAATAATTTCACATACACCACAACGACGCTTCGGTGACCCTGAAGATCTGCTCGGCACGCTTCTATGGCTGGCCGACGATAACACTTCGAAGTTTGTCACAGGGATTACTATTCCTGTAGATGGTGGTTTCATGGCGTATTCTGGAGTTTAGTCAACACTTGCAGCCAAATAAAAGGCTTCTCAATATTTATTGCCACAGGAATAATCCTGTGGCAATTTTTGTCTCCTATTACTCTACCAATCCCCTTGAAAATATTAGGCTAAAATATTTTTATTTATTAATGACTATTGATAGTTGATAGTTCACATGTTCATTTAATTTAATCAAGAATTCATCCAGTTCTTCATTGGATGGAAATCTACATTCAAGGAGATAACAACTATCCCCACTGATCTTATAGTTGTTGACGACGTATGATTCCTGTGTTTTCAGGAAAGATAGATATGGCTGATGATAAGTACTTTTGGTATAGATGCTAATCATAGCATGAACAAAATATCCCATCTTCGTTTGGTTGACCTTGATGGTATAGTCTTCAATGATTCCACTGCTTTCCAATTTCTCCACCCGGGTTGAAGTGGCGGGTCCGCTCAAATGAACTTTTTCTCCCAATTCTTTCATCTTGATGCGACTGTTCCGGGAGAGTTCCTCTAAAATCTGCAGATCCGTATTATCCAACATTTTTTCAAATCCTTTCATTAATAAAGTAAAACGGCAAAAAAGCTTTAACTAAGCCCTGTATTCCTAATAGGCTCAAAATGTATACTGGTACTTACAACAAAAAAGGAGCTGTATGCATGAATATCCATCAAATACGTAACGCCACATTAGTTATAGAATACTCAGGTACAAAGTTCTTGGTCGACCCATTTTTAGCAGAAAAGGAGACTTATCCTCCTTTTCCCAATTCGGCAAGGCCAAACCAGAAAAACCCATTAGACAATTTACCTGATTCCATTGATTCCATTATTGATGTAGATGCTGTCATTGTCACTCATTTACACTTGGATCATTGGGACGATGCAGCCAAAGAGGTATTGCCGAAAGATATAAAACTGTTCACGCAAAACGAAGAGGATGCGGCAGAGATTCGAAATGCCGGTTTCACGAACGTGGAAGTACTGCAGGAAGACAGCAGTTTTGAAGGGATCCAATTGGTTAAAACAATAGGTGAACACGGAAGAGGTCCAATTCTTGAACACACTGGCCAGGTTTGCGGTGTCGTCTTTAAGCATCCGGAAGAAAAAAACTTATATATAGCTGGAGACACCGTGTGGTATGAAGGTGTTCAGAAGGAGATTGACACTCATCGGCCGGACATCATTGTCGTAAATGCCGGAGACAACCAATTCCTGCAAGGTGGCTCTCTCGTCATGGATAAAGAAGATGTCCATGCAGTATGCGAGGCGGCCCCCAACGCAACAATCATTGCCAGTCATATGGAAGCAGTCAATCATTGGAATTTATCCAGAGCGGAATTAAAAAGTTTCGTGGATGATAAGGGACTCTCCTCTCAAGTTTTCGTGCCGGCAGACGGAGATTCCTATACATTTTAATATGGAATCAAACCATGGCTAAGGAAAGGTAGTTAAATAGTGAAAACAAAGCAAGAGAAATTGTGGACAAAAGACTTTATCATTCTTTCCTTAGTCAATTTTTTTCTGATATTGGTATACCTATTACTAAATGCAACAATCGCTCTTTATGCTCTCAGGGAATTTAATGCTTCTACCGGACAGGCAGGTCTGGTAGCTGGTATTTTCATCATTGGTGCTTTAATCGGCCGGTTGTTTACTGGTAGGATCGTCGATAAAATAGGATATAAACGAATGTTATCCATCGGCCTTATTTTCTTTATATTAACTGTACTCATGTACTTTATAGATTTTGGTCTTATCTTTTTAATTGTCGCCCGATTTTTGAATGGTCTTGCTTTGGGTATAGCAACGACAGTAATTGGTACAATTGTCGTCTTCACGATCCCCGCATCCCAAAGAGGAGAAGGGATTGGTTACTTCGCTGTCAGTACAGCCCTGGCAACTGGTCTTGGACCGTTCTTCGGCCTTTATATGGTGCAGCATACCGGGTTCGGAATGATTTTCTTTTTCTGTCTCATATTGGGAATCGTCAGTATGATAACCAGTTTCTTTGTGAATGTCCCTGTAATAGAAACAGCGGAAATCACACATAAAAACAAGAAGTTCGATTTTTCCAATTTCATTGAACCGAAAGCACTGCCAATCAGTTTTATCGTTCTGACGATGACCTTCTGCTTCTCAAGTGTTCTCTCATATATAAATATTTATGCCATTGAGCTGAATTTAGTGGATGCAGCGAGTTTTTTCTTTATTATATATACAATTTCAGTTTTGGTATCCCGTCCGTTTACCGGCCGGTTAATGGACAAGATAGGACCGAATTATATTATGTATCCAGCTTTTTTTATTTTCGGTGCTGGAATGCTTCTTCTCAGTACAGCAAACAGCGCTATAACTTTCTTAATGGCAGGCGCTTTGATCGGGCTCGGTTTCGGAAATATTTCTTCCATCAGCCAGACCGTAGCAGTGACAGTATCTTCACCTCATCGTATGGGGTTCGCTACTGCTACTTTTTTCATTTTTTATGATATTGGAAACGGATTTGGTCCTTCTCTGCTGGGACTTGTCATACCGATAACCGGCTTTTCTACTATGTATGCGATCTTGGGGATCGGAGTTATGGCGATGTCTTTCATTTATTATTTGCTGCATGGGAAAAAAGAGAGAGCAGGCCGTACACGCACACTGGACTAAAACACTGTAAATCCAGTGAAATTGAGCAGTTGTAAATGAAAGATAAGTTTGAGCCAATGCGTAAAAGAAAACCGTAAAAGAGGGTATGGAAAGTATTTATTCTATGATTCCTTTATATTGTATCAGAACAATCATTTTAAAATTTTGATCAAGATCAGGCATGCATCGCTATGAAATGAAGTAAGGGAAGGATTTGATGCTATGAATTTAAGAACAGAATCAATAATTAAAAATCCTAAAGAGATAGAGAAAATAAAAGAACTGTATCATGAAGCATTTCCTAAAAGTGAACGGATGCCCATGAGGTTTTTATTACGGAAGGCAAAAAAAGATTTTGTGGATTTTCTTGCCATTTACGATGATGAAGTCTTTATCGGTTTCACCTACATTATAACTGAGGGAAGTTTGATTTATGTTCTGTACCTCGCAATAGATGAGAGTGTTAGATCAAAAGGCTATGGCAGCCGTGTATTGGCCCAGATTAAAGAAATGTACTCAAATAACCGTATAATACTCATTATAGAAGTCACTGATGAGACTGCAGCCAACTATGAGCAGCGGGTAACAAGAAAAAACTTCTATATACGGAATGGTTACCAAAGTTCAGGGCTCATATACCAGGACCGCTGGGGACTGTATGAAGTCATGATGAATGGAGACACTGTCGAGAGTGAAGCGTTTTATCACTTATTAAAAAAATTCCAGGGGAGTTTACTATTTAGATTTTTTAAACCCCAAATAACCTTATCAACGAAATATAAATAAGCCTCAGATAAATTCTGAGGCTTATTTATATTACTCTTCCAGCATATTGATATACTTCTCCAGCCTGTCCGCCGCTTCCTCCAGCTCTTTCATGCTGCAGGCGAATGACAATCTGATATGCCCTTCCCCGAATTCCGAGAATGATCGTCCCGGCACCACTGCGAGCTGCACGGTCTCGAGTAGATCGGTACAGAATTTAAATGAATCTTTCTCATACTTTTCAACAGAAGGAAAAATGTAGAACGCACCTGTCGGCTTCTTGACTTCAAGTCCCATGCCAACCAGGCGGTCATATATATAATCTCTTCTTCTAATGTATTCTGCATTCATTTCCTTCGGCACATGCAGCTGGTTTCGGAGTGCTTCAATCGCCGCATACTGGCTCGGGATGCTTGCACATATTGTATTATAAAGATGGACTGCTGTGACCTCTTCCATAATTGCCCTGTGTCCGGTAACGTAACCGATCCGCCAGCCGGTCATACCGTGGGATTTGCTCAGTCCGTTGATGACCAGCACTTTTTCCTTAATGTCTTTATACATGGCGAGGCTGATATGGTCACCCTCCAACGTGTTCTCTCCGTATATTTCATCCGTGATGATGAATACGTCATGCCTTCTGAACACTTCCACAAGTGCATCCATCTGCTCTTTCGTATAGGTTACACCCGTCGGGTTGGTTGGATAATTTAAAATGACAGCCTTCGTCTTATCCGTAATGTTACTTTCGATGAGTTCCGACGTGGCGATCAGCCCTGTATCCGTCATATCGACGAACTTCGTCACGCCCCCGGAGAGCTCGATGATCGGTTCGTATCCGAGATATGTCGGCGCCGGAACGATCACTTCATCCCCCGGATCGAGTATTGCACGAAGGATGCCGTCGATGCCTTCACTGCCCCCGACCGTTACCAGCACTTCCCCGTTCGGATCATAATCTGCATCATACTTCTCTTTATAGTAGTCGCTGATCGCTTCCCTCAGCTCAAAAAGCCCCGTGTTATGGGAGTACTTCATCGATTTCGTATTGATCGCATCGATTGCCGCATCCTTGATCGGCTGTGGTGTATCAAAGTCGGGCTGGCCCAGTGTCAGGTCTACACAGCCTGGAAATTCCCCCACCCTGTTTGCAAACTGCCGCGTACCGGGAACTTCAATATGTTCCATTTTCCTATTTGCTTTTGGCATGTTATCACTCTTTCCAAAAATATTCCCTTTCAATTATATCAGAATATTATGGACTTTTGTCGCTTACTCATTTATCATTACAATATTAATATTAATACATAAAAGGGGTTTATTTATGCATTTCTCTACTCAGACCAAGGTGAAAATGTGGACGGTTTCCATCATCGCTCTTCTCCTATTCATCGTCCCTGTCTACTTCAACGGTAAATGGACGATTATTCTTGGCATACTTGCCGATTACATATTGGGTGGGCTGGATGGATTTATTCCAGCAATCATAACCGTTGTAATGACGGCATTCCTGTTGTTGACCCTATACGGTACGCTAATCAACCGCAATATTTTCAAGCATTCCCGCCCGCTCAAAGATATTTTTGTCCTGAGCTGGCTGTGGTTCGTACTGAGAATCATCGGTACCGTATTCGCCATCATGGTCGTCACCGGGGTCGGACCCGAAGTGATCACTAGTGATCTGACGGGCGGTACAATGATGAACAGCCTCGTTCCGATACTCGCTACATGGCTTCTCCTTGCCGCTTTCCTCATGCCGCTTCTGATGAACTTCGGCCTGATGGAATTGGTCGGTACATTCTTAGAACCGATCATCCGCCCTTTATTCAAAGTGCCCGGACGCTCCTCCATCGATGCGATGGCTTCATGGATGGGCAGCAGTCCGGTCGGTGTCATGATCACGACGCAGCAGTACGAAAAAGGGTATTATACAAAACGTGAAGCGTTCATCATCGCAACGAACTTTTCTGTACTGTCCATACCTTTCAGCCTGGTCATCGCGACATTCATCGGCATCGAACAGTATTTCCTGCAGTTCTATCTGTCCATGGCGATTGCCTGTATCATCACCGCTCTGGTGATGGTCCGCATCCCGCCGCTTTCCAATAAGGAAGAAACCTATTATGAAATAACAGGTAAGCAGATTGATGAACGTGATGAGGAAGACACTCTGGTCAAAACCGCAAAGACCCGTGCTTATAAAAAATCGGAGGAAAGCGACGGCCCGAAAAGTGTCATCAAGGACGGTACGATCAACGTCATCGATATATACGGCGGATTGATTCCGGTCGTCATCGCGATCGGTACACTCGCTTTGATCGTTGCGGAGTATACACCGGTATTTACCTATTTAAGCTATCCGGTCCAGTTCATACTGACACTTCTCAACGTGCCGGAAGCGGCCGCTGCCGCCCCTGCATTCATCATAGGGGTTACGGATATGTTTCTGCCATCAGTCATCGGTGCAGGTATCGAAAGTGATTTCACCAAGTTCCTGATCGCCGTCATGTCACTGACACAGATCATCTACTTCTCCGAAGTCGGTGCCCTGCTGCTCAAATCGAAGATTCCCGTCTCCGTATGGGAGCTGATTGCGATCTTCATACTCAGGACGATCATCTCATTCCCGATCATCTTTGTACTCGCGTTCTTGGTTGTGGGGATGTAAAAGAAGCGCCCATTGATGAAAATTCATCAATGGGCGCTTTCCGTTACTTATTGGTCAATTTCACCGCTGATTTGAACAGTGTCTCCACTCCCTGCAAAAGGCTCTTTTCATTCACGTCGAACTTTTCGTTGTGATGGCCTGCAGCAAGGTCGGTGCCGAGTACGCAGTATGTCGCATATCCGCCCTGCTTCTGCACGGTGTCCATGAAGAATGTGGCGTCTTCGGAACCGGCCGCTTCATCGCTTTGGACCTGGCTCGTGAGGCCTGTCTTCTCTGCACATTCATGGAGCGGCTCTGCCACTTCAGGCGAGCCTTTTGCACTGATGCCTTCTCCGACAAGCTCGATGCCACACCCCACCTGGTGCATCTGTGCGGCACCTCTGATGACGGATTCTGCATATTCTTTCATATAAGTGTTGAGCTCTGAAGTTTCTCCGCGCGTCTCCACTTTCAGAACCGCTTCATCCGCTATGACGTTGCGTCCGCTTCCGGCATGCAGTTCCCCGACCTTGATCCGTGTCATTCCGCCTGAATGCCTCGGCACCGCGCTCAGATTGATCACAGCATTGGCAGCCGCGAGAATGGCGTTCTTACCCTCTTCAGGCTTGCCGCCTGCGTGGGGGGAGATGCCTTTGAATGTGACATCGATTTTTGAAGTCGCTAAAAACCCATTGTTCGATGCCACAAAATGATTCTGGGGCACTCCGATGCCGATATGCGTGGCGATGAAATAGTCCACGTCATCCACCACTCCGGCCCGCACCATGGAAATCGCACCTCTGGCTCCTTCCTCGGCCGGCTGGAAGATGAGCTTGATTTTACCGTTAAGCTGCTCTGCATTCTCTGCAATCATGGTGGCAAGACCGAGACCGATGGACGTATGGGCATCATGGCCGCAGGCGTGCATTTCCGTATTGACCGACCGGAAGTCCT
>CAYTIR010000093.1:0-7265 GCA_964437955.1 uncultured Staphylococcaceae bacterium
CACCGAGCCGCGCAGCTTGCGCCGTTGGATGATCGCCAGCAGCGCGGGCAACTCGCGGTTCCGCCCTTTGCCGACTACAGCGTATTCTACCACCGCCTGACCATTGACCACGAGGGCCATTTGTGGCTGTCCTATGACTACTGGTCGACCCACTGGTTCTACCGCAACGACCACCCGGGTTCGCGCCGGGCGCTGATGACCAGTCCCGACGGGGGCGGAACTTGGTACCTCGCCAGTGGAGAGCACTCGCCTGGACGGTGAAAAAACAAGCCGTCAAACAATGCGTACGCCACCTCTTCCCCAACCCATCCTCCGACTACGATGAAAACTTTTGCCTTCCGCGCATGGCTCTCCTTGGTGGTGATCCTTGGCTTTTCCCAGGGACAATCCGCCAGGGCGGACGATTACAGTGCCTGGCAGTACCATGCCGATGTCACAGTCCAACCCCAGGCCGACCCCACTTTTGACGCCGTCTACGCGGACTTCACCCATCTGCTCAAAAGCGCCTTCCAGAAAACCGGCAGGCTCGACGAGAATTCCATCCGCGTTGCCCCCTTGCACAAGGACGGGCCGGGCGCAGCGCGTGCATTTCGTTTTGTCAAAGCAAAGGATTACGACGCCCTTGCAAACGCCGCCGGCACTTTGATCTTTGCAGTGGCGGCCTCCCCGGAGATCGCGACTGCACACTACCGCGTTTATTTTGACATCGAGGCGAATGGGGAAAAACCCATTTTCCAAACTTCCATAGAGGTCCCGCTAACTGCCAACATGGTTTGGAACCCCGGTTTTGAAATTCTCCCGAAGGATTACAAAGGTGCCAACCGCTACACCAACAAGGGCACAAACTTGCCAGTCGGTTGGTGGGGAAATCTGAAAAACAGTGGCCTGACCGAGAACCTCGCTACTGCGGCCCACAGCGGGAACCAAGCACTGGGATTCAAAGCCCCCGCAGGCAGGAAAAACGTCTCCATCTCCAGCGCCCCCTCTCCTCCCGCATTGCGGGTCGTGCCAGGCCAGTCCTACCTTGTTTCGTTTTGGGTAAAAGGCGAAGACCTGACTTCGAAAAACCCACTGACGAGCACCATTTATTGGTACGACAAAACCGGGAAATACTTGAAACGCACCAACATCGACACCCCGGCGCGGAAGTCCCCTGACTTCGACTGGACAAAAAGTGAAACGATCCTGTCCGCACCGGCCGGGGCCCATTTTGGCTCACTTTTTGTCGGTACATACTCCCAGACCGGACTATTGATGCTCGACGACCTTGTGCTGCGGGTCGCCGTCCCGCCGTTATTGGGCAACTAAGCCTCCCGCGACTTTTCCCATCAAAGCTTCCCATGAACCGAACCTTAAAAATCTTGCCCGCCATTCTGATCGCGACCTTTACCATCTTGCCGAGCACCCACGGCATGCCGCTGAAGTTCGATTTCGGCACGGAAAACTCCCTCGTGTTCCCGGGCTTCACCCGCGTCTCGGACAAAACGCTGCAAGACAAGGACGCTGCCTTTGGTTTTGTGGAAACAGCGCCCCGGGCCCTCGACCAACTGCGCCCCAACCCTTTGCAGGGCGACTTTGTCTATGCCAAGGGAAAAACCACCTTTCGTGTCCAACTGCCAAATGGAAAATACAAGGCCTGGTTCCTATATGGCCACAGCCGTTATGGCCAGCGCGTATTGAATCCGCTTCCCATGGGATATCAAATCGGTATCAATGGCAAAAACGTCGTCGATGACCGGATCAAAGACTGGCGGGAGTTTTTCTCGGAAGAACACTTTTTCCGTGGCTATAGCTATGTCTACCACGCAGGCGATGATTTTTATACCAAATATGTCGCTCCCAATTTCAAGCAAGCGACGGTCACTTTTGAAGTGGACGACGGCCATGCGGATTTCGTTTTGCAAGACGTCCCGCTCTGCGCCATGCGCATCGATCCCCTGGAGCAGGCCGCGCAAGCCGAATACGAAACCGCCTATCTGCAAAAGGAGTTGCGCCGTTACACCTTGATCAGGGAAGTGGCGCCTGCGGCGGATCACTCCGAACCGGCCTACTCCGCACAGGACAAAAAACAGGGCTTTGTCACCTACAGCCGCTCCAACACCAGCCCACCCTCGATCAGGGACCGCCCCTTGCCGGAAGAAATCAACTCCGAACCCAGCGTGTTCCTGGCGAAAAATCAAAAAGCCAATCTATCGCTCTCCATTCTGCCGCTGAAGGATTTGGAAGAGGTGAAAATCACCGTTTCGGATCTAAGGGAGCAGGGCAGCGGGGCGGTCATCGCGGCGGCGGATATCGACGTCCACTACGTGGCGCACCAGGAAGTCAACGTTGGCAACCGGCGCACCCAGTCCCCCGCCTACACCTACCAAGTGAAACCGGTTTTCATCAAACCCCTGCCCGCCAGCTTCGAGCGCATGGACCAGGGGATCAACCGGACGGTTTTGCTGGCCATCAATCCCCATCCTGGCACCCAAGCCGGCAAATACCGGGGTACCCTAAGCATCGCCCCGGGGAACGCACCCGCGAAGCAAGTGCGGATCGAGGCACAGATCCTGCCGATCAACTTGCCACCACTTTCCATTCCCGCCGGACGCTACGCCATGGACAGTTGCTTTTATTACACCTACTATTGGAGCAAGGCCATCACGGACGAGAGTTTCTTGGATTATGTCTGGGAACGGCAAAAACAAAACATGCAATGGGCCAAGGACAACGGACTGACATCCATTGCCTGGTCTGACGACATGCGGGGTGACATCCGGGCGGACCCGATGCGCTTCAAAGAGGACAGCCGCTTCGTCCGCTGGATGGATTTGTACCGCGACATGGGTTTCCAAACCATGCCCTGGTACGGATTCCAGTCATTGACGTCTTCGAGCGCCAACATGCAAAAGCTCGGCAAAGATCGTTTCAGCCCACAGTGGACGGCAAATTACCGCCAACTCATCGAGACCGTTCGCGACTTAGGTAAAGAACGCAATTGGCCGGAGGTGTTGTTCTATCTCTCCGACGAACTCTCCAACCACCGTGAAGAAGGTGCAGCGGACGGATTGAAGCGGGCCACAGCCAGCGCAGGGATTCTAGGCATCCGCCGCATCGCCTCTGTCAACGGCCCTTTCGAACGAGCCCTGATTGGAAAGATCGAGATTCTCATGCCCAACTTCGCCTTCCCCATCACCCCTGAAATTTTGAAGGAAATGGAGGAAAAAAATTCGCAACTCTGGCTCTACAATGTGACCGACACCCGCTTCACCTGGGGTTTTTATCCTTTCCGGACCGACGCCCGGGGCCGCTTCCAATGGTTCAACAGCACCGGCAACTGCTTTCCTTTCGACGACTTCGACTCCGGATACGGGGACACCGTGTTCTCCAGTTTTGTCGTTGGCCCCGATGGGCCGGTCAGCCTCATCAACACCCTGAACATGCGTGACGGCCTGGATGATTTCCGTTACCTGACACTTTTGAAACAGTTGCTCGGCGAGGCAAAGGATTCCAATTCCCCATCCTATCGGGAGGCACAGGACATCCTCGCCGCGGTCGCCCGACTGGATGTCGACTTGCGCAACTATGCGGGCAGCGGCATGACCGACCCGACCGCCACCGGATTCGATGCCAGCGCCAAACTGTGGTCCCCTGAAAAATGCCAGGGCATGCGTTGGCGCATGGCCCAAGCCATCCTGGGCTTGCAAGACAAGTAAAACTCTCCCCGCAAAAGCCACGAAGCCAAAACAAAGTGGCTCCAAGCAAAGCCAGAACTTGTACCCAGCTTCGCCCTGCCGACTTCGTCGTCACAGGGACTAGAATCCCAACCCCAATAAAATCAAAAAGCCTATCAAAACTCTTTTTGTCATTGCCTCCGCGTTACTCCTTTGCGGTGTTTTCATCTTCGTTCTCATCCGGGAACAGGGAAGGAATCCATCGAGTGACCTTGATCAGCATAAGGAAAGTGACCTTGCAAAAGAATCCGGTCAGTGGAACGATGAATCTTCAGAGTCCCTGGTAAAACCCGATGAGAAGAATGAGAACCCTTCCATTGAAGGACAAAGAGAGCAAGTCGTGAACTTGTTTGCTGAAGCGTTTGAGAAGTTAAAACGGTCGGGAGTTCCCATGCTACCAAGGGCCAAAACAAATCTTGAACAATCCGCTCAGTCAGGAGATCTTGGCAGAACCGCGGTATTGAGCGTGAAAATTGGCCAATATACAACTGGATTGATGATTACATTGTAGTCTTGGCTCGGTGACGAATTTTAAATCTTGTGCTGGAGGTTCCAATGCCAGACAGCAACCATGAACCCGCGCAGGTCTGCACCCACCTAGTGAAATCCGACGACCTGCAGGTCGTGCATGGCAAAATTGCGCCGAGCGAGCGGCGTTACGATGAGGCGATGAGGCCGCCCCGGTTTTTGAACTTGGGGGTGGACGTCGGGTCAAACCCGGGGACGCATCACTCGGGGAATAGCTTTATTTTGTTTCAATCTACAGGCGGGCCGTGAGAGAGAATGGGAAAGGAGGCACCGGGGATTGAAAAGGCACCCTCCCAGCCTCCGCCTGTGATATTGTGGAAAATGTGACCGGGTTTTTGAGTGTGTACGCCTATAGTGGTGGCAAACCCGCCTGCTTCTGCCTTATTGTGGGAATCATCATGGACAATCCCTCATTCACCCGCAGAAAATTCGTTGAAACCTCACTGGCGGCAGCCCTGCTCGGCACCCTCCGCCCCACCTCCCGCGCCGAGACCCGAGACGCCGATGGCAAGAAGGGCTACCAACTCTACTGGGGGGATCTGCACAACCACAACGCCGTGGGCTACGCCAAGGGAACCCTCGAACGCTCGATCGAAATCGCCCGGGAGCATTTGGACTTTTTTGCCTTCACCGGACACGCCTCCTGGCACGACCTGCCCAAGATGCCGGGGGACCGGCACATGAAATGGATCAATGGCTTCAAGGTACACAAAGACCACTGGGGCAAAACCCGGGATCTGATCAAAGAGGCCAACAGTGATGAATTCGCCGCTTTGCTCGGATACGAATGGCACTCCAGCGAATTCGGCGACTACTGCATGATCTTCCCCGAAGACCAGCCCGACCTCTATCTGCCCGACCATGTGGACAAGTTGCTGGATTTTTCCCAACAAAAAAACGCGCTCGCCATCCCCCACCACCTGGCCTATGCGCGGGGCTGGCGCGGGGCGAATTTTGACCATTTTAGCCCGTCGGTCTCCCCAGTGGTCGAGATTTTTTCCGAGCACGGCTGTAGTGAGTCCGTCCAGGCAGCGGGCGATTTCATCCGCCACTCGATGGGCGGGCGCTCCACTGAAAACACAGTGGAGCGGCAACTCGCCCAAGGGCTGCGTTTTGGTTTTGTCGCCTCCAGTGACAACCACCGCGGCTACCCCGGTGCCTATGGCGAGGGGCTGGTTGCGGCCTGGGCGAGCGAGCCCTCGCCCGCCGCCATCGTCGACGCGGTCCGCAAACGCCGGACCTACGCGGTCACCGGCGACCGGATCGAAGTGGATTTCACCATCAACGGCCAGCCCATGGGTTCCGAGTTGAAAGCCACGGATGAGCGGGAAATCGACATCGTGGTGACCGCCCCGGACAGCATCAAGATGATTGAGTTGATCCGCAACGGGAGGGTCATTGAACGGCACTTCCCCGAGGACACGGCGCAGTGCCCAGCGCCCCTGCCCGGCCGGGTGCAATGCCGCGTGCGCTACGGATGGGGTCCCTGGGGATCGCTCGACCTCGGCCGCGTCTGTGACTGGGACATGGATTTCCACATCGAGGGAGGCGGCTTTGCCAATGCGATCCCGTGTTTCCAGGCAGGTCCCTTTGACGAGAAACGACGCGACCAATTGCGGGTCGCCGGCCCCCGGCATTTGCAGTTGAAATCCCACACCACCCGGGTCAATGCCTTTGCCGAGGACCCAACCAAGGCAGTGATCCTGGAAATCGATGCGAACGATCCCGATGCGTCACTGACCATTGACATGCGCAGTCCAAAAGCGGAGAGATTCTCCACCCCCCTGCGTGCGCTCCAGCAGGACAACCAGATCCATTTCACGGGGACCTTCACGGCGGAGAGTTTCTGCCTGGAACGCTTGGTGGGGCCGTCCGAACGCAGCGCAACCCTGCGTTGGCAAGACAAGCGACCCAACCGCAAGCAAGCTGATTGGTACTACCTGAGGGTGCAACAGCACAACGGCCACATGGCCTGGTCGAGTCCGGTCTGGATCGGTTAGGGGTCCCCACCTCAGTCAAAACCCACCGCCGCCCGACTCTACAAATTGCCATCCACCGTTTCGTCTTCCGCCCCCGTGGCCTGGCCCTGTTCGTCCGGCAGGATCCGGTCCACCAGCCTGCCGATCCCCTCCTGGGCAAAAGTACTGTTGGGATAGATTTTCCGCGACTTGAGATACCAGGCCAGGCTGGACCCCGCCTGGTTGCGCTCCTCCAGGTTCTCCGCCTTTTTCAAGGCCCCGACAAACTCGGCCACACTGGTGGCGAGATTCGAGCGCTTGGTCCCCAGCGGCTGGTCGTCTGGAAAGCGTTTGAACATCCTCTCCACAACCTCCCAAGCCCCGTAGGCATTGCCCCCTTTCGCCAGGGCATCGGCCTGCTTCATGGCGATCTCGATCTCCTGTAGATTGGTCAATATCTGGGTGAGTTTTTCCTGGCGCTCCACATCGTCCACCGTGGCGGCGATAAAGCGTCCTTTGTCGTTGAAGATCTGGCGGTAGCTCTGGGTGCTGATCAGCCGGTCGAACTCTAGCTTCGCCTGTTGCATCATGTCGCCCTGGTCCGCGATCAGCTCGAACTGTTCCTTCAAGGCGGGATTGGTCGGCCAGATTTCAGCGGCGGCCTTGATGTTCTCCTCGTACACATCGCTCTCCCCCTTGAGAGCCGCGTTCTTGGCTGTCCGAATTCTCATGTTAGCAGTTATTTTGGCCGTCTCAATCGCCTGCAGTGGTTTTGAGTAATCAAAATCCTTGGCCACCTCCCGCATTTTCTCCACCAGTTCGCCGGCGAGGGTGTAGTCCCTCACCTCTAGGGCGGAAATCAACTGGAACGACATCCGGGTGTACTCGGCCACCTTTTGCTTTTTTTCCATTTCCAGGGTGCGCACACCCGGCATGTATTCCCCCGCCATAAAAGCCTCCGACAAGCGCTTGGAGGCCCCGTCCAGATTGTCTTTCCCGAGTAGGTAGTTGAATGCCTGGATCGCCTCGTTGACATCCCGGATCGCCTCGTTGGCGAAGGAGT
>CAYTIR010000094.1:0-2809 GCA_964437955.1 uncultured Staphylococcaceae bacterium
GGTATCCACTGAAGGTGCAAGTGTTTATGTTACACATTTTCCTTGTGTGCACTGCACAAAATCGCTCATACAGGCTGGCATAAGCAGAATATATTATGCCGAAGACTACAAAAACCATGAATATGCTTTATATCTGTTGGAGAAAACAGGTGTTCATTATGAGCGTATCGATTTTGATAATGAGCGGATTGCCCATTATTTTGAGAGTATCGTATGATTGTTTTTTTAATATTGTTATCCATTATGAATGGTTATATCACTTTGGGATCCCCGTTATTGGGGGTCTTTTTTATATGTGTGAGCAGTGTGATTGCCTGGCGGAGATTCCACAGCCTGACATTGCTGATCAGTTTATTGTTACTTACAGCGCTTACCATAGTAGCTGTTTTTTTATTGCCGGAAAATTTTGAGGAAGGACAAGTGGACCATGTAACGGTTTCTGGTTACAAATATTATAAAGATGGAATTGCACACATTGTGACACATGAAGAACGTACATATGATATGTTTTTAGAAGACTCTTCAAAAATTCCAATAGGGAGTAAGTGCGCAGGTGTTTTCGAAGTCACTGTACCTGGAACCGAACGGAATTTCATAAAAAAAGACGAACAGGTTAACTTGAAAATAAACAGCCTGGACGGCCGTATATACCATGAAACAGTTGACGCATCCGATTGCATCGCAACAGGCTTCACTCCCGGTATGCACCTCTCTCTCATGAGGGACAAGTATATTGAAAGGATGTTGTCTAACTCAAACTTTGAATATGCGTATGATATTCTGACCCTGTCCATCGGTAATAAATCCTATATTACTTCGGAGTTTTTTGATGCCCTGCAGAAACTTGGCATATATCATCTGTATGTCATTTCCGGTACGCATGTAGCCTTTGTCAGCGGGATATTGTTCTTTACACTTAAGAAATTGAGATTCACCATCAACATGATAAAGATTATCATGATATTCTGTCTGCTGTTCTTTTTGGCGTTGAACTTTTTCAGTCCGAGTGTCCTAAGAGCGGTATTGATGGCGATTCTACTGATCATCACATCATTTTTCAGAAAGAAGCCATATCTTACAGTGATTTCACTTACCGCAATCATTCAAATATTATATAATCCATGGGTGATGTATCACGCAGGGTTTCAACTTTCATATATTACCACTTATTTTATCATTCTGAGCCGCCCTTATTGGCAGCATAGGCGGCCTTTTATTCAACTGGTGGGGATTACGGCAATCGCGGAAATTTCTACGCTTACAGTGGTGCTTCAGCAGTTCAATGAAATAAGTATAAGCGGCCTTATCATGAATTTCTTCTTTGTCCCATTATTTTCATTTTTAATTTTTCCGATTGTAATCGCTTATAATTTCATGGCTTTTACCATCTTTCCCGCCGCAGCAGATACAACATTTCATTTCGTATTCACACTTCTGAAGGATTTGATACTTTTTTTGGCGGATTTGTTCAGGCACCGGTTCTCTGTCAGAAGTCCCAATGCCTTTTGGCTCATCTTTCTGATTACACTGTCATATTTGCTCATGAAGGAAGTATGTCTCGGGAATTTGAGGAAGATTGGAATGTATTCTGCATTATTCATATTCTGCATCGTATTGTCAGACAGACTCTCCTGGTACGATTATACTGTGACGATGGTTGATGTGGGACAGGGGGATTCATTTCTAGTTGAGGATCATAAAAACAGTACGGCAGTACTGATCGATACAGGTGGAAAGTACTATCCGGAGAAGAGTCGTTTTCCATTGTCTGAAAAAACAGTGCTGCCTTACTTGAAAGAAGCGGGTATCGACCGTTTGGATCTCATGGTTCTGTCTCATATGGATTTGGATCATACTGGGGAAGCCGTTCATATTCTACAGGAAAAGAACGTAGATTATGTGTATGTAAATGCTGATGATCCATCATTCAGAGATTGGTATGTGTCAGAAGCTGCTGTCAACTATGAGGGACAATTCATCGATGCAATGGATAACGGAATGATGGATATTGGAAGCATTAAACTTAAGAGGCTTTTTCCAATGGAGGCTTTGGAAAGTGAAGATTCGAATCAGCACTCACTGGTCATGATGGTCAATACCGGTATGTTCAGTTTTCTTTTTACAGGGGATACTGACATAGAAATGGAAAATAGGATGATGGAAATTCATGGTCAGATGGTGGTCGATGTATTAAAATTGGCACACCATGGTTCGAACACTTCCACTGGAGAGTCATTCATTGAAAATACAGCCTTCAGTTATGCATTGATATCTGCCGGAGAGGACAATAGCTACGGACACCCACATTCTGAAGTGATTGGTCGTCTGGATCATGTGCAGATTTTTGATACTTCCAGGCATGGCATGGTGCGTTTTCGTATAAAGGGGAATAAAATGTGTGTTGAAGCAAAGCTTGCACCGGAACTGGATCACTGCATAAAAAAAGAGCTGGATTAACAGCTCTTTTCAAAGGTATTACAAATCTCCAACAATCTGGAAAATCTGTGCAATGATGTAGATTACAGAAAGACCGACGAATCCCACCACGAATGCAAGTCCGGAATCAATAACATCATTATTTTTTGATTGTACATGTTTTTCGAATTTATTCATGAGATAACCTCCTAAACATATCAATTACAGTATAGGATAAATCGGTTGAAAAAGCTATAATAGAATTAGAAATAATATAGGAGTGACTAAATTTGGAACGATTGCAGCTGATATATGGTTCGAACTCTGTGCGCATAACAGAGATGGCAAAAGATTTGGCAGGCTCGTTTTTGGTGGACCCTGATGAGTTCAGCCT
>CAYTIR010000094.1:2819-7222 GCA_964437955.1 uncultured Staphylococcaceae bacterium
CTGGTAACCCTGAATTACAAAGAGACATCCATAGAAGCGATAATAGAAGAGGCACAGACGCTGCCGTTCCTGTCAGATAAAAAAGCGGTCGTGGTGAACGATGCATTTTCTTTTACCGGCGCTAAAGTGAAGTCTGAAGTGGGTCATGATATTGATCGTCTTGTTGATTACCTGACGAACAAAAATGATGATACATTACTTATTTTCAAAGTTTTTAACGACACGCTGGATAATCGGAAAAAAATCACTAAAATAATGAAAGAAAAAGGTAAAGTGACAGAAGTTGCTGAAATGAATGAGCAGGAAGTTCGTCAGTACCTCTCAGATATTCTCTCAGTTAATGATGTGACAATGAATAAAAATGCAATGGATGCATTTATCCACCGAACTGGAATCAACTATGAGACGGTGACCAATGAAATGCACAAGCTGATCCTTTATGTTGAAGAGTCGATTACTGAAGAGGACGTGGAAGCAGTGGTCAGCATCAGCCTTGAACAGAATATTTTTAAACTTACAGATCTCATACTTTCCAAGAAGAAGGCTCAGGCAGTCCGATTGCTTAGGGAACTGATCCTCCAAAAGGAAGAGCCTATGCAGCTACTCCATCTTATAATCGGTCAGTTCAGACTTCTTTATCAGGTGAAGCTTCTGATTTCTCAGGGATACCAGGCTGATAATATTGCCAGGTCCCTTAAGGTGCATCCATACAGAGTGAAGCTTGCGAGCCGTGATGTGGGAAAATACAGCCAGGAAGTATTAGAAGGTAAAATGGTGATGTGCAGGGACATTGATTACAAATTCAAATCAAGCTATCTGGACAGAGAAACATTGTTCGAACTGTTTGTCCTGGAAATTTAAAAACTCCGGTGCCGGAATATGGCATCGGAGTTCATTTTTATCTTCAAAATAAAAAACCTTCACAAAGGAAGGTTTTATTTTGACATAAGTCTTGATTTCATACGTGCAGCTTTGTTCGTGTGAACAAGATTTTTCTTTGCTGCTTTATCAACATGTTTAACTGCTTCAGATACAAGAGCATCAACGTTTTCTGCATTGTTTTCTTTAGCAGTCATTGCGCGCTTGACTGCAGTACGCATTTCATTCTTTTGGGCAATGTTCAGGTCATGTGCCGCTTCACTTGTTTTAACTCTTTTGATTGCTGATTTAATATTAGGCATAGCATTCACCTCCGTCTCGGACTTGTACAACTTTAATTGCAACAAAAGTTATTTTACCAAAAGGAGCTGACATATGCAATATAAATGGGGAAATGAATTGAAGAAAAATTTGTTTGTTGTTATAATACAAACATTGTCATTAAGAGAAAGTTGGAAGATATATGAATGATCAAGAGCGGATTGAACGACAGGAAAAGATAAGAAATTTTTCAATCATTGCGCATATCGACCATGGTAAATCCACATTGGCCGACCGTATTTTGGAAAATACGCAATCTGTTGCGACGAGAGATATGAAAGCGCAGCTTTTGGACTCCATGGATTTAGAGCGTGAGCGCGGAATTACAATCAAACTGAATGCAGTTCAGTTGAAATACACAGCAAAAAATGGCGAAGATTATATTTTTCATCTGATCGATACCCCCGGACACGTGGATTTTACATATGAAGTATCCCGTTCACTTGCTGCTTGTGAGGGAGCGATACTTGTAGTTGACGCTGCCCAGGGCATCGAAGCACAAACGCTTGCAAATGTGTATCTCGCATTGGATAACGATCTGGAACTTATACCTGTAATCAACAAAATTGATTTGCCGGCTGCCGATCCGGAGCGCATTGCACAGGAAGTGGAAGATGTAGTCGGCCTGCCGAAAGAAGATGCAATCCATGCTTCAGCGAAAGCGAATATCGGCATTGAGGAAATACTGGAGAACATTGTTGAAACGGTGCCGCCTCCTGAGGGAGACCCGGCAGCTCCTCTTAAAGCATTAATATTCGATTCTATTTTCGATCCCTACAGAGGCGTGATTTCCTCCATAAGAATCATGGAGGGGACAGTCAGAGCCGGAGACAAGATCAAGATGATGTCAACAGGCAAGGAGTTTGAAGTCGCGGAAGTGGGCATCAATACGCCGAAACCATTGCCGGCAAAAGAACTCACAGTCGGAGATGTTGGCTACCTTACTGCTGCCATTAAAAATGTAGGTGATTCAAGTGTCGGTGACACGATAACGCTGGCCGATAATCCTGCAGAGGCACCGTTGCAGGGCTACAAAAAGATGAACCCGATGGTATTCTGCGGTATGTATCCGATTGATTCCAACAAATACAATGATCTTCGTGAAGCATTGGAAAAACTGGAATTGAATGATTCCTCGCTTGAATATGAAGCTGAAACCTCTCAGGCATTGGGCTTTGGTTTCCGTACCGGATTTTTAGGCCTGCTTCATATGGAGATTGTCCAGGAGCGTATAGAGAGAGAATTCGGTATCGAACTGATAGCAACTGCACCTTCTGTAATATATGATGTGCATTTGACGGATGGGGAGAAAATTGTAGTGGACAACCCGTCACAAATGCCTGATCCTCAGAAAGTCGACCGTATTGAGGAACCGTATGTTAAGTCAACGATCATGGTTCCGAACGACTATGTCGGAGCTGTCATGGAATTATGCCAGAGGAAACGCGGCAATTTTGTCACTATGGATTATCTTGATGATATCCGTGTGAATATCATTTATGAAATACCGCTTTCGGAAATCGTTTTTGATTTCTTCGACCAATTGAAATCCCAGACAAAAGGGTATGCCTCCTTCGATTATGAGCTGATCGGTTACAAGGAGAGCAATCTTGTCAAGATGGATATCCTTCTGAATAATGAAAAAGTCGATGCGCTGAGCTTCATCGTACATCGTGAATTTGCATATGACCGTGGAAAACTGATAGTAGAGAAACTTAAGAATTTGATACCGCGTCAGCAATTCGAGGTGCCAATCCAGGCGGCTATCGGACAGAAGATCATTTCCCGTACCAACATCAAATCCATGGGTAAAAATGTCCTTTCCAAATGTTACGGCGGGGACATCAGCCGTAAGCGTAAATTGCTTGAGAAGCAAAAAGAAGGTAAGAAAAAAATGAAGTCGGTCGGGAACGTGGAAATTCCACAAGAGGCGTTCCTGGCTGTCTTGAAAATGGATGAAGAGTAACAGCCACTGTTTCAGTGGCTTTTCCTTTTGATTGGAGTGAAATTGATGGCAGAAAGCATGTATATCCATATCCCGTTTTGCAATCGCATCTGTACGTATTGTGATTTCAACAAAGTGCTGATAGATAATCAGCCGGTTGATGCTTATGTGGATGCATTGATTAAAGAAATGAAACTGATAGAACCACAGACCCTGCGTACCATTTTTGTCGGGGGTGGTACACCGACAGCACTTGACGAGGGACAGCTCGAAAAACTGCTCATCGAGATCAATAGTCGTTTTACAGTTACCGAAGAATTCAGTTTCGAGGCAAACCCGGATGAGCTTACCATGGATAAGCTGGATCTGCTTCATAAATATGGAGTCAATAGAATCAGTCTTGGTGTCCAGACTTTCAACAATGATCTGCTGAAAGTGCTTGGCCGTTCCCATAATTATGATGACATATTCCGGGCGATCAGCCACCTGGAAGAGATTGGACTGACGAATTATTCCATAGATCTAATGTACAATCTCCCGGGGGAAACGATGGCCGACATCGATGAAAGTCTGAAATATATATCAGAACTTAAACCTAAGCACATATCATGGTATTCACTCATCATCGAACCCCATACGGTTTTTTATAACCGTATCAGAAAAGGTCAGATGAAAGTGGATGATGACGAAGCAGAAGGTGAGAAGTATACGCGGATAATAAAAGAGCTTGAAGCGCTTGGTTACCCCCAATATGAAATATCCAACTTCTCACATCATCGTTATGAATCAGAACATAATAAGACATACTGGAAAAATGATGAATACTTCGGTGTCGGAGCGGGAAGTCATGGATATATCAGCGGCAGGCGGTATTACAACATCAAACCGGTCAACCATTATATCCAATCAATGGAGGAAAATGGTTCTGTCGTCAAAGAAACACTGGAGCTTACATTGAAAGAGCAGATGGAAGAGGAGATGTTCCTCGGCCTCCGGATGAACCGGGGAGTCGATACCCGGAGGTTCGAAATGAAATACGGCCGGCGGATCGAATCAGTCTACGGAAAAACAATAGAGGATGAAATCACTAAAGGGAACCTTGAAAGAAAAAATGGTCACATTCGCCTGACAGAGGCCGGAAGGCTTGTAGGCAACAGTGTTTTCATCGGTTTTTTAAACTAATTCAATAATCAAAAACTTTTGGATGGACATACTTTGACCAATTTGATAAATTAATATGGGCACTTAGGGATATGGA
>CAYTIR010000095.1:0-6997 GCA_964437955.1 uncultured Staphylococcaceae bacterium
CCTATGATTTTCTTTGGTCGGAAAACTCATTTTGAGTGTATCACGTGTGACCCTTTTTAGGTGTCTAGCTTAATTTTACAATCGGCGGTACTAAAATAACTACTTATTAGTAATATTTTGTGCTCAGAAAATAACTTATAATCCTCTTTAAAAAATCACTTTTGCTCATTTGAATCTATTTCATAAAAAAATGTGCTCTGAGGTAATCAATAATTCACTTACTAAAATAACATCTTTTCCTGTCTTTCTTGTACTCATTTTCTGCGAGTAAAAAGAAACAAAAAAATTATGACTTCTATAACCTTAGCAAAAGAGTCTTTGCGCACGTGGCTCGTTTTCTGAATTATAGTTAAAAATAAGGGAGTGGCAAATGTTATCTCGCCACTCCCATAAATTCTGTATTATTTCTAAACAATAAATACCCCACCACAATGAGAAACTGGATAAAATTCACATTCATTTTCCAGTAAAGAACTAATCTCTTCATAAACAAAGTAAAATTCATCTTCATCCCAATATTCAATATTATCTTGACGACATTTATTAAGTTTTTCTCGTGTTTCAAAAGAAATGTCACCAATAAAAATTTTGCCATCCTTCTTGAGCAAAAGTCTTAAATTGTCTATGAACTCTATTTTGTCTTTGTCTGCTAAATGATGTAAAGTATATGTGCTAATGATGGAATCATATTTTTTACCAAGCATCTCCGGTGGTAAACCCATTGATATATCCCATTCAATCAAATTGGCATCTGGCATTATAGATTGTGCAATGGCAATCATTTTAGATGAGAAGTCTACACCATCAATTTGATGTCCATTTGAATATAATTTACTTGTTAACACACCTGTTCCAAACCCAATATCTAGGACTTCAGAATTCTTTTTCTGCATCACTTCATTAAAAATTATATTTAATATTTCCTTATACCCTGCAAAAGGATATAGATTATTTTCCTCACTTAACTGAACCGTCTTATCATATTCATCAGCCCACAAATTAAACCCTTGATTACTTAACATGAATGCTCCCCCAATATTTTTCTAGTTTACGAGCATTCAAAAAAACTTCTTAGATTTGATGAATTACTCGCAATATACTCCAATAAAATGATTGTCCAGATCCAAAGTAAAAGTATTCTTCATATAAATCACGCCTTTCAATAATATAGTTATAATTTTAACACAGTTACAGTTATCAAAATATTACAACTTTTCTTATTACAATATTTTTCAATGCTACTCCCTTTAAATTGCCCGTTTATTACACTACTTTTTTATAAAATGATTTTATCTTTCTCAATTCCATATTGCAATAATTGAAAATCAATCTTCACCTGCTTTTCTTCATCATCTGTATGAGTCAAATCGACATCTTTGGAGTCATCAAGGGCAATAATAAAAAAACATAAGGATATTTTCATTCTTAAAATATTTAATACAGCACTGATTATAAATAGTTTGAACGCTTAGAGTAAACCCTCATCACACATAATAAACAGATTGTTTTTACTGAATTTATTATTTCAGGTCTTATTTTGCACTGATTTAGATGATAACTTGCATTACAGTTAAGAAACTCAACTTATCTTTTTATGAAGATAAGTTGAGTTTTAAAATTTGATGTGCAAAATAAAACTTAGAATATAAGCAATTTATCGGTAGATATGACGAGCTTCTGCTTTAAAAAGGTTTAAATATTTGATAGGAGACTTTATTCTCATTAGATTTTTTACAATTATTTTTAAAAAAATTAACCAAGATGGGCACCATATGTTCACGGACCTACTGCTCGAAAGAATGTCCTCGAAAAACTTTTAAGCGATCGAACGGCTATTATGCTAGACGAATAAGCAATAAGCTTTTAGCACTTTACATTTAAAATATATTAAAATAAAAGTATATTTAGAATACTACAAACAGGTCAGATAACCGGATAATTTAATTTGAAGAACTGAGGTTTCTTTGAAAGGAGAATTAACTATGGCAAAAAGACACAGTTTAATTAGCTATATTTCCCTCATCATAGGTATTGTTTGTTTTTTTATTGTTTTCGTCACACCTACCAGAATAGCTAACATTGGAAATTTAATTGGGGACTATATAACATTTGCTCTTACAGGCGCGGGTATCATATTATCCATTATTGGACTTATGAAGAAAACGGAAAAAAATATAATTCCTGCTATATCTTTAATTCTTTCATCATCATTTTTTATCTTTTGGGTGATCGTGATTATCTTATTGTTAGCGGGGCAAATGGATTTTGCACCCTAAGGCTACAACTGCGCCTTATTGTGATAGATGACAATAATCATTATTCCCAAGTAAGATTAGAATCTTAATTCTACGTCGACATATTCTTCTACGTATTCTTCATAATCGATAACCTCAATGACATTCGACCAGTTAAGTACTGACCCTACAAAATCCCGGATGTCCAATCCGGGAAATTCATAGGTACTATCATCATTAACTGTAGCCGTAGCATCTTCAATGAACGTAACCTGAAATCCTCTGTCATACGCAGCAATCGCCGTAAATTGAGGACAATACTCTGTATTGAATCCAGTTACGAAGATATGATTAACATTGAGCGATTGTAGTATTTCCTGCAGATTAGTCTTAAAAAACGCACTTGGTGTATTCTTTTCAATAATGTTATCTGCGTACTTAACTAAATCCGAATCAATATTTCCTCCTTCTGAACCATCAGCTATTGGGCTTTCACTATTTTCATCCTTGTGACGTATGAAAATAACTGGTTGTTTATTGTGCTTAAAATCTTTTATGAGGTTTTCAATCTTCTCTTTCTCTAGACTGAAATCCCCTATTTGTAGAAATCCATTTTGAAAATCTATGACCAATAAAGCTTTCATATTAGCATCCCATTATTTTTTTATTATTTCGAATGAACTGAAAACCGTATATATTAATATACTATTACCATTGGAACTCACCTCCATCACCTTCTCCTAGAACTAAATAGCTTGTTATAGCCCCCTTATTCCGCAACTAATCCTCTAAATTTCGCAGGATCACCCTGCCTCTTCTTATCGTTGTACCCAGCATACTCTTTATGCATTATACTAACTGCTTCATCAAAAATTTCTTTTTATATGGATGTCCGCCCTTCTATGACATATCTATTATATAAACTTATTCCATAATTGAATCTAGATAGATAAGCGCATCAAATTGTTCAGTGGGAACTAATTCATATTTTATAAAACCTTCATCATAAGCTACATACGTTTCATTCATATGAGGGTTTTGATTTAAATTTATAAACATTCGTTCCTTGTCATAAGTCGACAATTTTCCTTCTAAAAACGATTCATCTGTTGTTTTTTCTAGGTTCTCATTATTTAAATAAAATGATGTGAAGTTTTTAGCTTCATTAAAAACCATTCCAATGGCAAAAATATCCAAATCAGATTGAGCGAGGTGATACCCCAATGAGTAGTGATCAGTGGGAAGTACGTCTTTCCATTCTTCACTCAAAACATCGACGGATTGGGGTGCTCTTAATGCATGCCAGTTGTGCACCCATACAATCACCTTGTTTCCCTCTTCTACTAATGATTCAACTGTCTCAAACATACCCTTACCACGCCTTGAATAATATTCTTGATAACTATCATGAATCGTATAACCCTCTAGATAATCACTCGAAAGCGGTCCGTTTAATAAACTAATACGTGATTCTATTACATATTGTGTCCCTTTTTCAAGAGAGCTGTAATAATCACTATTCGCAATCATTCTATATGCATTAAGATATTTCTCTGTCAGATCGTAATTGATCGATTCAGATTCTCCATATATGACCTCTGTCGTAAAACGCCTAAGGTCTATTTCAGTATTTTTAAAAGCAGTTGCGTGATTTAAATCATATATTTCAATGTCACTATATATATCTTCTAACAGGAGTGTATTGAAGGTTGGCGATGAATAGGTCACTGGAAGCCAATTAATGCCTTTTAAAGTAAAATCAAGTGCGTCATTATAATGATTCTCATATAATTGCGTGAATTCTTCTGTACGATACTTTTCCATAACACTCTCATTACGCATCGTATCCAGGGAAACGTTTGTAGAATAATCCAAGTAATATTTTAATTCAGTTGTAGATGTTTCCAATCCTACAATATTATATCCCTTTTCCTTGTTAAGCATATTAATTAAATCAATTGACACTTTATCTAAATCAGCTGAAGCATGGGTCGGTTCGGATATTAAAATCACATCGTGATCGCCTATGACGTCACCAATTTCCCCCATATCTTCTTCAAGAGTATAGACGCCTTCTTCAGAAATATTACTGCATCCATACATCAGCATCATCAATATAACTATTAAAATATACCTCATAGTTAATTGCCCTTTCATATTTAATGGTTTGGTATAATTTAAGTATAACAAAATAATTCAAATATTTAGAAATTTATTAGGTAAGGAAGAAGCTTATGGAGAAATGGGATGCTTACGACAGTAAGTTAAACAAGTTGAATTTTGATTTAATTAGAGGAGAGAACATTCCTACTGAGGTATTTCACTTGGTTTCAGAAGTTATAATAATCAATCAAGATGGAAGTTTTTTAGCGATGAAGAGAGATAATAATAAAGCGTCATACCCTGGCCTTTATGAAGTGTCAGCAGGTGGGAGTGTGTTAAAAGGTGAAGACCCGACTGATGCTGCTAAAAGAGAGACACTGGAGGAGACAGGTATTAGCATAACGAACTTAGATAAACGGAACATCTATATTTCTGAAGCATACAATACCATTTTCGTCTCTTTTATTACTTATGTAGATATTCCAAATGACAGCATTGTTTTACAAGAAGATGAAACAATTAACTACAAGTGGATTTCCAATGAAGGAATATATTCATTTTTGACTTCTGACGCTTGTGTTCCTGGCCGAAGCGAAAGAACCATAAACGACCTATTTGGATAGAACCTATTTAGTTATTACAAAGTTATAGATTTCATTGGTGTTTGCCAATTAATCGCTCCTTTGCATATATTTAATCAATTTTTATAGTTAACTAGGATATTAAACGCATTTATTAAATTGAATTTTCTGACATTTCATGTTAATATGATCTTATTAGAATTGAAAGGAAGATACATAAAAAATGAGCAAATAACACTATTTTTAACGGTAAAATGTATACGCATTTTCAAATGAAAATAGGAGTAGTTTGCCCATTTATATAACGTTTACAAAGCACTTTTATTTTGGCCTGTTTTGTATATATCTCACTGCTCCTTCTGAAAAAGTATTTCAGAAGGTTTTTTATTTGATTTTGTGGGATACAATCAAACTTAAATGAATGGAATGATTTTTTGAACAAGACAAATATCTTTAATGAAATAGTAAAAATTATGAATAATGATTATGCCGGATACTCTGATAAAAAACATGTCAACCACCCTGAAAAATACCGCATCACGGAAGAAATGACAGACCAAGAATTTGTTAGAACAGTTCAATCCTATTTATTGGACTTTAAAGACGGCCATCTTTACTTCAATACCTCTAACGCACAGGCCACTAATAGAGGGTTTAGGGTCAGGCGTTTTGAAAATGCATTGTATGTCACGGAAGTTTCAAAGGATTCTCGATTTAATCGAGGGGACAGAATTGTTGAAATCGATGGCCAGACAATAGAATCATACGCAGACAATCATTTCAAAATATTAGAAGATGATGTTCATGAGAGGCAATATTGGAATGTCGGGTTACAGTATGCTGATGAAGTTTTATTAAGTAGAGATAATGAGAAATTTGTTTTTCAGTTAAAGGAGTATGAATGGGAATCTTATACTCCATCCTATACCTTTAGACGAATAGATGAACAAACAAGTTATATACAGATTACAGACTTTGCCAATGCTGAACCTATACAAAAACTTTTGCAGGAGCATCATGCAGAAATCATTCAATCAAGTAACTTGATTATCGATGTCAGAACCAATCATGGAGGAAATGATGCGTTTTACTTCCCTCTTCTTGATTATATTTTCGATCAAAATATTGCGTTTCAAGATTTATTTAAAACAGACGAAGTCATGCATACCAATTATACAAAACAGAATTGTGATCTATGGATAGAAGACATGAGAGACTATTTAAAACAAAATCTAGATGAAGATACAGAAAAATTGATACAAGATGAAATAAAAATGATTGAAAAGAATTATGATAAGGGAATGACTTGGATACCAGAGGACACAGATTACATGATCAACGGGAAGAATAGTCCTGAAAACGTCTATATTTTAACGGATGTTTTTTGCGGTAGTTCCGGAGACACCTTTGTTACGAATGTAAAAAAGTCTCCAAAAGTGACAGTAGTCGGTCGTCCTACAATGGGGATTATGGATTATTTTAACGTTATTACAGTACAATTTGACAACTATGAATTTGATTACAGTATGTCAAAAATGAATGAAAAATATCATTATAACCAAACCGGCGTTTTACCAGATATTTATATCCCATGGACTCCCGAACATATAGAGCAAGATATAGATCTGCAATATATTATAGAGTTGATTGATCATAAATAAGAGAAATTGATTTAACTTTAATCTATAAAATATGAACGCCGATTGTAAAATTAAGCTAGACACATAAAGAAAGCCACTCGTGATACACTCAAAATGTATTTCCGACCAAAGAAATCATAGGAGTGATCACGAATGACCTACACCCATCTTAGCACGGATGAACTTGTAATTATAGAATCTTATTTCCATCAGAATGCCTCTGTATCAAAGATTTCAGAACAGATTGGCCGAGCACGTCAGACCGTCCACAATGTGGTCACTTTCCTGAAAGACGGTCACACCGCATTGGATTTCTATAAGCGCTACAAGGCAAACAAGCAGCGTTGCGGTCGAAAACATACGGTGCTGTCGAATGATCAACGCGCATATGTGGCAGAAAAGGTCGCGCAAGGATGGACGCCGGATGAGATTGCCGGTC
>CAYTIR010000096.1:0-6729 GCA_964437955.1 uncultured Staphylococcaceae bacterium
TATCATCATCAGAAACAAACAGATGCGCGGATATTACGCACCATATGTTCCGGGCTGGGATACGCACGGTCTGCCGATAGAGCAGGCGTTGACGAATAAGGGTGTAGACCGTAAAAGCATGTCGATTGAGGAATTCAGAAACAAATGTATCGAATTTGCGGACACTCAGATCGATCAGCAGCGTGAAGGATTCAAACGCATGGGGATTGATGGTGAGTGGGATAACCCTTACCTGACTTATAAACCTGAATTTGAAGCGGCGCAGGTCCGTGTGCTGAAAGACATGGTAGAGAAGGGCTTGATCTATAAAGGGAAGAAACCGATCTACTGGTCACCTGTCAATGAATCCTCACTGGCAGAAGCGGAACTTGAGTATAAAGATAAGCGTTCCCCATCAATCTATGTCGGATTTGATGTAGAAGACGGCAAAGGTGTTGTCGATGCCGGTGTGCAGTTCGTCATCTGGACGACGACACCTTGGACGATCCCATCAAACCTCGGTGTGGCAGTTCACCCTGATCTGAATTATGTACAGTTCAACTATGAAGGCCGAGAGTATATCGTAGCTGAAGGATTGCTTGATTCCTATTGTGAAGATGCTGATATTGACAAGGATAAAGTGACACGTACTAAAGAATTCAAAGGTTCCGATCTTGAATATATTACGACAAAGCATCCATTGTTCGACCGTACCAGCCTGGTCGTACTGGGTGACCATGTAACACTCGACGGTGGTACCGGCTGTGTCCATACCGCGCCTGGACATGGTGATGATGACTTCATCGTCGGCCAGAAATATGATCTTGGTGTACTCAGCCCGGTGGATGACAAAGGTGTATTCACGGATGAGGCCGGTAAGTATGAAGGGCTGTTCTATGATAAAGCCAATAAAACAATCACCGAGGATCTGGAGGCGAGTGGTGCGCTCATTAAAATGAACTTCATCACCCACTCCTACCCTCATGACTGGAGATCGAAGACACCTGTCATTTTCCGTGCGACACCACAATGGTTTGCTTCAATTAAAAATGTGCGCCAGGATATCATAGATGCATTGGATGACACTAAATTCCAGGTCGAATGGAACCGCAAGCGGATGTCCAATATGATCCAGAACCGTGGAGACTGGGTAATTTCACGTCAGCGGGTATGGGGCGTTCCATTACCATTCTTCTATGCTGAAAATGGCGAGGAAATCGTGGATACCGATGTAATCGAACATGTTGCGGGCTTATTTGAAGTTCATGGTTCAAACATCTGGTTCGAGTGGGCTGCAAAAGATCTGCTCCCGGAAGGCTATACGCACGAAGGATCTCCAAATGGCGAGTTCACAAAGGAAACTGATATCATGGATGTCTGGTTCGACTCCGGTTCCACACACCGCGGGGTACTGACAACACGTGATTATCTGACTTATCCTGCAGATCTCTACTTTGAAGGTTCCGACCAGTACCGAGGCTGGTTCAACTCTTCCATCATCACAAGCGTCGCAACAAAAGGGATTGCACCGTATAAAGAACTGCTCAGTCACGGCTTTGTAATGGATGGCCAGGGCAAGAAGATGTCAAAATCCGTCGGTAACGTCATCCTGCCTGAGAAAGTGATGAAACAGATGGGGGCTGACATCATCCGTCTATGGGTAATGTCTTCAGATTTTGAAGAGGATGTAAGAATCTCCGATGATATACTCAAGCAAGTCTCTGAAGTCTACCGTAAAGTCAGAAATACATTCAGGTTCCTGCTGGGCAACATTGCAGATTTCAATCCGTCTGAAGATGCCGTTGAGTATGAAGACCTGATGGAAGTGGATCAGTTCATGGTCCAGCGCTTTAATGAGATGATCAATCTGATGCGGGACTGCTACGACAGATATGATTATGTTTCAATGTACCAGGCACTGCAGAACTACATCAATGTTGACCTGTCCAACTTCTACCTGGATTACGGGAAGGATATACTATACATTGAGCAGGAAAATGCACATATCCGACGCAGCATGCAGACAGTACTCTATAAAATAGTGACGGAACTGAACAGGCTTCTCGCGCCTGTACTTGTACACACATCTGAAGAAATCCATCAGCACACACCTTATGTGGAGCAAGAAAGTGTCCACCTGGAATATTTACCTGAAGAAGCAGAAGTGGATACTGCGCTTGTCAGCAAATGGAAACAGTTCATGGATGTGCGCGATGATGTATTCAAAGCACTGGAAGTGGCCAGGAATGAAAAAGTCATTGGTAAATCATTGGAAGCCAAAGTCTATATCACGAAGCCCGAGGGATTAAGCTTTGATGATATCAACGGTAAACTTGAACAGCTGTTTATCGTCTCCCAGGTTGAAGTGGCAGATACACTGACTGATGGTGTCGAATATGACAACGTTACTGTCAAAGTGGAGCATGCAGAAGGTACACGTTGTGAACGTTGCTGGAATTACTCTACAGCTGAATCCATCAACGAGGGCGACGATGATATCTGTCCAAGATGCCGCAGTGTTGTCGATGCGCTGTAGGAGGCAGTCATGAAAAACTATCGAATGGTTCCTATGGCAATACTCGCCATACTCCTTATCGGACTGGATCAATTGACCAAGTTTCTTGTTGTAACCCGGATGGATGAAGGTGAGTCCATCCCGGTTCTGGGAAAATACCTCGCCATCACTTCCCACCGGAACAGTGGTGCAGCGTGGGGAATGCTGCAGGGACAGATGATATTCTTCTACATCGTCACTGTAATTGTGCTCGTGATTTTAATCTATGTGTATTTCAAAGAAGCGAAGAACAACCTATTATTACAGATTGCGATTGTGATGCTGATTGCCGGTTCATTAGGCAACTTCATTGATCGCATACTATTTCAGGAAGTAGTGGATTTTGTCGATGTACTCCTAATCTTCTATGATTTTCCGATCTTCAATGTTGCCGACAGCGCGCTTACTGTCGGTGTCGTGTTGATGCTCGTTGAATTCTTCATTATGGGAAAAGGTGAAAAAGATGCAGGAAATTAAAGTAACTGCCGAAGAGAATGGTTTCAGAATTGACCGTTATCTGGCAGAAGTAATACCGGATACCTCCCGCAGTGATATGCAGGGACGCATTAAAGACGGCATTGTGCTCGTAAACGGGAATGTTGTCAAACCGAATTATAAAGTAAGAACAGATGACCTCGTCACAGTAAATGACAGGGACCTTGTCGAAAGCGATATTGTTCCTGAAAACCTTAACCTTGATATTGTTTATGAAGATGCGAATGTTGCGGTTGTCTATAAGCCAAGCGGGATGGTTGTCCATCCATCTGCCGGCCATACATCGGGAACACTCGTCAACGGTCTGATGCATCAGCTGGACAACCTGTCCGGTATCAACGGTGAACTCCGACCAGGCATCGTCCACAGGATCGACAAGGATACGAGCGGTCTGCTTATGGTTGCTAAAGATGATGTGACACACAGAGGACTAGTCGATCAGCTCGTGGACAAGTCGGTGACACGAAAGTATACGGCGTTGGTCCACGGCGTAATTCCACATAATAAGGGCACAATCGAAGCTCCGATTGGAAGAAACCCAAAAGAGCGCCAGTCCATGGCAGTGGTGGATAACGGCAAGGAAGCGGTCACCCATTTCAATGTGATTGAGCGCTATGACAATTTCACTTTGGTGGAATGTATTCTGGAGACTGGCAGGACGCACCAGATCCGTGTCCATATGAAATACATCGGCTATCCGCTTGCAGGAGATCCGAAGTACGGCCAAAGGAAAACACTGGATACAGAAGGGCAGGTACTTCATGCAGGGACGATTGGATTCATCCATCCTATTACAGATGAGTATATGGAATTCACATCCCCACTGCCCGAGTCGTTTGAAGCATTACTATCAGAACTTAAGCGTTAATATTGATAAACACTTGACTTTGCAAATTATTAAGAATAGACTGTTATAGAAAAGTAAATATGAAATGTCTTTAAAAGGAGTCCCGTGAGGCTCCAAAGACATGATATGGACGGATGCAGCAGGCTTTAGGCCGGACTGCAGGTTTTTTGGGATACGTGTATACTCATGTCTTTGGACATGAGTATTTTTTTATACAAAATTTCAGTTGGGAGCAGTGGAAAATGAAAAGGAGAACAGTTTTGGATGATGCCCAGATTTCAAGATCGCTGACGCGCATGTCTCATGAAATACTGGAAAGGAATAAAGGGACGGAAGGACTTGTATTCCTGGGAGTTAAAACGCGCGGAGAGTTTCTTGCGGACCGGCTTCAGAAGAAAGTGGAGGAAATAGACGGTGTGACGATTCCGACAGGTACTTTGGATATCACTGCTTACCGGGATGATAAAGTGTCGGATACAGAGGCACTGGAAGACGCTATTGACATAGACATTCCACTGGATGACCGACATGTCATCATTGTTGATGATGTCCTCTATACTGGCCGTACCATCCGGGCGGCTATGGACGCGATATTGAATCACGTGCGGCCATCAAAAATCTCACTCGCCGTCCTGATAGACCGCGGACACAGGGAACTGCCGATCCGTGCGGATTACGCGGGTAAAAACATTCCGACCTCTCGTGAGGAGAAAATCAACGTCTATCTGAAAGAGTATGATGATAAGAATGAAGTAATTATCAGCGACTAACAGGAGGAACAGTTCATGGAAGAGAATGAAGAGATGTATACCAGGTCGACAGAACCTGTTCTTGATGTAAATGAAAAGCCGAAACCAAGCCAGTGGCTGCTGCTCAGTTCACAACATCTGTTCGCAATGTTCGGTGCTACGGTACTTGTTCCGTTTCTTACCGGGCTGCCTGTTTCAGCGGCATTGATCGCAAGTGGAATCGGTACATTGCTCTATATCTTTATTACTAAAGGTCAAATACCCGCCTACCTGGGATCAAGTTTTGCATTCATTCTGCCGATTACGATTGCACTCGGGTCAAACAGTCTGGGTGAAGTATTGACGGCGCTGTTCTTCAGTGGTGTCCTGTACGTCATCATCGGCCTTGTAATCAAAATGTTCGGTGTCCGCTGGCTGATGCATCTTCTGCCTCCGGTAGTTGTGGGTCCGGTCATCATGGTAATCGGGCTCGGACTTGCACCGGTTGCTGTGGACATGGCAATGTACACGGACTCCGGCAACCAGGAAGGCTACAGCATGACCTACATATTCGTCGCTGCTGTTACACTGGCCATTACGATACTCGCATCCGTATTCCTGCGGGGAGTGCTCGGCCTGATTCCGATATTGATCGGTATCATCGGCGGATACATCACAGCTGCTCTTGCAGGCATTGTGGATTTCAGACAAATTACCGAAACGGGATGGTTCCGCATGCCGGATGTGCATATGCCTTTCGTGTCATATGAGCCATCAATCAATGTCGGTTTATTGATTATCATGCTGCCGATCGTATTTGTAACAGTCAGCGAGCATATCGGACATCAGGTAGTCATCAACAAAGTGGTCGGACGGAACTTCTTTAAAAAGCCGGGACTGCATCGCTCATTGATTGGTGACGGTGTGGCGACGATGTTTGCGGGCATCATCGGTGGTCCGCCGACTACGACTTACGGTGAAAATATCGGAGTACTGGCGATTACAAGGATCTTCAGTGTATGGGTCATCGGCGGTGCAGCAGTCCTTGCGGTCATACTCGGTTTCGTCGGTAAGTTCACTGCAGTGGTACAGAGCATCCCATCGCCGGTCATGGGCGGTGTTTCGATACTGCTGTTCGGCATCATTGCAGCAAGCGGACTTAGAATGCTGATAGATGCACAGATAGACCTCGATTCCAAAAGGAATTTAAGTATCGTATCGGTCATTCTGGTCATCGGAATCGGCAAGGCACATCTTGATTTTACAATCGGTGAAATACCATTCAACCTGGAGGGTATGGCACTTGCTGCACTTGCCGGTATCCTGTTGAATGCAATACTGCCAGATGATAAGGAGGAGCCGGTGCAACATGGATAATTTACTTTCAATGGATCATCTATCAAAAGAGGATATAATGCGCATCATCAAAAGAGCACTGGAAATGAAGAAAGGTAATTTTGAACCTTTCCGGGAGCGGAAGTATATCGCCAATTTGTTCTTTGAAAATTCGACACGAACGAAAACAAGTTTTGAAATGGCAGAATCCAGGATGGGAATGACATCAGTACCCTTTGATGTCAATTACAGTTCTGTGTCAAAAGGTGAGACATTATATGATACGTGCAAAACAATTGAGGCGCTCGGCTGTGATGCCCTGGTCATCCGCCATGGTGAGACGGAATACTACGGTCAGCTTGTCGGGCTGGGCATTCCGGTGATCAATGCCGGGGATGGCAGTGGATCTCATCCGACACAATCGCTGCTCGATCTGATGACTATATATGAAAAATTCGGTACTTTCGAAAACTTGAATATCATCATCGCTGGCGATATCGTACACAGCAGAGTGGCACACAGTAATCAGCAGGCACTCGAAAGGCTCGGCGCAAACGTCCGGTTTTCAGCACCCGAGGAATGGATCGATCATCAGATGGGCGTCCCTTATGTAAACCTGGACGACAGACTCGGGGAAGCGGATGTCATCATGCTGCTCAGAGTACAGCATGAACGGCATGATGTCGCTGCCCGGTTTACAAAGGAAGCATACAACAGGGATTATGGAATGAATCCTGAAAGATATGAGCGCATGAAAGCAGGAGCAATCATCATGCACCCGGCTCCGGTAA
>CAYTIR010000097.1:0-6707 GCA_964437955.1 uncultured Staphylococcaceae bacterium
GTCGGTGCAGGGAGTGTCGTTTCCAAAGATGTTCCCGACCATTCAATCTGCTATGGGAACCCGCTTGTAATAAGGAGCAGGAATGATGAATGATAATAGGAAAGTGATTCCCTTCGATCAGAATGGAGAGTTCCATTTCAACCAGGGGATGAAGAAATCAGGACAAAATAATAAACATGATGCTCTGAGGAGTTTCCAGAAGGCCATTGAACTCGAGGGGAACAACCTTGCATATCTTTCCCAGTATGCCTACCTGCTTGCAGAAGTCGGCCGCGGGGCGGAAGCGGAACATATTCTGATCAATGAGTTCATTCAGCATCAGCACGATGCTGAATTTTATTTTATACTGAGTCAGCTGTTCATCATCATGAATGATCCGAATAAGGCATTCCTTTTTGGTGTGCAGTATGTGAAGCATGAGCCGGACTCCGGATACGATGAAGAGCTCGAGAACATGTTCGAAGTCAGCATTGATGACGAGGATGAAGTGGAGAAGGAAGCGGACCGTTTTACCGGCCAGCATCTGTTCCAGCATCTGTTCATGAATGCCCGCATTGAGGATGCGCTCGAATTCCTGTCGACCATTCCTGTTGAGATCCAGGAAGAACGGGAGTTCAGGAACATGAAGGCGATGGGGTCTTTATTCCTGAACAGGTATGAAGAGGCACATGCGCTGCTCGAACAGCTTCTGAAAGAAGATAAGACGGACATGCACGCCCTCAGCCATATGACGCTGCTTTACTATCATACGGGTGAGACTGAAAAGTACCGGGATTATTTGAAGAAGATGGAGGTCGTCCAGCCGCTCGATGATGATGCGCGGTTCAAAGTCGGCCTTGTGCTGAACTTCCTGAAGAAATATGAACGCTCATATGAGCTGCTGTTTCCATTATATAAGAAGCAGGCGTTCGTCAGTTTCCAGCTGCTTCATGCCCTGAGCCATTCGAGCTATCACATGGGAGAGCGTGCTGAAGCGGAAATGTTCTGGGATAAGATGCAGACATTCCACAAAGTGGATGAAGCCTACAGCCCGTGGAAAAAGGATGAAGCGGCACAGGTGATTACACGGTTGGAAATGAAGTATTTGAAGGATGATGATGTATACAGGCGGCTGCTCGGCATATATAAGATATATAATGTGGAGCCGCGCGATGCGATACTGGGGCATGAAGTATGGGAGACGATAGAGTCGCTCGAGGATTATGAAAAGCTCTACATCTCTTTCCTGTTCCAGGGGTTGAACCTTGTCCGGCTCGGCCGGATGCATAAAGGGCTGGAGGCATTGAAAGATGCCGGCTACACAGATGCGGAGGATCAGCTTGCATGGATTGAAACGTTCCATGATCTGTATGATAAAAAGGAAAATGTCGAAGATACCGATGCCCTCGCAGCAGCAACGATGCATTTCCATAAACGTGAGCGGAAGATTACGAAAAAAGAACTGGTGGAAAAATTCAATACGAGCATTTACCGATTGAACAAGGCAATAGATAAAATCAAGCACATTTGATGAAATATTGCACATCGTCATTTATAATATGTAAGAATGATTATGAGATAAAGGAGTAATTATCATGGCTGAAGAAACAATATATGATGTGGTCATCATAGGTGCGGGACCAGCGGGAATGACAGCAGCGGTATACGCTTCCCGTGCCAACCTGAAGACTGTAATGCTGGAACGCGGAATGCCGGGCGGACAGATGGCGAATACCGAAGAAGTTGAAAACTTCCCGGGCTTCGATTTTATTACCGGTCCGGACCTATCCACTAAAATGTTTGAGCACTCCCAGAAATTTGGTGCTGAATATAAATATGGTGATATCAAATCCGTTGAGATCGACGGTGATATCAAAGTTCTTAAAACGAGTACTGAGGATATCAGGACAAAAACAGTGATCATTGCGACCGGCGCAGAATATAAGAAAGTCGGTGTCGATGGTGAAGATACGCTCGGAGGACGCGGGGTAAGCTACTGTGCCGTATGTGACGGTGCGTTCTTCAAGGAGAAGGAACTGGTCGTCATCGGCGGCGGTGACTCTGCAGTCGAAGAGGGTGTTTTCCTTACCAAGTTCGCAAGCAAAGTGACCATCGTCCACAGAAGGGATGAACTGAGGGCACAGAAGATCCTTCAGGACCGGGCGTTCAAAAATGACAAGATCGAGTTCATCTGGGATACACAAATCCAGTCCATCAACGGCGACAGCAGGGTGGAAAGTGTTACACTGCTCAATAAGAAAGACGGTTCCGTCTATGATTACGCAGCCGACGGTGTCTTCGTCTATGTCGGTATGAAACCACTGACGGCCCCATTCGAGGGTCTGGGCATCTTGACCGAAGATGGATACGTTGATGCAAACGATGAGATGGAAACGGCCATTCCGGGCATTTTTGCAGCAGGCGATGTCCGTGAAAAGACACTCCGTCAGATTGTTACAGCAACAGGTGACGGCAGCATCGCGGCGCAGAACGCGCAGCATCATATTGAAAAACTTGCAGATATGCAGGAAACGAAATAACTGGAACGACACCCTCCGGACAGCGCCCGGGGGGTGTATTTATTATGTGGATTTTGAGCGGCTGCATTGAAAATGCGGCCTTCGGATAGTATTATAGTATATTGCCATAATCTTTTTAAATTACAGTATTTAGTGTAAAGTAGCCTTAAGAAAACCAGGAGGGTGTGGGGCGAGTGAAAGAATTGAAAATTTTAACCGGCATGAGTGGCGCAGGTAAATCTGTCGGCATTCAGGCACTGGAGGACATGGGGTATTTCTGTATTGACAATCTGCCGCCGATACTGCTGCCGAAAGTAGTGGAACTCATGGAGACGGCAGACGGGCATATGTCACAGGTGGCTCTTGGCATCGATCTGCGCGGCAAGGAGTTTTTTGAAAGTCTGATTTCCGAGATAGAAGAACTCCGGGATAACAATGGGATTGCGCTTGAAATCATCTTCATCGATGCTTCGGATGAAACTTTGGTGAGCAGATATAAAGAGACACGGAGAGCACATCCGATTGACAATACACTGAATGTGCTCGATGCCATCCATGTAGAGCGCGGTCTCCTTTCCGAATTGAAAGGCCGTGCCAATAAAATCATCGATACTTCAGAAACGACGGAAAAAGAGCTCAGAAACCTGATATTCGAACACGGAAGCGGCGAGAATCAGTCTCCGTTCAACGTCAATATCATGAGCTTTGGATTCAAGCATGGACTTCCGATCGACGCGGATCTCGTCTTTGATGTGCGTTTCCTTCCGAACCCGCACTATGTGGACGATCTGAAGCCGCTGACCGGACTGGATAAACCGGTCTCGGATTATGTGATGAAATGGAAGGAGACCCAGACGTTCTATGCCAAACTGCTTGATTTGCTGAAATATATGCTGCCGCAGTTCATGAAAGAGGGCAAGTCCCAGGTTGTAATTGCCATCGGTTGCACAGGGGGACAGCACCGTTCAGTCACTCTTGCTGAACAGCTTGCCAAAGATCTCGCAGAACCATTCGATTTTAAGATGAAGGCGGTGCACCGGGATGCCCCGGTTGAAAGCAAATCTTATGAAGAAGATTAAAATCACCCTCGTCGGTGGCGGTACGGGGCTCAGTGTACTGGCAAGAGGACTCAGACAGTACCCTGTTGATATTTCAGCGATTGTTTCAGTAGCGGATGACGGCGGATCAACGGGAATCATACGTGATCAGATTGATATGCCGGCACCCGGAGACATCAGAAACGTCATGAGTGCTTTGAGTGATGTGGAGACAAAACTTGAGAACCTGTTTACATACAGGTTTAACAAAGATGCGCTCGGTGGCCACGCGCTGGGGAACCTGATGCTTGCAGCGATGTACGACATGACCGGCGACTTTGCCGTGGCTGTTGAAGAACTGAGCAAGATCCTGAATGTTAAAGGGACTGTGGTTCCTTCGACGAACATCAGTCCGAAGCTTGCCGCAAGGATGAAGGATAATTCCATCATCGTAGGGGAAAGCTATATTCCTGAAGTGCAGCAGAAAATAGAGGAAGTATACCTGATCCCCAATGATACGGTGGCGACACCGGAAGCCATCCAGGCAGTCGAAGAATCAGATGTCATTGTTTTCGGTCCGGGAAGCTTATACACGAGCATCATCCCGAATCTGATCCCTTCGGGAATGAAAGAGGCGATCATTAATTCCGAAGGAATAAAAGTCTATGTGTCCAACATCATGACACAGGTCGGGGAAACGGTGGATTACTCTGCGGCCGACCACCTCGAGGCGATAAACTTCCATATGGGCGAAAGCGTTATGGACTTCATCATACTTAATGAAAAGAATATCAAAGGCCGTATATCGGACTATTATGACAGAAATGGCATGACGGTCGTCGACAGTGACAATGCCCGCATTAAAGAGATGGGTGTCGAAGTCGTTACCGATGACCGCCTTGTCCATATCGACGAACGGGGTGCGGTAAGGCATAACAACAAAGTGCTCGCAGATAAAATCTATGACATCGCTCTGAAGGAAATCAGCACTTTGCAGTACAGGAAATAAGACAATAGTTAAGGGCGTGATTGCATGTCATTTGCTTCTGAGATGAAGGGCGAATTGACAAGGATCGAAGTGGATACGTGCTGTATGAAAAGCGAGCTTTCCGCACTGATCAAAATGAATGGCGTACTCAGCCATTTTGACGGTGACTGGATCATCAACATCCAGACTGAAAATGCTGCGATAGCAAGACGGATCTTCAGCTTGATAAAGAAGGTCTATTTCGTTGAAATCGAACTTCTGGTGCGCAGGAAGATGAAATTGAAAAAGAACAACGTATATATATGCCGGATCAAAAAAGACAGCAAATTGGTTTTGGAAGACCTGGATATTATGAAAGGCGGCATTGTCTCCCATGAAATCAGTCCAGAGATCAAAGCGAAGGAATGCTGTATCAGAAGTTATCTGCGCGGGGCATTCCTGGCGGGCGGCTCTGTGAACAATCCGGAAACATCGTCCTATCATCTGGAGATCTTCTCATTATATGAAGAACATGCAGAAAGTCTCACAGAACTGATGAACGGGTATGAACTGAACGCCAAATATATCGAACGCAAACGCGGCTTCATTACGTATTTGAAAGAAGCGGAGAAAATCGCGGAGTTCCTCAGTCTGATCGGCGGCTACCAGGCACTGCTTAAATTTGAAGACGTCCGTATCGTGCGTGACATGCGCAACTCGGTAAACCGTCTGGTCAACTGTGAAACCGCCAATCTGAATAAAACCATCGGGGCGGCGATGAGACAGGTGGAGAATATCCAGTTCATCGATGCTGAAGTCGGTCTGGAAGAATTGCCTGAGCGGCTAAAGGAGATTGCCAGGCTCAGAGTCGAACATCAGGAAGTTTCTTTAAAAGAGCTGGGCGAAATGATGTCCACCGGTGCGATTTCAAAATCAGGCGTCAATCATCGGCTGAGAAAACTTGATAAGATCGCCGATAAAATAAGAAACGGTGAAGAGCTGACATTCTAATATTAATGAAAACACCGAATCCGGGACATGTGAATTTTGTCCGGAAACGGTGTTTTTTTATTTTTGGGCCGGGTCTTTATTTTCTTCGAACAGATTTTCCAATGCAATTTCCAGAGTGGGAAATACGAATTTGAAATCATTTTTCATAAGGACTTCAGGCATGACATACTGCCCCTTGAGTATAAGGATGGATTGTTCACCCAGCAGTTTTTCAAGCAGGAAAGCGGGTGTTTTGAAAAAGTTCGGTTTACCGAGTGCAGAACTGAGGTAGGTGGAAAATTGTTTCTGTCTGTACGGCATGGGTGCTGTCATGTTCACCGGCCCCGAAATTTCTTCATTTACACCGGCAAACAGCAGTGCATTGAGCAGATCGTCAATATGGATCCAGCTGTACCACTGGTTGCCGCTCCCTAAAGTGCCGCCTGCGCCGAATTTATATGGCGTGATCATCTTTGGAAGGGCACCTTCCTGGTCATCGAGTATCAGTCCGAACCTTGCACACACTACACGGACACCATGCTCTGCTGTCTTTTGTGCTTCCTTTTCCCAGGCTGTGACGACAGAAGACAGGAAATCATGCGGCGCAAACGTGTCATCTTCATCAAACCTTGCACTTTCGCTGACAGGATAATAGCCGATTGCGCTTGCGTTTACCAGCACAGGAGGTGTGATTTCAGCTTTCGCAATCCATTTGTGGAGCATGCGGGTCACCTCGATTCTGGATTCCAGAATCTCCTCTTTATGGGCATCAGTCCATTTCTCCTGCAGTGATGCCCCTGCAAGATTATAGATGATATCAATCTTTTTCGGCATTTCATTCATCCAGGCAGTATCATCCGGATGATCCGGATCATATTTGATGTAATGCAAATAAGGATGCTCGGCACGATGCTCAATTCTTGAAAGGATGTAGACATGGTCATGTTCCGTCTTAAAAATTTCAGCAAGCCTGTTTCCGATGAATCCGGTGCCGCCTGTAATCAGTACATTCATATTAAAAGCCTCCTTCACTACATTATAACCCGGTTGGTAAATGTATAATCAGAAATCGGAAGAGAAATTTGGTAGGGGAGAGATTAAGGAGATGATAAATTCTCCATGTGGACGTCGTGGTTGTGACGAAGTCCATATACGGCTCCATGTGGACATTGCGGTTGCAACGAAGTCCATATATCGCTCCATGTGGACGTCGCG
>CAYTIR010000098.1:0-6620 GCA_964437955.1 uncultured Staphylococcaceae bacterium
CTTCTCTATCTCGGAATTAACGTTGACATATTGTCATTCAGTTTTCAATGTTCTCGTTTTTGTGTTGTTCGTTTTTTCTCACTCTTAGTATGTTACATCAGCTGCAAGTTTTAAGCAAGCATAATTTTTACACTTTCGAAAAACTTTTTAGCGGAAGAAATACTGTTGTGTTGCCGAGTTAAAAAATTTACGCTGCTGAAATCAGCGACAAGATATATCATAACAACTGAGCGATTTAATGTCAACAACTTTACTAAATAATTTTAAAAAGTTTTTAGCTGTTTGTTTTGTTCACCAAATGCTAAATATTAGATTATCATAATTGCTCATAATTGTATATAATGAATTTCAGAGGTGAAAGTATGAAAAAGAAAGGTAATAAGATTCAACGAATCCGCGGCTATGCTCTAGCCCTTGTGTTTATAGGTATGGGTATCATGTACCTTGGCGTCTTCTTCCGGGAATACCCGATCATTTTCAGTCTATTCCTTATAGTAGGTTTACTGCCAATACTACTCAGTTTCGTTATCTATTTCTGGGTCGGCATGATCAGCACACGTACAGTGACTGTACAATGCCCCAATTGCGAAAAGCACACAAAGATACTGGGCCATGTCGATTTCTGCCAGCACTGCAAAGAACCACTCACTATAGACAAGGAACTTGAAGGCAAGGAGTTCTCATTGGATTATAATGTGGACCACAGGCGTGAAGAGGCAATTGAAGAATCCAAAGAAGAATCCGGAGCAACACAGACAAATTCCGAAACGAAAGATAAATAAGAAGAGCGGCCATATGGCCGCTCTTCTTATTTATGATTTACATTTCTTTTCTGCATTCCGGACAAAGACCATAGATTTCAAGCCTGTGATGACTTACATCATATTCTGTAACAGACCCGGCCAACTGCTCTACTTCTTCCAACCCCGGATAATGGAAATCTGTAATCTTTCCACAATCACTGCAAATGATATGGTAATGCGTGTCTGTGATAAAGTCGAAGCGACTCGACGAATCACCGTACGTGAGTTCTTTTACTAATCCGGTATCCTTGAAGAGTTTCAGGTTATTATAAATTGTAGCAACACTCATATTTGGATATTCACCAGACAACGCTTTAAAAATATCATCAGCAGTCGGATGTTCTTCAGTTTCTATCATATACTTGAGCACTGCTTTTCTTTGTGGTGTGATCCTGACACCAGTCTCCTTGAGTGCATCAATTGAATCAGTGAACTGTTCATTGGCATCCATCATCTTCATATTGATACCTTCTTTCCTAATCAGACTACTGTAATACATTTATTGTACTTCGTTATTAAATTGTTTGTCAAATTAGAATTTCAGTAGCCCCGTTCATTATCAATGATATTTTTCATGGACTCTAAGTCATCAGTCCGCTTTAAGTTATATATGAAGATATTGAATGCACGTGTTAAATATTCCGGTGTTTTAGAGGAAGCATGTGGGGTAATCGTCAGATTATCATATTTATAGAATTCATGATCTGCAGGCAGTGGTTCCTGGTTGAATACATCCAGTATCATATGTCTGATGTAACCACCAGTCAAAACAGCATTTACAGTCTCATCCGTCATGATATCCCCACGTCCTATATTGACGAAAATGCCTGAATCTTTCATTTTAATGAACGTCTCTTCAGTAAGCATTCCCCTGGTCGATTCGGTACTCGGCAGTATATTGATTACAATATCCGCTTCATTGATATGTCCATGCATATCATCGATGGAATACGTTCGATCAAAATTTTCGACTGTCCTGCCCTTCGTATTGTATCCGACTGTATGAGTGCCGAATGCTTTTAATACTCCGGCAAGATGCGATCCGATGCTTCCGGTTCCCATTATATGGACCGTTTTGTCATACAGTTCTTCAGTTGTCGCCTGCTTCCTCCAATATGCACGCTCTTGTTCGAGGTTCAGCTGGTGGATATCTTTATAGAAATTAAGCAGTAATCCAAGCGTGTACTCGGTCATTTGTATCTTATGGATCCCTTTAGCATTGGTAATGTGAATATCCTTCATCTGTTCCAGTGGCATATCATCCAGGCCGGCGCTCATCACCATTACCCATTTGAGGTTTTTAAAAGCTTCCATATGTTCTTTCTTCATGTCGGACCCGTAAGTCACAAAAATCTCCGCCCACTCTCTATCTGCATCAGTAACTTCCCGTGCACGGACAAATCTGTACTCAAATTCACCAAAATCCTTTTCCAGCTGTTCCATCATTTCTTCTCTGAGTCTTGTTGTTGATAGAATATTCTTCATCTGACTTAACCCTCTTGTAAAAAGTCTTTAAGATTGTCCATATGTTCCTTTGCTTTTACATTGTCATAACGTTTTAAAATGTTGCTGTTTTCATCCACGACAAAAGTGGTCCTCACAATCCCTTTGGATTCTTTTCCAAATACTTTCTTCATTCTATAGACATCCAGGCTTTCGGCCAATTTAAAATCTTCATCCACAAGCAGATCAAAATTCAATTCTTGTTTTTCAATAAAGTTCTGGTGCTTTCTTTTAGAATCCCCGCTTACACCATAGACCGTTACTTCCAGTTCATTGAGGAAATCCATATTATCCCTCAAATCACACGCCTGGGTAGTGCACCCCGGTGTATTATCTTTTGGATAGAAATATATGACTGTCTTCCCTTTTAAATCATTATTGGAAACTACCTCACCATTCTGGTTTTCAAGCGCAAATTCTGGAAACTTCTCCATTTCTACTCCTCCTCGGTATAGTATATATATTGATGATAACGGACTTACACAGATCTCACAACACAATTGACCTCGCTTAATAATGCCTAGTATATATGGTAGAATACATAATATAAAAAATTGCAGTTAAAAGGATGAAATGAATGTTCACTCACGAAAAATCAGAAGCTCTAAAGGAAGAAGCAGACAAAACGATTCTCGGGGGAGTAAACTCTCCTTCCAGATCATATAAAGCAGTCGGAGACGGTGCTCCAATAGTGATGGACCGTGCTGAAGGTGCTTACTTTTACGATGTAGACGGCAATAAATATATAGATTATCTGGCCGCCTACGGTCCAATCATTACTGGACACGGACACCCACGCATTCACGAAGCGATTGCAGAACAGAGCAGTAAAGGAATACTTTACGGTACCCCTACTGCTCTTGAAATTGATTTCGCCAAAAAAATTCAGGAAGCAATCCCTTCATTAGAACGTGTAAGATTTGTCAATTCGGGAACGGAAGCAGTAATGACTACAATCAGAGTAGCCCGCGCCTATACCGGTCGTAATAAAATCATCAAGTTCGAAGGCTGCTATCACGGTCACTCAGATCTTGTACTTGTTGCAGCGGGCAGCGGTCCTTCTCAGCTTGGAACCCCTGATTCTGCAGGAGTTCCAAACGGTGTAGCCGAAGATGTCATCACTGTACCATTTAATAACATAGAAGACTTTAAAACAGCAATCAATCATTTCGGAGATGAAATTGCTGCAGTACTCGTTGAACCGATTGTCGGCAACTTTGGAATTGTCGAACCATTTGAAGGTTTCCTTGAAGATGTGAATCAGATTGCCCACGATAATGGTTCACTCGTCATATATGACGAAGTGATCACTGCATTCCGTTTTATGTATGGCGGAGCACAGAACCTGCTCGGTGTGGAGCCGGACCTGACAGCCATGGGAAAAATCATCGGCGGCGGTACTCCCATCGGTGCTTACGGCGGCAGGCTTGATATAATGGAAAATGTAGCACCGCTTGGACCGGCATATCAGGCAGGAACAATGGCTGGTAACCCGCTCAGTATGGCAGCAGGTCTCGCCTGCCTTGAAGTCCTTGAGAAGCCCGGAGTCTATGAAGAACTTGATCACCTTGGAAAAATGCTCGAGGATGGACTCACATCACTTATTGAAAAATATAATGTCAAAGCTTCCATTAATCGTCTGGCCGGAGCACTGACGATCTACTTTACGGATAAGACTGTTACTGACTACACCATGGCTGAGGAAAGCGACGGAGACATTTTCTCCAAATTCTTTAATGGCCTAATTCACAGAGGCATCAATATCGCACCATCGAAATATGAAGCCTGGTTTATTACAACGGAACACACTGAAGAGGATATTAAAGAAACACTATCCATCGTTGAAGAAGTTTTCAAAAATGATCTATAGGAGATGGTGCCATGCGCTTTGGCGCTAGAGTTTTTAAAACCGGGGTTACAGTTGTATTTACTCTGCTTATAACCAAATTATTAAATCTGGAACCGACATTGATTGCCGCAATCGCCGCAGTCTTCGCTCTTCAGCCAAACGTACATCGGTCTCTTAAAAGGCTGTGGGAACAATTTCAGGGCAACACCCTAGGAGCAATATCAGCGATTGTGATGGTACTTTTATTCGGAAACAATATCATTATTATCGGTCTCACAGTAATATTGGTACTAGCAATCCTGCTGTTCTTTAACTTGCAAAGCGTGTCAACACTTGCCGTTGTCACAATGATTGCTATTATGGATGCGCCGCAGGTGATGGACAACACATCAACTTTTGAGTTTCTCGAAGCTGCAGGCGTAAGGTTCTCACTTGTAATGATCGGAGTATTCTGTTCTCTTGTAGTCAATCTGGTGTTCATACCGCCAAAATATGAAACGAAGATGTACCACAATTGCTTTAACATAACGAGTGATATCTTTAAATGGATCAGGCTTGAGTTAAATGCTGTGAGTGAATACCAGGTAGTTAAAAAAGATATCGAATCACTCAGGACAAGAGTGGTGACTCTGGAAACCATGTACCTTTGGTACAGGGAGGAAAAAAACTATTTCAGCAGGAGATATTTTGCTGAAGCGCGGCGGAAAATACTTTTCCAACAGCTTATTTCTTCGACGAGAAGAGCTTTTGAACTGCTAAGGAAAATCAACCGCTTCGAAAATGCCTACAATCATCTTGACGAAGACTTCAAGTACAGAATCAAATATGAATTGGATCAGCTTATGGGTTATCATGAACAGATATTTATGAAAATCACTGAAAAGATCAAACCTGAAGTACCGTCTGATGTTTATGATGTCGATGATCAATTTGAGTATTCTATGATGGATAACTTTGTCACCTTGTACAACGAAGCCGAATCAGATGATGAAAGGGAGCAATATGAAAATATTCTGGAGGTAATCTCCTCAATACATGAGTACTCCAACTCCCTGGACAGGTTGGACAGACTTGCATCCAGCTTTTTCAGATTTCACGCCGATAACAACAAAATCAACATACAGGATGAAACCCTCGACATATAAAAGAAGCAGGTTCCCTTTTTGGGATACCTGCTTCTTTTAATGCTTCCAGCCATTATTTTTACTTATTCTTCCTTTGAATCTGCTCACATTAGGGTTCCCTTTAACGATAAATCGATAGGGGAAATCGACCGCTTCCTCTTTCGTATCAATTCCGATGCGCTTTGTTGCTTCGATAACGTCCGGTTTCTTGCCCTCCTTCAATTTAAGAACCTCGTTGTTCAATTCCATTCCATTGTGCAAGTCTCTTTTGATGCCGAGTGCTTTGGTCAGTTTTCCCGGTCCGTCAGTCAGGTTTTGTTCCCGGCCCCGCCTCCGGGCCATTATATCTTTTCCGATATTCGGCTCTATGCCCCGGATCAGAATACCTTCAGGATGTTCTTTTTCCCGCGTGAGGAAATTCATACAGTTATGACCATGCATACTGTAAACATAAATATGCCCGAAACTGTTGAACATTTTTTCATTCTTCTTTGTAACTGTTCCACCGAATGTATGCGCCGCCCTGTCTGTGAGTCCAAGGTATGCTTCAACTTCAGTGATGAATCCGCTGGTTAATTCACCGTCAATTTCAGTGATTATTTCCTTGCCCAACAGTCTTTCAGCCGCTTGCAGTGTATCATGCTGTAAAAATGATATATCCACTTGTCCACTCATGAACTCATCCTTTTAAATGCATTAGATTATAGATTTTGAATACTGTACAGATCATGGTAGGCGCCCTGCTTATTCATCAATTCCAGATGTGAACCGGACTCTTCGATCTCGCCGTTGCTCATAACGAAAATCCTGTCAGCATGTGTGATTGTCGAAAGTCTGTGGGCGACAATGATGGTCGTCCTATTATGGGACAGTTCCACCAGCGTTTCCTGGATGATACTCTCACTCTCCAGGTCGAGTGCGCTGGTTGCTTCATCCAATATGAGTATCGGCGGATTCTTAAGAAAAACTCTGGCAATTGCGATACGCTGCTTTTGACCTCCCGACAACTTGACACCGCGCTCTCCGACCTCTGTATGGTAGCCGTCAGGAAGATCTGAAATAAAGTCATGGGCGTTTGCTTTTTTGGAAGCTGCTATCACTTCATCCTCTGTAGCATCCGGATTGGCAAGCAATATATTTTCCAGAATTGAATCAGAAAACAGAATGTTATCCTGCATTACAAGACCGATATTATTACGGAGTGACTCTATCGTGTAATCCCGGATATCGGTATCGTCCAGTAAAACCCTGCCCTCAGTAACATCATAGAAACGGGGAATCAAAGTGACCAGCGTCGATTTACCTCCACCGCTCATACCTACAAAAGCGACAGTTTCGCCA
>CAYTIR010000099.1:0-6573 GCA_964437955.1 uncultured Staphylococcaceae bacterium
TTAAAATAGGTTAACAGAAAGATTACTGTCGCAGACACAAGTACAATCGAAACCATACCTGCATAAATCAGCGGCTCTCCGGTAACAAAAAATTCATCTAATTGCATCACTGACTACCTTCTTTCCGTTATTGTTGAATCTCATCAGGAGCCCATCCAGGTTTATTTTCCAAATGCAGACCCTCTTCATATTTATCACCATGGCGTTCTACAGAGTAATCTCTGCCTTCATTTGAACCATGGTCAACCCATTCCAGATGTGTTGAAGAGAATGACATCGTTTCATCCAAGAGACCCGGAGCGAGTATTTCATCGTATTTATCCTGGGTCAATTCAGGTGCCTCCTCACTGATGGAAGCTGCCCAATCATCAAACTCTTCCTGGGATTGAGCTGTGACATTGAATGTCTGCCCGGTGAAACCTTCGCCTGTGAAGTTGGCGTTTCTTCCTTTGAAGACACCTTCCTCATCCGCCTGGAGGTACAGAGTGTTTTCCATACCTGCCATGTTGTACTTCTGACCACCGAGTCTCGGTACCCAGAAAGCCGCCATGGAATCAGCGGAAGACAGACGGAATTCAATCCCTCTATCCGTAGGTATATGGAGATAGTTCACAGTTTCAATGTTCTGTTCAGGGTAAGTAAATATCCACTTCCAGTCAGCTGCGGTCGCATAGACGACAAGCGGCTCTTTTTCCTGACTGGACTCGGGGGGCTTTTCAAGGTCGAACAGTGTATTCACTGTCGGAATCGACAGAGCAATGACAATCAGTACAGGGATTGTAAACCAGACAATCTCCAGTTTCGTGTTGCCGTGATGCTCAGGCTTGTAATCCTCCGGTTTCCTATTCGGATTATTTTCCCTGTATTTGAAAACTACAATCGCAAAAATTGTATAGACCACCACAATAATTCCCAGCATAAACATGACAGCATACAATATTAAATCTTTCTGGCTTTCGCCGGCAGGACCCACAGGATCCAGCACTGCCATTTGTTCGCATCCTGTCATGAAGCTTGCCAAAAGAACAGGGAGAAGAGTGAACCATTTTTTTTGCAATGAAACTTTCTTTCCTTTCATTCCAATCACTCCAAGTTAAGTAAAATACATACAAATACAATAACACTCATGTTTCATCTATTTTCCCACTGTAACAAAAATATTGAATATAATAATTCAATAACATTAAAGTTCATATAATTTTTACTAAATCGTAATAATTTATGAAATAAATCGTCACTATTTTTCCTGGATCTTCCTTATTTGTTGAATTCCCGCCTATCAGGCAAAGATGATACCTGCTTTATGAATTACCTCCTTTTTTATATATACAGGCATCTTCCCTCATATATGTTTTTAACACCTGAAATAAGGATATATTCAAATTAAATGTTTCTTTCATTATATAAAAATCATGATTTGGAAATACTTTCCGTCTATTTTCAAAACAAGCTGATAATCAGAAAGGGGATGTTTTAGATGATGCATTATTTGTTCAACGCCTACATCGGTAAATCGATGATTGAAGGTGGAATGCAAAAAGTGGAAAATGAGGGAGAGATGGGGGAAGAGTTCGAATCGACTTTCGATGTGGATTCAAATCAGATGAAAATTTCAGGTTATCTGGAAACGATCGGTTCTGCATTTCTGCTTGTCTCATTTCTTGGTAAATCGTTCACCCGTGCAGGTACAATTATGCTGAACATCGTTCTCGGTGTTGCGGTGATCAAACACTTGAAAGCCGGGCATGGTTTTGAGGGCAGTAAAAATGCGCTTAAACTCTTTGGCCTGAACACCGTCAGCTACTTGGAAACATTCCGTAAAAGATAAAGATATATGAAAAGACACGCACCTGAACGTAGGTGCGTGTCTTATTTGTCCAGATGGCGATATAACGTCGCACGACTGATGTTTGTAGCCTCTTTAATCTCATCCAGCGTGTACCGCTTCGTCATGTACATCTCTACTGCACGCTTGATATTGTCATCACTGCGTTTTGGACGGCCCATCTGTTTACCTTTGCCTGCCGCTTCTGTCATGCCCTGTCTTGTCCTGAATTTCACGACATCACTCTGGAAATCGGAAATATGATTCAACACTTGGAAAAATGACAGATCCTTCGATCCATCAATGACTAAATCGATATTGAGGACATGGACAATTACATTCCCTGTTTCTGTATGACTGATGATATCCAGCAGCTGCTTTGTAGAATCAGCCAGTATACAAAGGTCGGTAACGAAAAGAGTATCGCCATCTGTTATTGTTCCATTTAAAAGCTTCTCCAACTCATGCCGCTTTTTATTATGGGCATGCCTCTCTTCAAATAAGACATCAGTATTTTTTAGCTTCAATTTTTGCTGCTCGACAGTATCATAGAGACCTAGCGGTCTAATATAGCCGTATATCATTAACAAACACTCCAATCATTAAAATTATACCACTGATATTCTCATAATGGGGTATACTTATGAAACTTTTCTGCTATAATAGCTATAGTTATTTTATAAAACAGGAGTGTCCAAATGATAGAAAAAATTAAAAAAGAATGGTTTTCACAACCCGGTACAAATATACTGGCCGGTATCGTGGTCGCTTTAGCTTTGATTCCTGAAGCCATAGCATTCTCAATCATTGCCGGCGTAGACCCAATGGTGGGGCTATATGCTTCGTTCCTCATTGCAGTGGTCATATCTTTTGTTGGCGGACGTCCGGCAATGATATCAGCTGCTACAGGTGCAATCGCCTTACTCATTACCCCACTGGTAAGTGAATATGGTGTAGATTATCTGCTTGCTGCTACGATCCTCATGGGCGTAATACAAATCATTTTAGGTCTTTTAAAAGTAGGACGTCTTATGAAATTCATTCCAAACTCTGTAATGATTGGATTCGTCAATGCACTCGCAATCATGATTTTTATGTCTCAAATTGAACATATATTCGGAATTTCAATTGATACGTATGTTTATGTTATTGTCACATTACTAATTGTTTATATATTGCCAAGAGTGATTAAAAAAATCCCGGCCCCTTTAATTGCACTCGTGGTTTTAACTGCGGTTTATATATTCTTTGGTGCAGAGGTACGCACAGTGGGCGACCTGGGTCAAATTGAACGCTCATTACCAAGTTTCTTTATTCCAGACGTACCTTTCACATGGGAAACTCTGCAGATCATTCTGCCGTATTCACTCTCAATGGCTGTAGTCGGACTTGTTGAAAGCTTACTTACAGCAAGAATTGTGGATAACGCCACAGATACATTCAGCAGTAAGAACAGAGAATCAAGCGGTCAGGGAATTGCAAACTTCATCACAGGTTTCTTCGGCGGTATGGGTGGATGTGCGATGATCGGGCAATCTGTAATCAATGTAAGGTCCGGGGCAACGACACGGTTGTCAACATTCACAGCAGGCGTATTTCTAATGTTTCTTATCATCGTCCTGGGGGACTGGGTCGTACAGATTCCAATGCCTATTCTTGCTGGTATCATGGTGATGGTTTCTGTCGGCACATTTGACTGGGGCTCATTCAAGTATCTTCAAAAAGCGCCGCGGACAGATGCATTTGTAATGCTCATTACTGTCATAATCGTTCTGTTCACTCATAACCTGGCACTCGGTGTCATAGCGGGAGTTATATTCAGCGCTCTATTCTTTGCAACAAAGATATCAAAAGTGGAAGTACTCACTACAGAAGAAAATCAGACCATAACTCATAAGATCAGCGGACAGATATTCTTTGCATCCATTGATTCAATGATGAACCAGGTCGATCTTGGCATCCGTGATAAAAATGTAGCATTAGACTTTTCCCAGGCGCACTTGTGGGATGATTCCGCAGTAGAGGCGATTGATACGATTGTCAGAAAACTGGAAGAGAAGAACAATACAGTCCATGTAAAACAGTTGAATGCAGACAGCAGAAAGATTGTTAAAGAACTCAGCGAGTTGAACGAACAACATCTTACAACATAATAAAGGGGAGAGATTTTATGTATAAATCAATATTATTAGCCGCAGATGGTTCCGACAACAGTTTAAGGGCTGCGAAAGAAACTTTAAATTTCAGCGATGAGAATACCAAGATTACCATATTGAATGTGGTGGATGCAGAAGAATCCAAAGATGACGTTCTCCACAGTGGACCCTCTGAAAGCATAACAGCAAAAAGAAAAGAAAGGCTGTCAGCAATTACTGAAATGTATGAAGCGAATAATATCACTTATAATGTTATATTCGAACACGGTGTTCCAAATGAAACGGTTGTCAAAGCGGCAAACAATGGTAAATATCAGGCAGTCGTGCTTGGTACAAGGGGACTTAATGGCCTGCAGGAAATGGTCCTCGGCAGCGTCAGCCATAAAGTGGCAAAGCGGGCAGATATACCGGTACTCATAGTTAAGTAATCCATTGGATTGGATGCTTATTGAATTTATTCGAACAGCCGCTAAACAAAACAATCAGAGCATTCCATGATTGCAACTTCTCCATAAGGGTAAATATATACTAAAGGAGGAGTTCTTTGTCTCTGACATCGATACATCTTCAAACATACTGCTGCAGCAATCAGCCAGACAAAAACTTCTTTACTTAATTCGAGGAAAGAGGAGTGGCTTTTATGTATAAGAATTTATTGTTTGCAACAGATGGTTCGGACAATAGTTTCAGGGCCGCAAAAGAGTGTTTGAATTTCATAGATGACCAAACAACTGTAACGGTCCTGAATGTCGTCGATGCTGATGATGTGGATCAGGAGATGCACACTAGCGGGGCACCGGAAGGCATGTCTGCTGAAAGAAAAGAACGATTATCGAAGCTGGAAGAATTATTTTCAAATGAAGGGGTATCCCATGAGATCATATTTGAACGCGGCGTACCCAAGGAAACAGTAGTCAGGTTTGCAAACAGCGGCGACTATGAGGCTCTGATCCTGGGCTCAAGAGGTTTGAATAGCTTCCAGGAAATGATGCTCGGAAGCGTCAGCGATAAAGCGGCAAAAAAAGCAAAAGTACCCGTTATCATCGTTAAATGATTTAAGCATGATGCAGATTTGCATCATGCTTTTTTTAGTTGCCCTTCAAATCATTGACCTGATCGAACGTCGCTTCCAGATGATCCATAATACCTGAAGCCGTCATGGATTCAATGGCTGTTCCTTGTTTCAATAGACAATCCGCAGTGTATCCATGCATATAGACTGCACTCGAAACAGCAGTCTGTGTATCCTCATATCTTGCGATAAACGAAAGAATCATACCCGTCAGTACATCGCCGCTTCCTCCTTTTGCCAGCCCAGCATTTCCTGTATCGTTTATGAAGCTTTCACCATCCGGTGTTGCAACTATGGTACATGGCCCTTTCAACACTACATAAATATTATTTTCATATGCAAAAGCCTCAGCAATTTCAAATCTATTTTCGTTTACTTTCGAAGGTGTCGTGTCAATTAATTTTGCCATTTCTCCCGGATGGGGTGTGATGATGAGCGGTGCTTTCCTATTTTTAATCAACGGCAATATTTTCTGCAGCTGATCCAGTCCATCCCCGTCGATAATGATAGGTCCATTGAAATTATCGACCAGATCCACAACCATATCCTGACTGTATGGTCCTCTCCCGATACCCGGCCCGACAGCAACCGCATCTTTTCCTTTATAAAATTTCTGCAGCGCTTCTTCCCTGTCGAAGAATGTTGCTTCCGGCGCTTGGCTTGCAATGACGGGGATTACTGATGTCACAGTGTTTACCGTCGTTAACCCGGCACCACTTTTGATTGCTGCCCCTGCAGACAATGCTGCTGCTCCCGGCATCAATTCACTACCGGCAACGAGACCCACCTTACCGTGGCTTCCTTTGTGGGATGAAGCTGCACGCTTCGCCCAGTGTTCCATTGTATCCTCTAAAGTCCATTCAAACCGCCTGCTTTGCACCGTCTCATCCAATGCCTTTTGCGGAATGCCGATCTGCAGAACTTCAGCTTCACCGTAATAATCACGTGCTGGATGGAGGTAATAGCTCAATTTCGGCTGTTGGAGCATAATTGTGTGATCCGCCTTTAGTGCAGATTCCGACACCTCTCCTTCAGCGCCGGGCACTCCGCTGGGGAGGTCTATGGAAACAACGCTTTTCTCCGAACATTTAACATCGTTGATGATACTTAAATACGGTTCCCGGAGCTCCCCATGCACTCCCGTACCAAGCATCGTATCCACAATGATTTCGGCATCATTCAGATCTGCCTTTTCAAACCTTTTCCACTCAAATCCTGATCTCTCATAAATATCCTTATGATATTTTGCATCCCCGCTGATTCTGTCCTCCTCGGGAATAACGCATACCGTTACATCAAAACCCGCTTCCAGGAGTGCCCGTGAAATCACAAACCCGTCTCCGCCGTTGTTCCCGCTTCCGATGAGAACAATGAATTTCCGTCCTGCATAATCTTCCATGAGCCTGCCCGCAGCGACACGTCCTGCATTCTCCATCAAAATCCTGCCGTCCAGTCCAATGGTGTCAATCGTATATTGGTCTGCATCCTTCATTTCATCACCGGTAACAATCCTCACTTGA
>CAYTIR010000100.1:0-6427 GCA_964437955.1 uncultured Staphylococcaceae bacterium
GCACCGACAACTGCGTGATTTCCAATCACCACACCCGGCAGAATTGTCACGTTCGCACCCACCATCGTATCATGGCCGATCCGTACATCACCGATACGGTATTCATCCACCAGATATTCGTGGGTCAATATTACTGTATTATACCCGATTATACTATTTTTGCCAATGTGGATACGTTCCGGATACATAAGGTCCGGCATTGCGCGGAATGCCAGGGAAACATTGTCTCCGAGTTTCATCCCGAGCATTCTCCGATACAGCCTGTGCTTGATTTTTGTGGAAGGTGCATAACGCCCGAGCTCGATGAATATGAAGTTTTTAATCACTTTGAATCTCGAAATGGTCTGATACATATTCCACAGCGGATTGACACCGTGCGCTTTTCTCGTCTCGAGCCTTCTCATGGGCTATCTTCCTTTTTTACGGTTTTTATTCTTTTTACGTTTCTGGTTTTTATTCTTAATGGTTCCCTTGTACTGTCCGCCGGATTTCTTGGACGGTTTCGGACCGCCTTCTGCATAAATGCCATGGACACTGCCGTATTTCGGCAGGTTATATTTCATCTCCCTGTAGACCCAGATGAGAGCCGCAACAACGATGAGGATGATTGAAATGACCTGTGCCGTACGGAGGACGTCCCCGATCATCAGACTGTCCGTACGCATCCCTTCAATGAAGAAGCGACCAGCTGAATAATAGATGAGGTAGAGCAGTATCGTCTGCCCGATCTTCAGTTTCGGACGCAGCAGCATCAGTATGGCAAAGCCGAGCAGGTTCCACAGCGATTCATAAAGGAACGTCGGATGGTAATATGCGCCCTCGATATACATCTGGTTGATGATGAATTCAGGCAGCATCAGCGACTCCAGGAATTCCCGCGTCACTTCACCGCCGTGCGCTTCCTGGTTGATGAAGTTGCCCCAGCGGCCGATGGCCTGGCCAAGGATCAGACTGGGCGCTGCGATGTCCGCAATCTGGAAGAAGCTGTATCCTTTCACACGGCAGAATATGAAACCGGCGAGGAAACCGCCGATCAGTCCGCCGTGGATGGCCATGCCGCCCTCATTGACCATGATGATATCAACCGGGTTCTGGCTGTAGTATCCCCATTGGAATATGACATAGTAAAGCCGCGCACCTATGATGGAGCAAATGATGATATAGAACATCAGATCCATGAACATGCCCTCGGGGAGCCCCCGCCTGTTGGCTTCCCGGTCTGCGATGTAGAATCCGAGCAGCATTCCGGCCGCGATGATGATGCCGTACCAATGGATTTCAAGCGGACCCAGATCCAGTGCGACCGGATTTAATGGAATCATGTTAAATATCATTGTCGCTACCTCCACCCGCCATGATCTGGGCATTCAGCCGGTCGTTGAACTCCTCGGCTGCGTTATACCCCATATACTGCATGCGGTGGTTCATTGCAGCGACTTCGATTATTCCGGCAAGACTACGTCCCGGCCGGATCGGAATGGTCTTCTGATCTATTTCGGTATCCAGGATTTTGATTTTTTTCTGGTCCAGACCGAGACGTTCATACGTCTTGTTGGCCTCCCATGGTTCAAGGTTGACGTTCAGCATGAGACGTTTCTCCTCAAGGATGCTTCCTGCGCCGAACAGCGTCATTACATTGATGATACCGAGTCCGCGGATTTCCAGGAGATTCCTGATCAGTGACGGCGCTGAGCCCATCAGAACATTTTTACTCACCTGCTTGATTTCCACGTTGTCATCAGCGACAAGCCTGTGGCCGTTCTTCACAAGTTCCAGTGCCGTTTCACTTTTACCGACTCCGCTTTCACCGGTAATCAGCACACCGATGCCGTAGATATCGACCAGCACACCGTGCATGTTCGTTTCCGGCGCCAGTGCCTTTTCCAGAAAGTTGGACACTCTGCCGATGAAGTTCGTGGTATTGTCCTCTGTAATGAGCAGCGGCGTGTGCGTCAGGTTGCACGCCTCGATCAGTTCAAGCGGCGCATACAGCCCCCGTGTAATGATGATGCATGGCGTTTCCCGGCGGCAGAGCCGTTTACAGCGGTCCTCCCGTTCTTCATCCGTCAGCATCCTTTCAAAAAATGATGTTTCACTCATTCCCAGTACTTGTACACGGTCTGAGGAATAGTGCGAGAAGTATCCCGCCACTTCCAGACCCGGACGCGAAACATCTATGTTTACGATTTCTTTATCGAGACCGTCATTCCCTGCTTTGACCTTCAAGTCGAATTTTTCTACCAATGCTTCTACTGTGAGCATATCGTCACCTCGGCTCTTTAATAATTTAATTCTAAAGAAACCCCTGTCCATTTTCAATCATTCGGGGCTCATTGAAATGATAATGTAATGTATATGTCGGACATGTGAAAAAAGTCCGGTCTGCCATTCATAATAAAGACCCGGCCAGCTGTCGTGCCGGTCGGGCCAGTGGATCAGTTTTCCTTTAGTGGCGGTGCAGTGTCACACTGCCGAATTTCGTTCCCACTTCCAGAATCATCCCTTTTTCCTCTGTATCATTTACGAGCATCAGCTCTTTTAATCCGATGTCCTGCTGTTTCATGAACCTTACATTGATATCCGGCGGATAGTTCAGCTGTCCGACGACTGTACTCATCCGGCCTTCCAGTGCACGGCCCTGCGGCACGCTGATGTTGATGCTGCCCATGTTCGTATTGATCGAAGCAGATTCGGTCTCCGCTTTCAATGACAGGTTGACGGAACCGTTGGAAGATACCGTCAGATCTTTGGCATTCAGCTTATCCGTATTCACCGTGCCGACCATTGAGATGAGCTCCAGCGATCCGTATCCGCCGCCGTCCACTTTGATGTTCCCCCGTGATGTCCTGGTGAAGGCACTGTCCGCTGAAACATTTTCAAGCGTGATGTTGCCGTTCAGAATATCCACAGTCAGATCGCCCACCTCTTCGTTTTCAACCGTCACATTGCCGTTTGAGCTGGATACGATCAGCCTGTTGACGAGTGCAGGATTGACCTGCAGCTCTACATTCACACGTGCTGAACGGATATCGGAAACGATCATCAGCTCGCCGTTTTTCACTTCGCAGATGATGTCCTGGAAATAATTCCTCTTCTTATCGAGTTTGCGGTAGAATGACGTCACCTCAAACTTGGCCGTCGTCACTCTGTCTGTCGGTACAATGACGACATCGCCGTTGGTGATATCCACAGAAATGTTCGAGAAGTCCTCGTCGACCGTCTCTATCAGCCTGTTTTTGGCGCCTGTCGAAAACATTGAATCGATATTCGAATTTTTCACACTGTCGAACGCTTTCTCAAGTGAACCGAATACCTGTGATGCATATTTCTGGTTTTCAAACTTACTTTTTACATTGCTGTATGTTTCATTCGCTTTTTCAGGATTGATATATTTCTGGAACTCTCCGAGAAACTGTTCCCAGGCTTCACCGGCGCCTGCAAAATTCCCCGATGATTTGCCGCTCTGCCGATTCTGCTGTTGAGTGTTCTGATCCTGCTGTGTGTGCTGCCGGTCCGCCTGACGTTGTCCGCCACGGTCGTTTGTACCGCCGTCTTCCTTTGATTCCATCGCTTCCATGAGCCGGATTGCCTCTTCAGAAGTGATTTTGCCTTCTTCCAGCATTTTTAAAATGCGGTCTTTATTGTCCATTTCAATCCTCCTGATGGTTTCGTTTCAACCATTTTTTTAAGTGTGCGCCCGTATAACTCTGCGGCTCCGCCATTACATCCTGTACTGTACCGTCGACGACGATTGTGCCGCCTCCGTCACCGCCTTCGGGCCCGAGATCGATGATATGGTCCGCCACTTTGATGACGTCGAGATTATGTTCTATGACAATGACCGTATCCCCGTTATCCACGAGCCTCTGGATAACATCAATCAGCTTGCGTATATCTTCCGAGTGCAGACCGGTTGTCGGCTCATCCAGAATATAGAGGGATTTACCGTCCGAGCGCCGGTGCAGTTCCGAAGCAAGCTTGACGCGCTGCGCCTCACCGCCGGAAAGTGTCGTTGCAGGCTGGCCGAGACGTACATATCCCAGTCCGACATCCATCAATGTCTTGATCTTCCGTTTGATCTTGGGCAGATTTTCGAAGAAGTGATACGCTTCCTCAACAGTCATGCCCAAAACATCTGCGATGCTTTTATCTTTATATGTCACTTCCAGTGTCTCTCTATTATAACGTTTTCCTTCGCATACTTCACATGGTACGAACACATCCGGCAGAAAATGCATTTCGATTTTTATGATGCCGTCGCCTTTGCAGGCTTCACAGCGGCCGCCCTTGACGTTGAAGCTGAATCGGCCCTTCTGGTAGCCGCGCACTTTTGCTTCGTTCGTTGAAGCGAAGACATCACGGATGTTATCGAATACGCCGGTATATGTCGCCGGGTTGCTCCGGGGCGTCCGGCCGATCGGTGACTGGTCGATATCGATGATCTTTTCGATATTTTCCGCCCCTTTGATTTCTTTATGGCTGCCCGGAATCTGTTTTGATTTATAGAGTCTTGTATGAAGTCCTTTGTACAATATTTCGTTGATCAGTGTACTTTTCCCCGAACCGGATACCCCGGTCACGACATTCATTACTGACAGCGGCACTTTGACATTCACATTTTTCAGGTTGTTCTCTTTCGCTCCGCGTATTTCCAATGCATGGGACATATCCGGTTTCCTGTATTCCTCAGGCAGCGGAATCTGCCGTTTACCGCTCAAATACTGGCCGGTGATTGAATTTCCATCCTTCATCACTTCCTCCGGCGTGCCCTGGGAGATGATCTGCCCTCCGTGCTCGCCGGCACCCGGGCCGATGTCGATGAGATAGTCGCTTGCAAGCATCGTATCCTCATCGTGTTCCACGACAATCAGTGTGTTGCCGATATCACGCATGTTCTGCAGCGTTCCGATCAGACGGTCATTATCCCGCTGATGTAGACCGATTGACGGTTCATCCAGTATATAGAGCACACCGGAAAGCCTCGAGCCGATCTGTGTTGCCAGCCTGATGCGCTGTGCCTCACCGCCGGAGAGTGTCCCGCTTCTCCGGTTCAGTGTCAGATAGTCCAGACCCACGTTGAATAAAAATGACAGGCGCTCGTTGATCTCCTTCAGGATCGGTGCTGCAATCTGCCTGTTCTGTTCGGACAGGGTGAGTTTGCCAAAGAAGTCCAGTGCCTCTCTGACCGGCTGGTCCACCGCTTCACCCACATGCCTGCCGTCAACTTTTACAGCCCTTGCCTCTGCGTTCAGCCTGTATCCGTCACATGTCTTACATGTGATTTCGCGCATGTATTTGCTCATTGCATCCCGCGTGTACTCTGAAGGGCTTTCCCGATATCTGCGTTCGATGTTGTTGATGACCCCCTCATACGGCATCGTGCGGCGTCTGGTCACACCATTATCCTGCTTGAAGACATAATCGACCGTTTCACCTTTTGAGCCGTACAGCACCACTTTCCTGTCTGCAGCGGACAGATCTTCAAACGGTACGTCCATCGGTATTTTGAAATGTTCACACGTCTGGCGCAGAAGTGTCGGATAATAATTGGAGCTGACCGGCTGCCAGGGCTGGATCGCCCCTTCCTCAAGCGTCAGGCCGGGCTCGGGTACGATCAGCCTGTCATCCACCGCCATTTTCATGCCGAGCCCGTCGCATTCCGGACATGCACCGTAAGGTGCGTTGAATGAGAACAGCCTCGGTTCCATCTCAGAAATCGTGAACCCGCATTCCGGGCATGAGAAGTTTTCCGAGAAATGCAGATCCTCTCCGTCGATTACATTGACGACAACGTTTCCGCTCCCCTTTTCCAATGTCGTCTGCAGGGAATCACTCAGGCGTGCCTCCACCCCTTCGCGTACCGCCAGACGGTCTATGACGACATCGATATCGTGCTTTTTATTTTTATTCAGCTCAGGGACGGATTCAATATCGTACATATCACCGTCAACGACGACCCGGGCGTAGCCTTCTTTCCCCAGATCTTCAAGGAGTTTTTCATGCATGCCTTTTTTGCCGCGGATCACCGGTGCAAAAAGCTGTATTTTCGTACGTTCGGGGAGTGTCATTACACGGTCCACCATCTCCTGGATGGTCTGGGACGTGATTTCCACTCCGTGGATCGGGCAGTACGGTGTCCCTGCACGTGCATAGAGCAGGCGCAGGTAATCGTATATTTCTGTAATTGTGGACACTGTTGAACGTGGATTGTTGCTCGTCGTCTTCTGGTCTATCGAGATTGCCGGGGACAGCCCTTCAATCGAGTCCACATCCGGCTTCTCCATGTTGCCGAGGAACTGCCTTGCGTAGGCACTGAGGGATTCCACATAACGCCGCTGGCCTTCGGCATAAATCGTATCAAAGGCGAGCGAAGAATTGCCCGAGCCGGACAGCCCCGTCATCAAGATGAGCTTATCCCTCGTAATAT
>CAYTIR010000101.1:0-6382 GCA_964437955.1 uncultured Staphylococcaceae bacterium
GTTTTTTCTTCAGAAGAACCTATTGTATATTCTTCTCCATCAAAAGTATATGTAAAAGATGCATACTGAAGATCTGCAAAAATTTCATGCCTCTCTACTTCCATTGAAGTTGTCCCATCCTCTTTTTCAAGAGTTACAATAGCACCACCTTCTCCTCGAAGATCCGACTCGGAATCACCATCAGCTTCTCCTATTGATTCAGCCATGTTTTCAAGCGCCCTTCTCAAGGATTCCTCAGAATATTCCTCTTTTACAAGTTTAACATGTCCTACTGCCTCATCTTTCGTAACCTGGACATCATCATCACTCAGAATTTCCTGCAGTGTTTCATAATCTTCATTCAAAACAGCCTCTTCGTATTCAGAAACAACACCTTCTGCCTGATTGCCGCAACCAGCTATCAATATCAAAATTGATAAAAAGAATGTCGTGTTTATAAATCTATGCATACTTTCACCTTCTGCCAAACATTTTTTCATACCATTTATATCTGCTGTTGAGCAGTGCCGATTTTAATGAATGAACATCTTCGAACCTGTCGTCCATATCGTTTTTTGTCGCTTTCATTATGATATCTATAAAAGATTGGGGGGCTGAGCCTTTCAACTGGTTTTCGGGGTTCGTAGTAAAGACACTTTTTCCACCGGACACCATGTAATAAAGCGTTGCTCCAATGGAAAAAATGTCTGAGCGAATGTCAGCTACGCCTGATTCGAATTGTTCCGGTGCGGCGTATCCTATAGTTCCAAAAGCTTTGATATTTTTTTCAAAACTGCTGACGGTCATTCCAAAATCACAGAGTTGCAATTTATCCTGGTTGAGCAGAATATTGGATGGTTTAATATCCCTTACAATATAATTCTTTTCGTGTGAATGAAATGCCTCCACAATGTCTGTCAGCTGAACCCCGAAGTTCCTCACTTCCCGCCAGTTGAAATTCGCTTGTTTCTTGTCTATCAGCAACTTAAGGTTTTCCCCTGTAAGATATGACATCACAATCCCTTTACGTTCAGCACTATTCATAGGTGCAATCAATCTGGGAATGGAATCATGATAAACATCAGATAATACATCCACTTCGTTTGAAATATGAATATTGTTCAAATGAACAGGATCTTTTGCCATTTTCAGCACTTCCTTCTCCTTCGAAAGAAAGACTTCAGCTGTACCACCTTCTGTTAACTTTTTATCAATGACCCGACCATCCATCATCTATCCCCCCGAAACCAACTGGCACTTAATTAATTGTGATACAGCACATATCATCATCAAAATCTGTCAGCTTTACTTCCTGATAAAATTCATCTGTTACAGATTGCATTTCAACCTTATGTTCAATAGATTGTGCCCAAATCTCTTTTATCTTTTCGGCACCCAGTGGTTTATACAACCCGTCAGTACATAGGAGAAAACTATCTCCTTCTCTATATGATCCAAAATTAAAAAATGGAGTGATTCCTTTTTGAACACCCAGACACTCTGTCACCAGTGAAGATTTTCTGTGGCCATATGCTTCTTCTTCAGACAACTTTCCTTCATCAATCTGTAGCTGTGCCCATGAATGATCTTTTGTAAGTTTTACAAAAGATCCGGTATCTTCAAGGTCAATCGTTTCATCTTCTGCTTCAACAGGATGATGATTAAGCTTATAAATCCTGCCGTCACCGACATGCCCAATATAAAACAGACCTTCAAGCAATATTAGAACAGACATTGTACTTCCAAGTGGTTTTTGTTTCTCAGAACCCAGAGAAACCAATTCTGTATCAATTTCATTCAATACCTTTGTCAGGGATAATTCAACATCGTCTACAAATTCAGTTGCAGACTGACTTGCAGTGGTGATTTCATTCCACCACGCTTCAATCCTTTCAATTGATATATCGCTTGCCTTTTCAGCATCGTCATATCCCCCCATACCATCTGCAATGACAAATACGTAAGGTTTTTCGCCGTTCTTCAAAGTCCTCGAAGAAACAAAATGATAATCTTCATTAAACTCTTTATTTTGGCCTTTGACATTCACTACTCCTATATCGAAGAGTTTTTCCATCTCAGGCCTCCTCCAATTTAAAACTCGTCTCGCCGATTTTCAGCGTCTCGCCTAATTTAAGTTCATACACTTTTTGGGGCACTAACTTATTCCCATTGATAAATGTCCCATTTTTCGACCCAAGATCACGGACACCCAGACTGTCGTCCAAATCCGACAATTCAAGATGTTTCCTGGAAACCGAATTGACGTTCACAGCATAATCATTATTGTTATCCGTTCTGCCTACTGAAAAAGGTTCCTTGTTAATTTCAAAAGGTTCTATATCCTCGGAAGTAAGCTTAAATTTAGCTTTAGGCCCTTCAATTTTCACATTTCTCTTATGTTGTGGATCATCATCATAGTTTAATAACATTGTGCGGTCTTCTACTTTGTATTCAGATTCCATATCCGAAACCGGAAACTCATCTGAATCCTTCACTTCATCAGCCACTGATTTATCCTCAGCAACTTCTGCAGCATTTTCTACTGAAGTCCCCTCCTCATTTTCCAGAGAATTCATATATACCTCAGCATCGAATTTTTCATCCTTCTCTTCTTTTTCATGTGCACTTTCGACATTTTCTACTTTGGATTTCCTGTTTTGCTTAACCGGTACCGACTTCTCTATATAAACTGGCTCGACACCAGGCCTCCATTTTTTCATGAAAACATATGTACCGGCAACAACGAGCATGATCAGTATGACAGAGAGACCTGAAATTGTTGGATTTCCAAAGCCGATTTGAGTAATTATGAGCAACACTAAAATCACTGCAATCAAGTAAGTATAAATTCTGTACTTTTTACTTAGAGAGGGAACCGTTCTTACCTTCTTTATCTTTTTTTCCTGAGTTTGAACTTTGTCATCCTGCTCAGCACCATCTTCCTCACCATCATGTTCATAACCTTTTTTAAGCAGGTCATTGAGGAGTGCTTTTAAACCATTTATACTGAATCCAGGGTTTTTGATATAATTCAAAATTATTTTAAAGTGAGAACCATTGATGCCCTTCACATCTGCCGCTATATTAATCAGTAATTTCTTGATGTCTTCATGCAGAGTATTCTCCCGTTCATAGTCTTTGAGAGGAAGATAGATTACATTCACTTTATGGTAGTAGTTATCCAAGTAGATATGATCTTCATCGATTATGAAATTATCCTCTTTAAGCATATTGTTGCCGGAATCCGTCAAAGCCTGAAGGACATTGATCATCAACTGATAAAACTGAGGCATTGTCAGTCCTTTGAGCCTGATTTCCTCACTCAATTTCTGTTTGCCTTCAACACCGTACAACATTGTGATTTCATTATTGAATTTTTCAAATGTAATCGGCATGACTCTCTCTAGTGAATTGGACTCCAGCATCCTATACTGTATTCTTTCCAGCTGTTCCTCTGTGAATCCCTCTTCGTCACTTTTTGATACTTTAATATATTTCTTATTCTGATAATCCTCTTCTATGAAAAGGTCCTTTAAAGTAATCGACATTAAAAGCTTCCTCCTAACCAACGAACATATAATAACAAGTGGCAATTACACCCGGTATCACTGCATATATAAATGGAAATGTTGTTGCTTTCTTCTTCTTAAATTCATCCATGGGTTTCATGGACTTCTCTTTAAACGTTTTAGATACAGATTTAAGCCCACTGAGCATCTGTCCGATAAAAGTCTTTGTGACGAGCAAAATAATCAAACCGATCACTCCCGCAAATATGACAGAATACATCAGAGCATAGAGTGTAAATAAAATATCACCTGCAATCGCACCGATGGCAAAAAACAACTTAACATCTCCTGCACCGAGAGCCTTTGCGAGATATAAGATGAACATGATTACACCGCAGATGATTGCTGCTGAAAATGACTGTATCAGGCCATGCAATCCCAACAAAAGAACATTAATGATGATACCTGCCAGAGCACCGGTAACATTCAGCCAGTTGGGTATCCTGTGTTGAAAGGCATCGAAATAAAGTACAATCAACAGAAAAACTCCAAGAACTATTAAATTAACTATCATTATTCAATACCTTTCCAAGACCTTTCAACAGCCTTTTTCTTAATCTCTCTTTTAAATTCAAAGAATGGAAGCGAAATATTCAATTTCACACTCGCCTCAACAGCCACATCAGCACCACCATTCGCAAAGCTTTGGGCATCCTCAACCATTATCCCACCTGCATTAAAGGTAGAACCATTACCCACGTTCGCTTTATAGTAGTACTTTACCAAGGCAGTATACAATGCATCATCTGCATATGAATCAAAGCCTTCCGTCGGAGCTGGTATCACCTCTTTAAGTTCACCAGTAACCTTTGATTTACCTGCATTGATTATCTCCGTCAGAACCTCGCTGTCGGTCTTTCCTGAAACTTTGTCGCCAGTCCTATCAACAATATTTTCAATTGCGGAATCAACATGAGTATCAGCTTTATGTAAAAGGTAGCTATAACTGGAGGTCACTTTTGCAGTCTCACTTACAGCATTCTGTAGTGCAATTTCAGCGATGACAATCTGTACCATGGTAATCATCAGAAGAATGAAAGCCATCATGATGGGAAGAATCATCGCTGCTTCAAGAGTCATGACCCCGTCTTCTTTTCTTTTGAAATCTTTTAACATGATGGCCTCCTTTCTTCTTAATCAATAGATTTATTGGTTATTACTATTAATCAACAGGAACTTTATATCGAATTTCTCCCTCTTCCATAGGATTAAATTGAGCGACGTGCATTCCGTTTTCAAGAAGCGAAGATTCTTTAACATAAACTTCCATCTGTTTTTCTTCTCCTGGCTGTAAACTGGTATCAGCACCTTCTACAGTATCAAAGCTCATTGGTGTACCTCCTGCAGGATCATACATTCCAAAGTGGATGACTGCATCAAAATTAGGAACCAATGGCTGGTCTCCAGTATTTACAACAGTATAATCAGCCACAGCGATTCTAGTGCCTAAATCGGCAGTATCCGCTGCAGATTCACCATTATATTCTGTTACAAAGTCAACGCTATTTAAAGTTACTTGATATTCTACGCCACTATCACGTTTAACCAATGCCGTCTGTCCGATTTCATAAACCGGAACACCATCCACTTCATCGACGGGTTCATCAACTTGAGAAGATGAATCGGATTCTTCACCTTGAGTTTCTCCTTCTTGAGCTTCTTCAGTAGTCTCTTCTTCGCTGTTTTCTTCTTCGTTGCCACATGCTCCTAAAATCAAAGTTGCAGCGAACACACCCATAAATAGCTTACTCTTTCTCATAAGAAATCTCTCCTTTAATCAATATGAAAATACTTTCTCTCTTTTTATGACATAATTACCGTTTTGTATATTAGTTGTCCAGTTGCCAAACATTGGGATGAACAGCAAATTAACTTCACCTTCAATAGAAGCTTTTAAATAAGTATTTCCATTCTCAATCAAATTGATGCCAGTATCATGCGTAATGACAGCCTGGGTACGATATTTTTTTGCATTATTGTATCCTTCTCCACCAAATGATCTCATCGTAAGAAACAATTTTGTTATAAAAGGTACTGTTAAGTGAACCTCTAAAGGCATTCCAAATTTTTTAAAGGGAGCAAAATCCAGAAAACCATTATTGGTAAGTTGTGTTATATTTTGAGCAGTGAAAATTGCTGCCTGCCCTATGGCAAAAATTATCTTAAGAGGATGAAAACCACCTTGGAGTATTTGAGTGAAAAGGTTAACCGCAAAAATTATAGAGGCTATTTCAACTAGTAATTGCCCGTAATTTTCTGTTGTAGAACCATTACCATATAGAATGTATAATGCTTTTTTATTTTCAAAATCTATCGTGCCTGGATCAAGGTTATACGGGCCATCAACACCGAAATAACCCATTATATACTCATTAATATAAACCTCGTTGGCAACTGCGTTAGGATTTGTAAGAAATTCTCCAAACTCCTGGAACTTTTGTAATGCTGCCGTCATAAATTCCGTTCGGTCTTCACTCAATCCTTCCTGAGGGGTATCTCCCATAACCTCTCCCGCAAATGAAGCATAATCTGAAGCATTTTTGGTAAGTTCATCATAAACTGCTGCATCGGCATCTGAAGCATCTTTAAACTCTTGAATTAGATTGATTAGATCCAGGATACTTTCATCGGCCTTCTCTTCTTCTTCTTCAGTGGCGTTTTGATTTTCCTGAAATGTTTTTGCAGTGCTATAATCACTATCCCATTTTTCTTTAATTGCATTATTTGCGGCCTCGACTTCTTCAAGTACCTTATTCATTGCAACAGCATAATTTTTAATTTCTGCCGGTTTTGTATCTTTACCTTTTTCCGCTATTTTTAGAAAACCTTTGTAG
>CAYTIR010000102.1:0-6369 GCA_964437955.1 uncultured Staphylococcaceae bacterium
CCTGCGCCGATTGTGCCTGCCAATGTAATCAAATGTCCTTCACCTTTTCCATAGTTCATAATTTTTCACCAATATTTACTCAAATTTATTCTTCCGCATATTAAAAGCTCCGCCCATCATTCCGATGACACGGAGCAGCTTAAAAAGTTACAATAATTCCATTCTATCCTATTCGACCGTTACGGACTTAGCCAGGTTTCTCGGCTTGTCCACATCGTTTCCTCGGTGCAGTGCTGCATAATATGCAATAAACTGATAAACGACTACGGATACGAGCGGTGTCAGCATCTCGTGTACATGAGGGATGACGTAAGTATCCCCCTCCTGTTCGAGTCCTTCCATTGATACCATGCATACTTTAGCTCCGCGTGCTTCGACTTCCTGAGCATTACCGCGGATGTTAAGGTTTACTTTTTCCTGTGTTGAAAGTGCAAAAACCGGCGTATTCTCTTCAATCAATGCGATCGTACCGTGCTTGAGTTCCCCTCCTGCGAATCCTTCGGCCTGTATATAGGAAATCTCTTTCAGTTTAAGCGCACCCTCCAGGCCAACGTAGTAGTCCATTGTTCTACCGATGAAGAATGCATTTCTTGTTGTCTCGAGGTACTCATTGACAATCTGTTCAATCTGAGGTGCATCATCAATGATTGCTGTGATTGCTGTAGTGACTTTCGCAAGTTCTGTCATCAGATTGAGACCTGTGTCTTTTCCAAGTTCCCTTGCAGCAACCTGGGCAAGGATGGATAGTACTGCAATCTGTGCTGTGTATGCTTTAGTGGAAGCCACTGCGATTTCCGGCCCTGCATGCAGAATCAAAGTCTGATCCGCTTCACGTGAAAGTGTTGATCCCGGTACATTCGTCACAGTCAGTGACTGGTGTCCAAGTTTTTTGATTTCCACTAGCACGGCACGACTGTCTGCAGTTTCACCTGATTGGGAAATGAAGATGAACAACGGGTTTTCTGAAAGCATCGGCGTGTTATATACGAATTCCGAAGCGACATGCACTTCCGTTGGGACACCTGCCCATTTCTCAAAGTATTCCTTGCCGATCAGACCAGCGTGATAGCTTGTACCCGCGGCGATGACATAAAGTCTGTCGGCATCTTTCAACTGTTTGATGATTGCCGGGTCGATTTTAAGGTTTTCATCTTCATCCTGATATTCCTGAATGATTTTTCTCATTGCTGCCGGCTGATCATTGATCTCTTTCAGCATGTAGTGGTCATAAGTCCCTTTTTCAATATCGCTTTCATCAATTTCAGCGATATAGGAATCCCTTTCCACTTCAGCTCCAGTTTTATCTTTGATGATGATTTCATCTTTTTTCAGAAGAACGACTTCGCCGTCCATCAATTCCACGAATTCATTAGTGATCTGAAGCATTGCCATGGCATCTGATGTGATGACGTTGAAATCTTCACCTTTACCAAGAAGCAATGGGGATTTATTTTTTGCCACATAGATTAACTCCGGAGCCTTTTCATCCAGTAATCCTATTGCGTAGGAACCGTGCAGTTCATTTAAAGTCTTATTGAATGCTTCTTCTGTCGTCATACCTTCCTGTACAAGCTTCGCGATCACTTCAACAATAATTTCAGTGTCAGTGCTGGATACCAGTTCAACATCGCCAAGATAATCATTTTTCATCTGTTCATAGTTTTCTATGACACCATTATGGACCAATGTAAAGCGGCCGTCTGTGCTCTGATGTGGATGGGCATTGACTACATTAGGGACACCATGTGTCGCCCATCTTGTATGCCCTATTCCCACTGTAGCATCAAAATCTGCCTCCACTTTTTCCCTGAGGTCTTTGATGCGGCCTTTTTCTTTAAATACTTTTACCTCGTCGGTATTCCTGACTCCGATTCCTGCAGAGTCATAACCGCGGTACTCCATTTTTTCCAGACCTTTGAGCAGGATTTCTTTTACATCATCATTTCCAATATATCCAACTATTCCGCACATATACTAACTCCCTTTCCGTTTAAGACTTACGTTCCGTTGCTCTGTCCTGTCGATCACTCAACAGTTTTAACATCCGGTTTCACGAATACTTCAGTATCCGGGACAGCATCCGCCGAAAATCGATGACTGTCCTCCTCGTCAGCAGATATGTTTATCTGCTCAGGCGCTATTCCGATTATACTTAAACTCTACCCTCCTTTTTAGTCAGCATTCACATTGTAAGGGAAATATGTATATACTGCAACAGGATATTTTTCATAAAATCTTCTTAAACAGATATTTATCTTTTGTAATTAAAAAAACCGGCCCGAAATTTCCGGACCGGTGATATTGCTTTTCTATTATTCGTCCAGACCCATTTCTGCCTTGACGACCTCTGCGATATCATTGCTGTATTTATCAGCCAATTCTTCAGTTTCAGCTTCTACCATTACACGGACGAGCGGTTCTGTACCGGAAGCGCGGACCAGCACACGTCCGTTACCATCCATATCCGCTTCGACTTCGTTGATTTTTGCTGAAACCAGCTCATTATTCACTACGTTGTATTTATCTCTTACACGCACGTTAACAAGCTCCTGAGGGAATGTTTCAACCTGTGCTGCCAATTCACTCAGCTTTTTGCCGGATTCTTTTACGATTGCAGCAAGATGGACGCCGGTCAACAAGCCGTCGCCTGTAGTATTGTAATCCATCATGATGATATGACCGGATTGTTCACCACCCAGCGAGTATCCGCCTGAACGCATTTCTTCCACTACGTAGCGGTCGCCGACCTTGGTCTTGTCACTGTTCAAACCATGCGCTTCCAGGGCTTTATAGAAGCCAAGGTTACTCATGACAGTTGAAACCACCATATCATCCTTCAGCATATCTATGGATTTCAGGTGCTGAGCGAGGATGAACATGATTTTATCGCCATCGACAATCACGCCTTTTTCATCTACAGCAATAATTCTGTCGCCGTCACCGTCAAAGGCAAGCCCGAAATCAGCTTCCTGTTCTTTAACCAGCTCGACCAGTTTGCCTGGATGTGTTGAGCCGACACCTTCATTGATATTCGTACCATCTGGATTACATCCGACTGTTACCGTATCCGCCTCGAGGTCACCGAAGAGATAAGGTGCAAGTGAGTATGTGGAGCCATGTGCGCCGTCCAGAGCAATTTTAAGCCCTTCCAAGTCTGTATCGATGGTGGATTTGAGGTAGCTCACATATTTCTGTCCGCCTTCAAAGTAGTCAGATTTATGTCCAAGCGCCGTACCACTTGGTCTCGGAAGTGTATCTTCCTCGGAATCAAGAAGTTTTTCGATCTCTTCTTCCTGTGCATCGGTCAGCTTGAATCCATCCGACCCGAAGAATTTGATGCCGTTATCAGCTACTGGATTGTGGGATGCAGAAATCATTACACCCGCATCTGCTCCCATCTCTTTTGTAAGGTATGCCACACCCGGTGTGGAAATGATTCCCAGACGCATTACTTCCGCTCCCATGGAAAGCAGTCCTGCCACGAGTGCCGACTCCAGCATCTCTCCGGAAATACGTGTGTCACGGCCTACCAGTACAGTCGGTTTATCTTCTTCTTTCTGTCCGGATAGTATATATCCGCCAAATCTTCCCAGTTTAAATGCCAGTTCCGGTGTGAGTTCTGTATTTGCAACGCCTCTTACTCCATCTGTACCAAAATATTTACCCATGTCTTTCTCCTTTTTCATTGTGTTATATTATTTATTCTTCGGTTACTTCAATTTCTGCCTGAAGCACTGCCGGTTCGGTCTTACTGATATCCTCTGGCAAATCCATTTCGATATCTTTCGTCTCCGAATTACTCATGCCGTCGACATTCACTTTAACATTTACGGCATCGATGTTTGCAAGCACTTCCTCACTGCCGTACACTTTCACATTTTCATAGTTGAGTTTAATATCTTCCAGTGTGTGACCGTCTGCAACATTACCTACCACTTCATATTCCACAGGTACTTCCTTGCTGCGCTCATCCACTGTAACCTCAACCCTTACATCCGTCGGGTCTATCCGAACATCCAGTTTGTTGAACTGTGAGTCAAATACACTCACCTCGGCTTCTTCAACCCTGTCCTCTGTGATTCTTGAACTATCATCTAAGGTGGCTCGAACATATTGTATCCGATTCATCTGACTTTCTCCACCCATCACAGTGACAGTACTCGGGATCACTTTAACATCAGACAGCTGATGGTTCGGTCCAACACGGCTTTCGCTTACTTCGGCCTGGACTTCGAAAGTCCGGGTAACCAAGTCTTGAATATTGATGTTTGCAGTCTGTGGAATGACTTCAGCCGTAACGTCCTCCGGTAAACCCTCCACTGTAAAATGCTCTTCATATTCCCCTATATCACGGTTCCTCAAATCAAGGTAAACATTGAAATCCCGTGTAGTCTGAAGCCTTTTTACATTGGAGTTGTTGCCAAATAGCTGAACATTGACTTCGGACGGTGCGCCGGATACATAGTAATTATCTTTATCATAAAGTAATTCCACCGGTACCCCCTCAATCATTTCAGATTCCGAATTTCCATTTTCATCATTGAATAAATTATCAAAAACGTCATTGACCGAGAGGAACATGAACAGTGCGAGAACCAGGGCGACAAATCGCAGTCCCCATTTACTTTCTAGCAAACAGTCCACCTCCTTCTTTCAATCCAGGGAGCAGGCTCCAATGTGTTTTCAGCATGGAATCAAGCTCTTCAAGTGATATTTCCCGCGTCAACTTACTGTCGTAAGTGACGGAGATGTTGCCTGTTTCTTCAGAAACTACGATTGTGAAGGCATCGGTCACTTCTGACACACCCACTGCCGCACGGTGTCTTGTACCAAGGTTCTTGGCAATCTTATTGCTGTCAGACAGAGGCAGATAACTAGCAGCAGTCGCAATTTTTCCCCCTTGGATGATCATTGCCCCATCATGCAGCGGGGTGTTGGGGATGAATATGTTGATTAAAAGTTCTGATGAAATATTCCCATTAATAGGGATACCTGTTTCGATGTAGTCTTTGAGCCCAGTCTCCTTTTCGAAAACGATGAGAGCCCCTATACGGCGTTTGGCCATATACCTTATTGATTTTACCATAGCTTCACGCATCTTATCATGTTCAGCAGTACCTCCAGCGGTACTCGTACGGAACAGACTTCCACGTCCAAGCTGTTCAAGTGCCCGTCTGAGTTCCGGCTGAAATATAACAATAATCGCCAAAAAACCCCACTCTAATACGGTATCGAACATCTGTGTCGTCGTAGCAAGATCGAAGAAATTACTGATCGCCCGGCCGATTAAAATGAAGAATATCCCTTTAATCAACTGGATCGCTTTCGTACCCTTCATTACAGTAATAAGAAGGTACAGAACATACCATACAATCAGCAAGTCGACAATGCTCGAAATTATGGCTGCCGTCGTGATGTTTTCAAAAAAATTATCTGTCTGCATATTGCCGCCCTCTCTCAATATTTCAAATAAAATCCAAACGTTTATCCAGCATATCGTATATATCGGATAAAACCGCATCTCCCCTGTACATGCTCTTTTCTATCCCCATACTTTTGAACCGGCTTTCACATTCTTTAATATTCCCATTTTTGAAGCTTGCAAAGCAGTTCAGCAGCACCAAAGATGGTCTGCTGGAATACTCGGTGAATTTCTCCAGCTTCTCAAAAGATTCCAGCATCGCCAGATTTTTTGCCAGAAGCAGATTGAACTCTTCTTTTTTATAGTCGATATGGAGAATTTCAGATTGCTTCTTCATGCGCTCCAGCAATCTTGAGGAAGTAAAATATTCGCCTTTTATGTGATAACATGCTGCAATTTCAAACATGATTCTTATGATGCCAAAATCCGGCTCTGACAGCCTCAGAATAATGAATAGAGTATCTTCCAACAGATCCAGCGCTTCCTCTACTTCATCATTCGTTATAAGTATCTGAGTCTTTAAAATAACCGCATCTATATAGGACTGATTGATCGAGACCGTTGACAGAAGATGTAATGCTCTGTCAACATGATGCTTCTCTTTTCGCAATTCACCCATTTTATTATAATACTTCGCATAAATTAAATGGATACGTCCACTATCCTGTGAAGGTATCTGATCGACAACTTCATATTCTTTTTCTATAAAAGAAAGCACGGAATGAAAATCATCACTCTCGATTTTCTGTTCGTAATAGGCGATTTCCCGAAGGATTTCAACATCATTATAGCGGAAATGGGACACCTCCTGCATAAAGTCATTGACTGAGCAGTTCAGGCGCTCACTTAACTTTATCAGGACGTTGGTGGAAGGATGGACACTGCCCTTCTCTATCAAACTGAGATATGTTCTTGAAATGATCCCATCCGCCAATTCTTCTTGTGTC
>CAYTIR010000103.1:0-6165 GCA_964437955.1 uncultured Staphylococcaceae bacterium
TTCCAGTTACCTGCTATAAATGGTGTTCTCATATACATCCTCCTAGTATCATTTGATTACACTTGCTCTTATTTATCAGCTATGACCGTGAGTCCCGGCAGTTCTTTGCCTTCAAGATATTCCAGTGAAGCGCCGCCGCCTGTTGAAATATGCGAAAAGTCCTCTGCATAACCGAGATCCATCGCCGCTGCAGCTGAATCCCCACCGCCGATGATCGTCGTGGCTTCTTCAAGTTCAGCAATCGCCTTACATACACCGATTGTCCCTTTTGCGAATGCTTCCATTTCGAATACACCCATCGGTCCGTTCCAGACAACCGTTTTCGCACCATCGAGTACTTCTTTGAATTTATTTACACTGCCTTCACCGATATCCAGACATTCTTTATCCGCCGGAATTTCGTCGACAGATACCGTTTCATGTGCTGCATCTTCTGCAAAATCATCCGCCGCCACAACATCGACAGGCAGAACAATCTTATCGCCCGCTTTTTCAAGCAATGACCCGGCCAGATCCACTTTATCTTCTTCAAGCAGTGATTTGCCAATTTCTTTTCCCTGGGATTTCAGGAAAGTATAGGCCATTCCCCCGCCAATGATTACTTTATCCGCTTTGGACAGGACATTTTCAATGACACCAATCTTATCGGAAACTTTTGCGCCACCGAGAATCGCAACGAATGGGCGATCAGGAGAATCTATTGCACCACCGATGAAATCAATCTCCTTTTGCATAAGATAACCGGAAACCGTTTCAATGTTAGAACCAATACCTACGTTTGATGCGTGGCTGCGGTGTGCAGTACCGAAAGCATCATTGACGAAAATATCACCGAGAGACGCCCAATATTCACCCAGTTCCGGATCATTACTGCTTTCTTTTTTACCTTCAAGATCTTCAAAACGTGTATTTTCAAACAGCAGTATTTCTCCATCATTAAGCGAATGGATCGCCTGTTCAAGTTCTTCACCCCGGGTATGCGGTACAAACACCACATGCTGACCCAGTTTTTCTGTAAGGCTCTCTGCAACAGGCTGAAGCGTCAATTCTTTTTTATCCTCTTCAGTTTTCACTTTACCGAGGTGGGAGAATAAAATCACACGGCCGCCCTGATCAAGAACATGCTTGATTGTCGGGAGCGCCTGCACAATGCGGTTGTCATTCGTGATCGTTCCATCTGATATCGGGACATTCAAGTCTGCACGGAGCAGTACCTTTTTGCCCTTTAGTTCTACATCTTCTACAGTTTTTTTCATCGCCTTGCCTCCTATACTTTTGTTCTATTCCATTATACCCATTGTACAAATTTAATAAAATAAAAACGGGCGGTTCCCCGCCCGTTCTGGATTAAAAAATTATTTGCTCGTCACCAAGTGATGAAGTGTCCTTACAAGCTGGGAAGTGTAAGACATTTCGTTGTCATACCATGCAACAGCACGGACAAGTTGTTTACCGTCTACATCCATTACACGTGTCTGAGTTGCGTCGAACAGGGAACCTTCTGAGATTCCGATGATGTCTGCAGACACGATTTCATCTTCAGTGTAGCCGAATGAAGGGTTTTTCGCAGCTTTCATCGCTTCGTTCACTTCATCAACGCTCACATTTTTATCTAGAACAGCTGTCACTTCAGTCAGTGAACCTGTCGCAACCGGTACACGCTGAGCACCGCCGTCGAGTTTGCCGTCAAGTTCAGGGATGACCTGTCCAATCGCTTTAGCTGCACCTGTTGAGTTTGGCACAATATTCATTGCTGCAGCACGTGCACGGCGGTAGTCACCTTTTGGATGCGGTGCATCCAGTGTGTTCTGGTCGCCTGTGTAAGCGTGGATAGTCGTCATGAGGCCATGGTTAAGACCGAATTTGTCATTCAGCACCTTAACGACTGGAGCAAGACAGTTTGTCGTACATGAAGCAGCAGATACAATTTCTTCTGAACCATCAAGTACATCTTCGTTAACACCGAATACGATTGTTTTCATATTGCCTTTGCCCGGTGCGGAAACAAGTACTTTTTTAGCTCCTGCTTCGATGTGCTTTCTTGCACCTTCTTCATCAGTGAAGAAACCTGTACATTCAAGAACGATGTCTATATCCAGATCACCCCATGGAAGCTGTGCAGGGTCTTTCTGGTTGAAAGATTTTACTTCCTGTCCGTTTATTTTAAAGCCGCCTTCGATTTGCTCGAGTTCGCCTTCAAAACGCCCTTGGGTTGTATCATATTTCATCAGGTGTGCAAGGAAATCATCGTCAGTCAAGTCGTTTACCGCTACTACCTCGATATCTTCGTAATTCTGAATCACTCTTGCTGCAAGTCTTCCGATACGTCCAAATCCATTAATTGCTACTCTTACCATAATATATGGCCTCCTTGATTTATATAGATAACTTTTTAACTATTTAACAAATACTCTGCGATTGTCTCATCGATGAAAAGCAATGTGTTCTTAGGGGCGATTTTCATATATGCCCGCACTGCCTCTTTCTTGCTGCTGCCACCTGCAACTGCGAAAACTGCCTGTTTGCTCTCCAAATCTTCAAGCTGGAGTCCAATCGTCTTCACTTTTCGCAAAATGTCGCCTTCAGCATTAAAATAATAACCGAATGTTTCACCGACAGCCCCTTTTTCCTTAAGCTGTTCAATTACATCCTTACCGACATTCCGCCGTTCAGCCATCTTGAATGCTTCACCGATTCCATGGATCACAAAATCCGATGACTGATTGAGCTCTGTCACTTCTTTGACGGCAGGTTCCAGTTTGAGGGATTCAAGTACGGATTCACCGACATTATCCGGTGCATACAATACTTTGTGTTCGCTGGCTGTCGCTTCGGCCAGACGGCTTGCAATCGAGTTCGCCTGGTTGCCGACCTCTTCTCCAAGTCCGCCCCTTGCCGGGACAAACAGCAACTCCTCATCTGTAGGCTTCAAGTAGTTCCCTACGTTCGCCATCGTCGAACCTCCGGCGACAGAAATGACTGTACCATTGAAAAACATTTTCTGAAGTTCTTCAGCCATCCGTTTGGATAATTCCTTTTGAAGTTCGGGATTGCCGTCTGCATCCCCTCGTACAATGAAAAAGTCCTTCAGACCGAACTTTTCCCTTAGGCCGCGGGCAAGATCACTGCGGCGGTCAATCGTCGTGATGTACGGGGATAATTCTTCCATTACATCAATACCCGCCTGTGAGACAGCTATTCCTCTTTTATCAATTAAAATCAATCCGAGGGATTGCAGCTTATCCACTTCCCTGCGCAAAATTCTTTCAGTGAGGTCCAATTTTTTGGCAAGCGTCCGCCTGCCGATCGGTTGATTCACTTCTATACGTTTCAATAGTTCAAAACGCTTTAAAAGTTCATCTATGGCTTCCGGGGCGATGCGTCTTTGAATGTCCAACAATCTCTGCCACATGGGCACCAACACCTCTCGCCACAGTGAGACTTATTATGTCCCACTAGGGACAAAAAAATAACTACATGATTAATATAGCATATATATTAAAAAATGCAATTATTTCTGCCTGGATAAAATTGATTGATATTTACCTTTTACCCAAATATTCTTTTAAGTAATCATACACCTGTACAAAATCGATGAGCCCTTCCTGGACGACTTTTCCTTCATGCATCAATACAGGCACCCTGACCATGTATTCCTCCTGCAGCTCATCGTCTTCATCTATATCAACAGCCGTCAGTTTCACTTTATTATATCTCAGTTCCGACAGTGCCAATTTGATCTGTTCACGACCATCATCACAAAGCTTGCAGTTCTTTCTTGTATAATATGTCAGTTTTAACATACTAGGCCTCTTTCTTATCAAATTTATTTTTTATTACCTGAATGACCTGATCCGCCATTTCCGTGCTGATGATGCCGAGTGCAATCGCACCAGATACCAGGGCTGCCTGAAACGCGAATTCCTGCGCTTCCATATATTCGTTCATGACGACATGGCGCATTGCCTCATAAGCGGTGCCGCCCGGCACCAGCGGTATGATTCCGCAAGTAATAAAAATGATGATCGGCATTTTCATCTTCCTGGAATTGAACAATGCAACCGCAGTCAGAAAGATCGCGCCAAGGTATGACGCAAGTACCGGGTCCGTACCGCCTTCCCGGAAGAGATAGAATACGAGCCACCCAATCGCACCGGTCGCTCCGCAGTTGATGAGTGCACGCCGCGGTGCATTGAACAGTATTCCAAAGCCTGCAGAGGCGAAGAAACTTGCGATCAATTGATATACATATATCATCGGATTCCCTCCTACGACAACATGAATACGAGACCGACGCCCGCGCCGATTGCGATGGCAGTCAGTGCCGCTTCTGCACCCTTGATAATGCCTGCAAGCAGATGTCCGCGTATCATTTCCCGGATTGCATTTGTAATCAGAACACCCGGCACCAGCGGCATCACACTTGCGATGACTACGGTATCCAGCATCTCACCGGGTCCGAGCCTCACGTAGAGGATGCCGACGATGCCGATGAACAGTGCTGCGAAAAACTCTGTGAAAAATTTAAGTTTTGTATAGCGGAGTATCCCTTCCATTATGAATACCCCGCCGGCACCACCCAGAAAAGCCGCTGGAAGATCCACCAGGACCCCTTCGAATAAATAAAGGAACATGCCCCCGATGACGCCGCCTGAAAGTACGACCAGCCAAAATGGAAACATCCGTGCTTCATGGATCGTTTCCAGCTGGCTGATCGCTCTTTTCAACGGAAGGCCGTCTGCTATTCTGCGGGAAAGGTTGTTGATGCTGTCCACCTTTTCCAGATTGTTTGCACGTTCATCAATACGGACCGTCTGAGTCAGTGCATAGTCATTCATAGAAAAAATAATGACCGTGGGAGTAACAAAAACCTGAGCATTTTCAATACCGTAGCTCGACGCAATACGTGCCATTGTGTCTTCAATACGGTAGGTCTCCGCTCCATTTTCCAACAGTATTTTCCCACTGTTTATCGCAATGTAAAATACATCCCGGACGAAGTCATCACTGTAGACTCTGTCTGGAGCTTCAATAATCTCAAGTTCGCCACTCACACGGCCCACCTCGATTCAATTTACACCCCCGGAGAGAATCGAACTCCCATCTCAAGAACCGGAATCTTACGTGTTATCCATTACACCACGGGGGTATGATATTATATGTGAAAGAAACAATATACAGTATAGCAAGAATCCGTCATGAATGAAAGTCCTAAATTTACTCTATGAGGGAGTGTTTATTCCGAGTATTTTCCTTTGACCTTATTTGACTAATATGATATAACATAATTAGCAAATAATGAAATGTATATTTCAGGAGGTAGTATAAATGAATTTAATCCCTACAGTCATTGAACAGACAAACCGCGGAGAACGTGCATACGACATCTACTCCAGACTGCTTAAGGACAGAATCATCATGATCGGCACAGGCATTGATGATAACGTCGCAAACTCAGTAGTCAGCCAGCTTCTGTTCCTGCAGGCCCAGGATGCTGAAAAAGACATCTATCTTTATATCAACTCACCGGGCGGCAGTGTCACAGCAGGCATGGCAATCTACGATACGATCCAGCACATCAAACCGGATGTACAGACTATCTGTCTTGGTATGGCAGCATCTATGGGATCCTTCCTGCTTGCAGCTGGTGCAAAAGGCAAACGTTTTGCACTGCCTAACGCAGAAGTGATGATCCACCAGCCTCTCGGCGGAGCACAGGGTCAGGCGACTGAAATCGAAATCGCTGCAAAACACATCCTCAGAACACGTGAGAAACTCAACAATATTCTTGCAGAACGTACAGGTCAGCCGTACGATAAAATCGAAAGAGATACGGATCGCGACAACTTCATGACAGCAGAAGAAGCCAAAGAATACGGCCTCGTTGATGAAGTGATGGAACCGGAAAAACTAGACAGCAAATAATTTTAAAAATCAGGAGCGCAAAACCTTATTCAGGGTTTTGCGTTTTTTTATACGGAAAATGCTTCGGCTGTCGGGCGGTTTCAGTCGATATATGGACTTCGGCTCAACCGCGACGTCCACATGAAGCCGTATATGGACTTCGTCGCAACCACGACGTCCACATGGAGCGATATATGGACTTCGTTGCAACCGCGACGTCCACATGGAGCCGTATATGGACTTCGTCGCAACCGCGACGTC
>CAYTIR010000104.1:0-5939 GCA_964437955.1 uncultured Staphylococcaceae bacterium
CAAATTGTTGAGCTGTCGTTTTTATTTCTCCATACTTTAAATAGTATTCAACAATCTCTAACTTTTCTTCAAAACTTCTATATCGTGCCATAAAAAATCCTCCTAAGTTCACAGATTTTTTATTTCATCTGTAAACTTAGGAGGTAGCAGGTCAAATATCCACGCCAGGTGTTCTTTTAATTATCCTGCTTTTTCAAAATGTCTTCTGCAATCAGACCGCCATGAAATCTGCCATTTTCTATAAAAATTGTATTGGCATCATTTCCGGCAGCTATGACGCCGGCAATATACAAGTTGTCAATATTTGTTTCCATGTTTTCTTTTTTGTGCAAAGGAGCAGTGCCAAATTCATTTTCATTGATTTTGATTCCAAATGATTGCAGGAATCTATAATCCGGATGATAACCGATCATTGCAAAAACATGGTCGTTGGGTACTTCGAAAACTGAGCCATCCTTTTCAAGAACAACACTCTTATCTTTGATGTCTTTGACTTCTGTTCCGAAATGCATATCTATTTTATCATGTTTTACCAATGATTCGAACTGTGGCAGGATCCATGGCTTCACACTTTTAGAGTAGGCATTCTGACGGTAGACGACGGTTACATTACTGCCCGCTTTTTCAAGTTCCATTGCAGCATCGACACTGGAATTCTTACCTCCGATGACCAATACATCCTGCTTAAAGAATGGATGTGCTTCTTTGAAGTAATGGGACACTTTATCTTTATGTTCACCGGGTACATCCAGACGATTAGGCTGCCCGTAGTATCCGGTGGCGATAATCAGATATTTACAGCTGTAAGTATCCTTTGAAGTTTCCAGGACGAAACCATCTTTACTCTGTCTCCCTGATGTCACTTCTTCATAGGTGTTGATATTCAGGTCAAAGTGTTTAACTGCTTCTCTATAATAGACCAGTGCCTGATTCCGCTTGGGTTTATGTGCTTCAGTAATGAACGGGAATCCGCCTATTGACAGTTTTTCGCTTGATGAGAAGAATGTCTGATGTGTCGGATAGTTGTAAATAGCTTCAACTACATTACCCTTTTCTATTACGAGATGATCGAGATTATGATTTTTCAGTTCAATTGCAGCGGACAAACCACATGGGCCGGCTCCGATGATAATTGTTTCGATGTATTTCATTGTTAGCACCTTTCTACTCTGGGATGACAAGTTCCTGGCCGACACTCAGTGAGTCTGGAGTGACGCCATTGGCATCCATAATCTTATTGACATTCTCACTGCTGCCGCTGCCGTAATAACGGATCGCTATCCTGTATAGATTGTCTTCAGGGCTTACAACGTGGGTAGAACCTCCTGAGGTGCTTTCTTCTGAGGGTTCTTCAGTTTCAGGTTGTTCCACGGTTTGCTCTTCTGTCTGTTCTTCTGTTGGCTGCTCCGTAGTTTGCTCTTCTGTCTGTTCCTCTGTTGGCTCCTCAGTGGTTTCCTCTGTACTTTCATTGTCAGCGGGTGTCTCTACTTTACTCGTGTGAGATTCAGAATCTTCTCCTGATTCTTTCTTTTCTATTGCTGAAGATGCAGCTTCTTCCAGTTCGGATTTTTCATCTTCAGAATAATCGAATGAGAGTTCCCCGGTACTCAGGTCTTCATTTGAGCCGGGTTTTGAGTCTGAAGAGTCAGATTTTGAGTCTGAGTTATTTTCGCGTTTTTCAGCGAGTTCCTTTTCTTTCTCAGCTTTCTGTTCTTCCAACTCTTCATTGATCTTATCTTCAGACTGTGCCTCAGTTGTTTCTTCTGTATTCTCTTCATTACCACCAGCAATTTCAGTTCCATTTTCTCCAGATGGCCAGAAGTTGCTGATGATCATTACAAATAAAATAATGGTGACAGGCAGAAGGAGCACGCCCCCTATAATGATTGGAATGAGACCTTTTTTCTTTTCTTCATTTTCTTCATTATTGGGTGTTTTCCTTTTAGTTCCGAGTTCAGCGAGTTTAGCTTTGGAGACTTTCAGTTCATCTTTGAAACGTTTATTATAAGATGAAAATTTACCTGCAAAAAACACTTTTCCCTTTCTAAAGTTCTCGCGGTTAAAATAAGCAGTGAGCTTTTGGGCGACATCAGCAAAAGGGCTCGCTTTCTGTTCATCGGATTTTGATTTGTTTTTTTGTTTCTCTTTCTCTTTTTCAATTTTTGCGCGATGACGGTCGGAACGTTTCATCGGTTTGTTTTGATTTTCTTCTGGAATACTGCTTTTTGCCTCTTCGACATCTTTAGAAGCACGTTTATGTTCAATATCTTTATAGAAATCGTCCTTCATTGACATTCTCCTCAAACTAAAATAATTCATCTTCAATTATATTATGTTTTCATTACATTTTAAAGGCATAATAAAATGAAGTATACATCAATAGTCGTATTGTACCCTATCCAGACCAAATTTAATTGAAAATATGCCTGATTAGCCGTAAAATGGTTATGAAGAAATGGTGAGAGGTGAAAAAATGAGTGGAAATAAATACACCATAGTCGATATGGATACTTGTATTGCCTGTGGTGCATGCGGTGCAGCTGCACCTGATATATACGATTATGATGATGACGGCATTGCTTATGTGATACTGGATGATAATAAAGGTGTCACACCAGTGCCTGAAGAACTCCTCGAAGACATGGAAGATGCATTTGATGGCTGCCCTACTGATTCAATCAAAGTAGAAGACGAGTCATTTGATGGAGATCCACTTAAATTCGAGTAAATATATTGTAAAAGAGAGGGGCAAGCCGGCCGGCTTGCCCCTCTCTTTTATTTCATCATTTTTTCAAGTTTCGGAACAAGCTTGATATATACCAGATATGCAACAAGACATACGATGATGCCTTTGATGATATTGAACGGAATTATACCTGCTGTGACAACTGCCCGTATGTTTGAAATGAGATCGGTATGATCGATGATCAGGCCGTACATCGGAAGCAGTACAAAATAGTTGAGCACTGCCATCATTATAGTCAACGATAAAATACCGAGCACGAAACCGACAATAAGTGATTTCCTTGTTTTTGAGCGCACATACATGAAATAGACAGGCAGCAAAAGTGAAAATGCTGCAAGGAGGTTTGCCAGTGGACCGATGGGTTCACTGGCCATCAAAAGCGCATACAGGACGATTTTCAGAACAATAATAAGTGAGCCTGAAATGCCCCCCAGTAATATAAATCCGATAAACGCAGGGATATCAGACAGGTCAACCATTAAAAATGGAGGCATGAATGGAATCGGGAATTGCAGGAGCATCAGTATAAATGACAAAGCTGCAAGTATGCTGATTAGAATCAACTTTTGTAACTTATTTTGTCTCATTACCTCATCTCTCTTCGTTTGTTTTTGGAAGAACTATACGGAATGTGGTTCCTTTGCCGAATTCACTATCCAGCTCAATGGTTCCATTATGTCTGTGTATGATGCTGCGGACTATATAGAGTCCGAGTCCTGTACCGTGCTTGCCGCGTGTTCTCGATTCATCTACTTTATAAAATCTTTCGAAGACCCGCCCCTGATGCTCAGGGAGAATGCCGGCACCTGTATCACTGATTTCTATTATAGCAAACCGCCCTGCTTCAGTGACATCAATCATAATATCATCGCCTTCTGATGTATAACGGATTGCGTTATCGAGCAAGTTAGTCAGTACTTGATTAATCTTGTCATAATCAAAATGGAATATGAGATCAGAGTCATTAGTTTCTATATTGAATGCAATGCCGTTCTCCTGCATTTCATGACGGAATCTTGCATTGATTTTTTCGAGCAGAGAGCCGAAATCATTTTCGTCAATGTTGAAAAAGTCAGATCCAGTATCCATTCTTGCTATGGTGATTAATTCATTTACCATTGTATTCATTCTGTCGGATTCGTCTTTTATTATACCAGCCATCTCTTTTATTTCATCAGGATCTGTAACAACATCATCGATAAGAGCTTCTGAGTAACCGCTCAGCATTACCATTGGTGTTTTCAATTCATGGGATACATTGGCAATGAATTCGGACCTCATTTTCTCAGTATTGACCTCTTCAGTAATATCTCGGATCAGAAGTATGACTCCGAATAATTCAAGATCCTGTTCAACTGGTGTATAGGAAAACTGCATGTGTCTGTCTTTAATTTCCACCCGCTCAACAGCCGACGTGCGATATTGTGCAATTTCTCTAATATCTTTTTTAAAATCTTCAAAAACATCCTGCTGTGATTTCAGGTGGTCATAAAGACGATTCCCTTTTCTATTGGAATAAATGAGCTTTACTTCAGAGTCGAAATAAAGGACACCTTCGTTTATTGAGGTGAAAATTTGTTCCCTCAGGTTTTTCTCATGTTCTATTTGCTCAATATTACCCTGGATGTCATTATTCATTTTATTGAATGCAAGAGTAAGTTCTCCGATTTCGTCCCTGCTCTTGGTCTCTAGTGTATTGTATTTTCCCTTCGCTGTCTTGAAAGCAGCATTCTTCAGACTGATCAGGGGTCTTGTGATCCTGTTGATCAGAAAGAACGCGAAAGATGTTGTAATCAGGAAAAGTACAAAACCGCTGGCAAGGATGATCATGGTGACAGCTGTCATGGACTCATTTATATCTTCGAGGTCCTTGTATTTTATAATCGCCATGTCTTCCTCGAAAAATTCGCTTAAATTTGAGACACGGACCATATAATCATGACCTTCAATATCGTTTAGCAGAAATGTATTACCTTCTCCGGCTCCTTCGATGATCTTTGAAAATATTTCACGATCTGTGGAGGATTGCTGTGAAATCATCTGACCGTTTCTATAGATGATAAGATTATCCTCGCGGAGTAAAGTGGAATTCAAATCCTGATTGTCATGGCGGCTGAGTAGAATCTCTTCAGCTCGTGAAATTTCCTCTTCCAACAGCGATTCAGTAGAATTGAGCATATAATTTCTGAAATACATACTGAGGATGACAGATAATATAATTAAAACTGTAGTTACTATCAAAATGATAGTCAACCACAGTTTAGTTACAACGCTGTTTAATACTTTCATTATTCATTGACCTCGAACTTATAGCCTATGCCCCAGACTGTATGGATCATTTCACTTGCTTCAGGAGATACTTTGTTCAGCTTCTCCCTAAGTCGTTTTACATGAGTGTCCACTGTACGGAGGTCGCCATAAAAATCATAGTGCCAGACTTCTCGCAACAGCTCTTCACGGTCAAATACTTTATCCGGACTCTTTGCTAAAAAGAGAAGGAGTTCATATTCTTTAGGTGTCAGGTTTACCTTTGTATTATTGGCTAGAACCCTGTGTGCATCATTATCTATTACTAGATGATCATATGCTATGACATCTTTTGCTGTGGCATCCGCCTCAATGAATGAGGTTTCTGAGGAGCGCCTTAGTATCGCCTTCACACGCAGCACTACTTCCCGTGGTGAGAAGGGCTTGACGATATAATCGTCTGCCCCGACTTCAAAGCCTTCGACACGGTTGTTCTCCTCGCCTTTGGCAGTGAGCATGATGATTGGTGTGGATTTATGGTTTCTCAGACGCTTTGCCACTTCTATGCCGTCCATTTTGGGCATCATAAGGTCCAGGAGGATGCAGTGGAAATCTTTTTCCATTGCAAGTTCCAAAGCATCTTCTCCATTATCTGCTTCTGTGATTTCATAACCTTCTCGTACTAGATACATATTGAGTAGCTTTCTGATGCGCTCTTCATCATCGACGATTAGTATATTTTCAGCCATACAAACCCTCTTTCCGTATTATGCGTAAGAATGCAGGCCTGCAACCAGCAGGATGATAGCGATGAGGTTGAAAATTATCAGCAGGAAGCCTATGATTGCAAGCCATGCCGACTTCTCCCCCTCAGATCCCCTGTTAAGTCTCAAGGGCAGGAAAATCGTATAGAACATGAATGTAATGAATGCCCATGGTTCTTTGG
>CAYTIR010000105.1:0-5799 GCA_964437955.1 uncultured Staphylococcaceae bacterium
CCATGGTCGTCCCCGCACAGCAGTAGGTGTAGGGGCCCGCAGTCGGCGGGCCGTAGACCGAGGATGTGATGACCAGTGTGCCGTGCAGGAGGGCCCCGATGCCCAGGAAGTCAGACCCAGATGGGGCGGGATATCAAAAACGCGAAACGCCGAGGCCGGCGTGCCAAAGCCCGCGCTGCCGAGCTACGAGCAGCCGGTGATGAGGCCGGTGCAGCCGCGGCCGAGCAGCGAGCCGAGCTGGCCTCAGCCGAGCTAGCTGATCTGGACGCCATGACCACCCGCGACCCGGACGACGACTACGTGCTGGTGGATGGCGTCTACGTCGACCGGGGCGTGGTGGAGCAGGCCGCGGCCGAGCAGGCGAAGGCCGCCGGCGAGCAGGCTCGCGCAGACCGTGAGGTCCAGCGGGCAGAGCGTGAGGACCGTGACCGCGAGGTCAGGATCAAAGCCGAAGCTCGGCAGGCCGATCAGGATCGCAAAGCCGCGGCCGAGGTGGCCCGTCGTCGCGAGCAGATGGCACGTGAGGAGGAGCGGGCCCGGAAGCGCAGGCTGGCCGAGCGTGCAGCCGAGCACCGGGCGCTACAGGCTGGTCTGACCGAGGCGCAGCACCAACAGAAGCAGGCCAGGTCGAAGCGGTGCCGGAAGCGCCGTCGCTGATCGTAGGCTGGAGCACAGAGCCCCCGATGGGCTCAGTCAGGCGGGATACTGACCGGGTACGTCGGGGGCTCTGCCATGCGATCAACGGCCGGGCCGCACGTACCGGATGTCGAGGACGTCGTCGGGCAGCCTGAGCCGCTCGAGTCCTAGCCGGATGGCATCTACGTGGCCGTAGAACCTGAGCCCGGAGACCGGGTCTGGGTAGGCCAGCCGGCTGTCCGCCAGCTCGTTCAGCAGTGCCAGTACTCGCGGCTCCCAGCGGCCGCTGTGCCGGATGCACAGCCAGCTCAGGTCTAGGCCGTGACTGTCCCCGGTGAGCCAGCTGACGATGTCGCGGCAGACTGCCCGGCCATCGGGTCGGGTTTCGGTGATGCTGCTCATGATGATCTATCCGTCCTGTTCGGTGTGTTTGATGACCCTGCCGACCGCCGTCATCTGACCACCGCCTGGCTGGCCTTGGCAGCCGTGGTCGTCCCCCACCTGGCCTTCCTCAGGTGGTTGGCCAGGTACCGCCCGAGACCAGCCCTCTCAGCCTGTGGGACGGCCTGCACACCGGCCCGAGCGACGCCCAGCCAGGCGTGCCGGTCCTGCGCGGTCGTGGCCTTGTATGCCGGCCCGGCCGAGGCCTCGACCTGCTCCACCCAGGCCCGGGACGCGCGCCAGGTTTCACGGGCAGACTCGACCTCAGCGACGCGGGCAGCTGCACGCTCTGCGCGGGCCTGCTCGGCTACAACCCTGGCCTCAACAGCAGCGGCCAGGTCGACCGGGCGGTCGAGCTCGCGCATGGTCTGTCGGTGCACGCGTGAACTGCACGGCATCGGGTGGCCGGCAGTCTTGGCGACCGTCCCCACCCAGTGCCGCCAGGTTCGGCCGCCCACATAGCCCCACTCGGGCGATGCCACCCCGCGAACCGCAGCGACCACCGGGTCACTGGTGTCGTCAGGGTCGGCCAGGGATTCGATAGCGCCACGGAGGTGTTCCATGCCAGCCCGCTCACTGTCGTGGTGCAACGGCTCGAGTTTCCAGACGTTCGCATGTCCACCGGTCTGACGGACGATCCTCAGAGCGCGCTTCTCAACCAGTCGGTGCAGGGCTGCGTGGGTCGACCGTTCGGACATTCCAGCCTCGACCGCCAGGGTCGCAGCAGACACCTGGACCGACGGCCAACCGGAGTCGATCAACCGCAGTCCGATGATCGTGTGCAGGGCCCGTTCAGACCATGAGTAGTCGCCACCGAGGATGCGAGCCAGGATCAACCGGGCCACCCGCCGCCGCCCCGCCGCGCCAGAGGGGGAGCGAGATGCGGTCCGGTATGTGGCCAGGTCGGAGGCGATTTGTTTGACGGCGTGTGGGTTGTCGAGGAGCTGGCTGACTGCTGGCGTGCCGGCGGACCGGATCATGGCCAGGGCTTTGGGGCGGGGTACACCGAGGTGGTGGGCGCGGGTGAGTCCGGCACGGACGAAGCGTCGCGGGTCGTCGGTCGTCAGGTTAGACAGTGTGGCGGCCAGTTCGGTACTCATAACACCAGATTATATGCTGACAAGCCCGGAGCTTGTCGGAGGGCTTGTCAGCAATTAGAAGTCTGTCGGTTTGGGGGACCGGTGCTTGGTCCGTGCACGACGGGGCTAGACCGTGACAGCCAGGACGGTCCGGTGCACAGATCGGGTCACTGCCCGGGCCTACCGGCTGGCGCCTACGGGCCCGGTCTGACCAACGGCACGAAGGGCTCTGTCGGTGCTGTCCGGAGTTGACTGGAAGGCCAGGTCGGTCAAAGGCTGGCTGTCTCGCTGACGCTGCGCTGCCTTGTCGGTTACGCATCGGTTTCCGTTACGTGGTCTGCCAATGCCTGGTCCTGGTCGAGCGAGCCCGAGTTGATCTTCTACTTAGTTCTCCTACCTGACCATCGACCTGACCTCCTGCCCGACCGCGGAGCGTCTACCCGCGGCCGATTTCGCGTCTGGCTGACCATCCCGCACAGCAGTCAGTCATGACCACCAAAACCACTTTCCGGCCGGACGTTGAGGGCCTCCGTGCCATCGCGGTCATGGCCGTGCTGCTGTACCACCTGGGCGTGCCCGGACTGTCCGGTGGCTTCGCGGGCGTCGACGTCTTTTTCGTCATCTCCGGCTACCTCATCACCAGTCATCTGCTGCGTGAACTGGAGGCCACTGGCCGGATCGACCTGCCGCGTTTTTGGGCTCGCCGTGCCTGGCGTCTGCTGCCTCTCGCGATGACCGTGGTCGCTTCCACTTTGATGGCCGGCTGGTTGTTGCTCCCGGGCGCACGTCTGGGCGACCTGGCGGCTGACAGCGTCGGCAGTGCGCTGTATGTCGAGAACTGGGTCCTGGCATCCAGGGCGGTCGACTATCTGGCCGAGGACTCGGGCGTCAGCCCGCTGCAGCACTACTGGTCGCTGAGTGTTGAGGAGCAGTTCTATCTGGCCTGGCCGGTGCTGCTGTTGGCCGTGTTCTTGTTGGTCCGGTCGCGTCGCGGGTTGGTGGCCGTCCCGGCGCTGGTTCTGGTCGGCTCGGTGGTCTACGTGGCAGTCGCTGAGCCGTCCTATTTCGACACAGCGGGTCGGCTCTGGGAGCTGGGCGCGGGCGCGGCCCTGGCGTTCGTCCCGGCCGTGACCCACGCAGTGTTCTCGCGGGTACTGGTGACCAGCGGTCTGGTCGCTATCGCGGTCGGTCTGCTCACCGTCGATGGCGGCACAGCCTGGCCGGGCCCGATGACAGCCCTACCGGTGCTCGGGGCGGCCGCGGTGATTGCTGGCGGACGTGGCTGGGCACCGGCCTGGCTGACGTCCCGGCCGGCACTGTGGCTGGGCGGTCTGAGCTACGGAATCTATCTCTGGCACTGGCCGGTCGTCGTGCTCTCGGATACTGACCACCCGGTAGCACTGGCGCTGCTGGGCGCGGCATCGGTCGCTCTGGCCTGGCTGACGAAACGGTGGATCGAGGACCCGGTCCGCCAGTGGAAGCCGAGCCACGCGCGGACGTTCACGGCGGTGGGTGTGAGTGCCGCGCTGGTCTGCTCGATGGCGGCCGCGGTGGTGGCCACCAGACCAGCCCTGGACACCGGTGTCGAACTGGCTGCGTGGCAGCCGGTGGCGAGCCAGACTGGGCCGCTGACACCCCACCCGGACCGGGCGCCAGAGGATGTTCCGGCCATCTACGCGGACGGCTGTCAGGTGCAGCAGGGTGACCCTGTCCCGGCCACTGGCTGCGTCTACGGCGACGTGGACTCCGACGTGCGGGTCGCAATGCTCGGTGACTCGAAAATGGCCCAATGGCACTCGACTGTGGAGGCCATCGCGATTGACCGCGGCTGGGTGCTGACCGTACACACCAAATCGGCTTGTCCGTTCACGGTGGCCGGCGCGATTGAGCCGGAATGCAACCAGCACGGCCAGGCCCTACTCGAGGACCTGCTCGCTGACCCGCCGGAGTACGTGTTGCTCTCCACTGGTGCGGCCCGCACGGACGAGCTGGTGGACGGCCAGCAGAGGGCCGTGGACCAGCTGTTAGAGGTCGGTGTCCAGGTGGTCGTCGTCGCAGACAACCCCTACCCGCCGGGTAGCCGGTACGAATGCGCGGCCGAGCACATTGACGACCTGTCCGTGTGTGCTTTCAGGCCGGAACCCACCGCCGGTGGCAACGCCCTGCTGGCCGAGCTCGACCTGCCGGCGATCGACCTGAACTCGACGATCTGCCCGCCCGGCCTCTGTCCTGTGGCCTTGGGTGGCGTGCTGCTGTACCGGCAGGGGTCGCACATCACCGACACCGCGGCCCGAGCTCTGCAGCCGGCTTTCGAGGTCAAACTCGATGCAGTGCTGGGTCGGTCATGAGAAGCGCGTCACGATCTGGGACCTCGCGGGTCCTAGACCCTGCCGGCCTTGTCACGCCACCGGATGATGATGCTGGCCAGCCGGTCAGCCCGGGCGGCCTCGATCAACTCGGCGGTGGCCGTGGCACGGTCGTCCTCGGACAGCCGGTCCAGCCACGGCATGAACTCGATCAGGGTCTCCGGGCTGGCCTTGGCGACGTCGGCCTGCATGGTCCGGGCCCGTGCGCGCTCGAGGCTCAGCTGGACCCCGCGGCGGGACAGCCCGGTGACCTGCTGAGCGCGTGTCCAGGACTGGCCGGCCTCGACAAAATCGAGGATGCCGAGATCTCGCTCGGCGGCCAACTGGTCGCGTTTGCGGTCGGCTGCGGCCAGTCTGCGCACGATCGATCTGAGGTCGGTTTCGGGGTCTGTCATGACACCGACTATACCGGCAATCAGTCTACCCGTGATACCATCGGTCTAGTCGGTAAACCAATTCAGAGAGAGAGGTTTTGACCATGGCCAATCCGGTGATTTGCCGCCTGGTCAGCCGAGCGCGCATGGGCGCCGATGCTGAGCGTCGACTCAAGACCGGCGCGGACTACCCCGGCGATGAGGACCGGGTCGCTGACGGCCTGGCCGCTGAGCGCGAGCTGACCCGCCGTGGCTACATCGCCAAGGCCGCCCGGCGCGGCCAGGAGCTGCGGCCGATGACCCGGGCCCGGAAAGCTCGTCGCGCTGCGAGGGCTGCAGCATGAGCACCGGGGAGCGGGGCTACCTGCTGACCCTGGTCCAGCGCGGCAGGGCCGCCGCTGTCCGGGTGCACGTCGGACAGTCGCTGCCGTATGACCCGGCTGTCATCGAGCTCGGTGACCTGGCTGAGCGCCGGCTGGTCCGGGCAGGCCGCCCGCCACGGCATCTGGAACTGGTGCGATGAGGACGCCGGGCAAACGCGCAGGAGGGTCACTACTGAAGGTGGCCCTGGCCATCGTGCTGCCCCTGGGCGTCGCTCTCTGGATGGCCTGGGGCTACGTCTCTCAGGCTCTCGACCCGCGGGTCTCCCAGACGGAGGCTCAGGTCGTTTGTGCAGTGGCTGGGCTGCTTTGGATCGTCGCCATGGTCGTGGCTGAGAAGCGGACAAAGCTGCGGCTGAACAGCCAGTCTCCCGGCGGTCCCAAAGCAGGTTTTGTGAGCGCACTCGGTGGGTCGTTGGGGGTCGGCAGTCTTTCGACGTGGTCGATCACCGCGACCTGGCGGCTCGTCGCCGCACTCATGTCTGTGTCCGCGGTGATCATCGCCGCTGGGCTGGTCGTGATT
>CAYTIR010000106.1:0-5010 GCA_964437955.1 uncultured Staphylococcaceae bacterium
CTTTAATATTAATCCTATATTCTGTACAACCAGGCAAAAATAAATATATTGAATTATGAAAAAAGTTCAGTCGACATTAGCCTGTTGATGTGAGAAACTAAAACTTAACATAAAACAACTGTAAACGGGAGGAATTGGCTGTGACTGTAGTATTATTCGATGTTGATGGAGTGTTTCTCAGTGAAGAAAGATGTTTTGATGTTTCTGCACTGGCAGTACATGAAATGCTCTATAGTCCCAGGTATTTAAATCTGGGAAAAGAAAAATTCAAGGTGGATTATACAGATAAAGAAATAGATTCGATCCGTGCGGACATATTCAGCAATGATGAGGTACTGGAGCGATTCAAAAAAATGGGGCTAAATTCCAATTGGGATATGCTTTTTGTCACATTTTCCATCATATATATCAATCTGATCAAAGATTCCAATATCAATGTGGATAATGTGGACATCTCTGATATCTATACGGTTGGAGAGATGCTTGGGGACCTGGAAGCAGACTACAGTCAGGTTGTCGATTTTCTCAAAGAAGGTAATTATACAAAAGATACAATCTATACAGAACTGATTGAATATGCCCGCCGGAGAATTAAAATCATAAATCCGGAAGTCTTCGATATGCATGGACCCATTTGGCGGACCGGACAGTATAAATATCAGGAATGGTATCTTGGCAGCGGGGATGTTAAAACATCAACAGGGATGGAAGCTGAGGAAGAGGAAAAACAAGGTTTCATAAACGATGAAGAGTGGATCCGTCCACCTGAAGAGATTAAAGGTATGCTGAGACGTCTTCTTGACGCCGGTGTGGAGATCGGTGTTGCTACAGGCAGACCGAGACAGGAAACATTGATTCCGTTCCATCAGGAGGGGCTTATGGACCTTTTCAGAAGCAACAGAGTTTCCACTGCTTCGGAAGTCCTTGCTGCAGAAAGTACAGAAGGTGTTGACGTTTCCCTCGCCAAGCCGCATCCCTACAGCTACCTGTGGAGTCTGTATGGGCATGATGAAACATATTTCGAGGATGCGGTGCAACGACGTAATCTATCCGACGATAAAATATTCATCATCGGTGACTCCATAGCAGACTTCTATTGTGCAGATGCCATTGGTGTGGATTTCATTGCAACGCTGACAGGATTGACAGGAAAAGAAATCATTCCCAGTTTTGAAGCACTCGGAGTGACGAATATGGTAGATTCCGTTTTGGAAACTGAGGAAATCATACTAAAAAGCCATCACAAATGATTGTGATGGCTTTTCATTATGATAAATCCACTTGTTTTAAACTATGGAAGCCTTCGATTTTTTCCAGTTCATCCATGGCGTCCTCATTCACTTTCTGGTCGAGAGACAGTGAAAGCAGTGCATTGCCGCCTTCCACATGCCTTCCGAGCTGCATGCTGGCAATGTTGACTTTATGCGTTCCGAGTGTAATACCCATCTCGCCGATGATGCCTGGTCTGTCCTGGTGGTTTATGAACAGCAGATGTTTTGTCGGTTTGATATCCACTTGGAAATTATTGATCTTAACTATGCGTTCTCCGTATCCATCCAGGACGCTTGCACCGAGAACAAGAGTTTCATCCCCGTTGATCAATTCTGTTTCCAAATAGTTGCTGTACCCGTGAGCTTTGCCGTTTTTCTCTACTTTATAAACAACATCCTGCTCCTGGAGCAGATAGAGGGCGTTGATGATGTTCACGTTTTCACCCAGGTGGGGCTTGAGAAGACTTGAAACAAAAGAACGTGTCAGCATGCTTGTATCATCCAGCGCAAGATCCCCGTGATACTTCAATTTGATTTCTGAAGGCGGACGGTTCATCAGCTGGATACCGACCTCGCCCATGTGGCTTGCAATATTGATGTAGGGTTTGAGTTCATTGTTGATATTCTCGCTGATGCGCGGTGCATTCACAGCATGGATGATTGTGTTGTTTTCAAGAATATCGATGATTTCCCGGGAAACACTGATTGCTACTTTCTCCTGTGCCTCTACAGTGGAAGCACCCAGGTGGGGCGTTACCACAATTTTAGGGTGACTGAGCAGTTCCTGATCTGTTGGTGGTTCTTCTTCGAATACATCCAGTGCCGCACCGTCAGCCTTACCTGCGTTTAGTGCGTTGACCAATGCTTTTTCATCGATGATACCACCACGGGCAACATTGACGATTTTCAAGCCAGGTTTTGTTTTATTGAAAAAGTCTTCTCCGACGATTCCTTTTGTCTGGGGTGTAAGTGGAGTATGGACTGTAAGGAAATCTGACTGTTCTGCAATTTCATCCACTTCCATTTTCTCTATTTCAGCTTCACGCGCTTTATCATCAGACAGGTATGGGTCAAAAGCGATAATCCTCATACCGAAGCTTTGAGCACGTTTGGCAACACCGAAACCGATTTTACCTACACCGATGATTCCCAGTGTCTTGCCATACATCTCTGTCCCTTTATGACCTTTCCTGTTCCATATACCTTCTGATAATTCTTTATGGGCTGCCGGTATATCACGGGTAAGGGACAGCATCATTGCCATGGTATGTTCAGTTGCACTGATTGTGTTGCCATCCGGTGCATTGATGACGATGACACCATGTTTTGTCGCAGCCTCTATATCAATGTTGTCGACCCCCACGCCTGCACGCGCAATGACCCTGAGTGATCTTGCATAGCGAATGATCTCTTCGGTAACGGTCGTCTGACTGCGCACTATCAACGCATGATAATCGTGGACGATATCCAGTATTTCTTCTTCCTTGAGTCCTGTGTTTACGTCGACATCATAATTGGGATGATTGAGGAGTTCTTTAATACCGTCTTCACTGACGGGGTCGAGTACAAGTATTTTATAATTTTTCATAGTACGCCTCCTGTGCAGCAGCGAGTGCTTTTCCATAGTATTTTTCATTTCTGTAATCACTGAGTATCGCTTCAAGTGCAGCAAGTACACGGATCATGTCATGGGGGAACATATAACCCATATGCCCGATACGCAGTATTTTGCCTTTGAGCTCTTTTTGACCGCCGGCTATCGTAATCTGGTGATCTTTTTTAAGTCCGTCCTTAATTGCCTTCAGCTCTTCTTCATCCGATTTGAAAGACGTGACAGTCGGGGAGGCATATTCATCAGAGACCAGCATTTCCAAATCAAGTGCACGGAGTCCTGCCCTGAGCATATCCCTCATTTTTGTATGACGTTCAAATACGGATTCAATACCATCCTCCTCATATATTTCCAAAACCCTTTCAAGTCCCTGAATTAAAGAGACAGCAGGTGTGAATGGAGTTGAATGCTCATCCAGCGCTTTGAAGTAACGGTTGATATCCAGGTAAAAGCGCGGTAGATCGTTATCTGACGCCTTTTGTCTTGCTGCCTTGTTCATTGCTACAAATGCAATGCCGGGAGGAAGCATAAGTGCTTTCTGACTTCCTGTAACCAGGCAGTCTATATTATCTCTGTTCATATCAAACTTCATGCCACCGACGATGCTTACGCCATCAACAATGAACAGTGTATCCGGATTATAGGATTTAACGGCTTTACCCAGTGCATTTACCGGATGAACAACAGCAGTCGAGGTTTCACAAGATTGTGAGAAGACAGCTTTGACATTTTCCTTGTCATTAAGAAATGCTGCGAATTTTTCCGGATCTACCGCTTTTCCCCACTCAACATCATATACATGCACATCGAATGGATAAGCTGAAGCGATGCTTTTGAAGCGGTCCCCAAAAGCACCACTCACAATAATTACAATTGATTCTTCAGGTTTGACCAGGTTGACCATCGCAGTTTCAAGTGCACTCGTACCACTCGATGAAAGAATGGCGACAGGATCTTCAGTGCCGAGTACAGTCCTCAATTTGGGCTGTATATTTTCCATGAGCTGATTGAAATCATTTGACCTATGGCCGATCATGCCCTCTGCCATACGACTCGAGACTTGCGGTGGGATAGGTGTTGGACCAGGGGTGAGCAATAGTTTTTGTTCCATGAAATCTCCCTCCATTAGATAGATGTTAACTATAATAACAAAGTTTTCTGTATTTTCCATCAATAAATGAACACACCGGCTCTGTATGTGTAATTTTACAAATAAATGCGTTTTCAGTTAATTATCTTTACCGTCTTTGAGTATTTCATCTACAAGATGATGGGCTTCCTGGTATTGGAGTCTGTAAGATTCACCACCAAGTACGTGAGTGATGTTCTTCAGTCCCTGCAGTGCTATCTCTTCCATAATCATTTCATGCATTTTGGAGGCATAGTCGTCCGCCATTGTATTTTCCTTTGGAGGCAATACGAGGATGAGAGACCAGTTCTGCAGATGTATGAAGTAGTCGAATACTGATTTCAATTGATGATATTCATCTCCGACGGCATGCATTTTCATATATATTTTTGTCATCATTACGTCGGTGTCTGCAAAAAACACCTTTCTTGTCCCCGGGGAGTGAATATGCTTTTTATTATTTTCAAACTGGCCAATGCCAATCGCATGAAAATCTTTGATGTCCAATTCATCGGCGGCAACATGCTGGGTCTTCCGGTATTCTTTTGCGTATTCAGTGGAGTAGCTCGTTGAATATCTCCGGGCAAGATCATGGACGAGAGTTGTTTTGCCGGTCCCCGGTGCACCGAGCACCAATACATTCTGAACGAAAAAACGTCTGAACGGTCTTGTCACAAAGTCCCAGTTCAGGATGGGTTCTTCCCGTATACTCGTTCCGCTGATGCCTAGAATTTTACGGTCTACCATAGTGATATGCGTATCAATTTCAGTCCATCTCTGTTTAAAATAACTTTGAAGCGGCTCGATATATTCTTCTTCACCCACGTAATAGGTCATCTCATCCACTTCAAAATCCAGTGCAGCGATGCCTGCGGAAATTTTTTCAGCAAGCATTTCAAGCCATGGCCCCCAACCGTGGGGATATCTTGGGATCTCCGTTTCATCCAATTTGATGACTGACACGTTTTTATCATTCCGCAGCAGCTGCCGCATCGCTT
>CAYTIR010000107.1:0-4860 GCA_964437955.1 uncultured Staphylococcaceae bacterium
AGTGGACAGAACCGTCAGGTGTTACTACATCCAGTGCAATTTTATTCATTTGCTAACCCTCCCGATTTTAAACTTCTACACCCATCTCGCGAGCTTTATCAAGCACGTCTGAAATACCGCCGACAAGACGGAATGCATCCTCTGGGATATGGTCATACTTACCAGCTAGAATTTCCTTAAAGTCCTCAACAGTTTGCGAAACCGGTACATATGAACCTTTTTGTCCTGTAAACTGCTCAGCAACGTGGAAGTTCTGTGAAAGGAAGAACTGGATTCGGCGCGCACGGTTTACTGTGCTTTTATCTTCATCGGAAAGCTCATCCATACCCAGGATTGCAATAATATCCTGCAGCTCACGGTACTTTTGAATCGTCGCCTGAACTTCACGCGCGACTTCATAGTGCTCTTCTCCTACAACTGCCGGAGAAAGTGCACGGGAAGTGGAAGCCAATGGATCCACCGCTGGATAGATACCCATCTCGGAAAGACTTCTTTCCAGGTTCGTTGTCGCATCAAGGTGTGCGAAAGTCTGTGCAGGTGCCGGGTCAGTATAGTCATCGGCTGGTACGAATACCGCCTGGATGGAAGTAACAGAACCAACGTTTGTTGATGTGATACGTTCCTGCAGCTGACCCATTTCTGTTGCAAGTGTCGGCTGGTAACCAACGGCTGAAGGCATACGGCCCAGGAGTGCAGACACTTCAGAACCTGCCTGTGTAAAGCGGAAGATGTTATCGATGAACAGAAGTACATCCTGTCCTTCTTCATCACGGAAGTATTCTGCCATCGTAAGCCCAGTTAGTGCAACGCGCATACGTGCACCCGGCGGCTCGTTCATCTGACCGAAAACCATCGCAGTCTTCTCGATAACTCCGGAATCTTTCATTTCATAATAAAGGTCGTTACCTTCACGCGTACGCTCTCCAACACCGGCGAATACGGAAATACCACCGTGTTCCTGTGCGATGTTGTTGATCAGTTCCTGGATAAGGACTGTCTTACCTACACCGGCACCACCGAAGAGTCCGATCTTACCACCTTTTGTATAAGGTGCAAGAAGGTCTACTACTTTAATACCTGTTTCCAAAATTTCTACTTCTGTTTGCAGTTCATCAAATTTAGGTGCTTGACGGTGAATTGGATCTCTTCTTTCAGATTCAGGAATTGCTTCCTCAAGATCAATATGCTCACCCAGTACATTGAATACACGACCCAATGTTACCTGACCTACTGGTACAGATATCGGTTTGCCTGTATTCGTTACTTCAGCACCGCGCTGTAATCCATCAGTGGAACTCATCGCAATTGTTTTTACGACGTTATCTCCAAGGTGGAGCGCGACTTCAAGAGCCAGGGCAGTAGTTTCGCCATCTTTTTCAATGTCGACAAAAAGTGCGTTATTCAATTCAGGGAGTTCTCCCTCATTGAATCTAACGTCAACTACCGGTCCCATGACTTGAATTACTTGACCTAAAGCCATTAGATTTCCTCCTACTCATTCTTGTTTATTCGAGTGCTGCTGCTCCGCCCACAATTTCAGTGATTTCCTGTGTGATTGCAGCTTGTCTCGCACGGTTATATTGCAATGTCAGATCATCAACCAATTCTTTTGCATTATCTGTCGCAGCCTGCATGGCTGTCATACGCATTGAATGTTCACTAGCTTTGGCATCAAGCAGTGCACCATATATCAAGCTTTCAGCATATTGGGGAAGAATCGTTTCAAGGATGGATTCCTTGTCCGGTTCGAATTCATATGTTGAAAGGCTTGAAGCTTGTGATTGATTTGAAATATCGCTGTCGGACAATGGTAAAACTTTCCGCATATCAACTTCCTGTTGCAAAACAGAAATAAATCGATTATATACGATGAAAAGTTCGTCAAACTCTTCACTTGCAAAAGAGCTGACTGCCTGTTGTGCAATCTCTTTCACGCTGCTGAAATCTGGTTGATCTGCAAGTCCAGTACGGGAATTTGTAACAGGATAACCACGGTTTTGAAGGAATTCCAAGCCCAGATTTCCGATTACAAACAGATCATACGAGTCAGCATTATTGTTGTGACGTTCTTTGATTTCTTTCGTTACAGTTTTTAAAACATTGGCGTTATATGGCCCTGCAAGACCACTGTCCGCTGTAATTACAATGTATCCTGTGCGTTTGACCGGTCGTTCCTCGAGCATCGGGTGGGAACTAGTTGTGTCGCCGGATGCGATGGCCTGGACTGTGTCCTGGATCTTGTCCATGTAAGGCTGGAATCGTTTGGAATTCTCTTCTGCTCTTTTGAGCTTTGAGTTCGCAACCATCTGCATAGCACGTGTGATCTGACTCATCTTTTTAGTTGAACCGATACGACCTTTTATTTCTTTTATTGAAGCCATGAATTCACCACCTTAATAATTATCCACCTTCATTACTTGGAAGGATTGAATAGTTTCTTGAAGCTGTTTATCGCGCTCACAAATGCTTCGTCATCAGGGAGCTGTTTTGTTTCACGGATTCCATCCAATAGTTCTGCATTGTTGGAATCCAGCCAGCTGAGGAATTCATCTTCAAAACGAGTGATGTCTTCAACAGGTATATCATCAAGATGTCCGTTTACCAGTGCATACAGAATCGCTACTTGACGCTCAACCTTCAATGGCTTGTTTTCGCCCTGTTTAAGTACTTCAACAGTACGCTGTCCCCGTGCAAGTTTTGCTGCAGTTGCTTCATCCAGATCGGAACCGAACTGAGCAAATGATTCAAGTTCACGGAATGCTGCAAGGTCAAGACGCAGTGTACCCGCAACTTTCTTCATCGCTTTGATCTGTGCAGAACCACCAACACGTGAAACTGACAGTCCGGCGTTGATTGCTGGTCTTACACCTGAGAAGAACAGGTCTGACTGCAGGAAGATCTGCCCATCTGTGATGGAAATGACGTTTGTTGGTACAAATGCACTGATATCCCCTGCCTGGGTTTCGATGAATGGCAGTGCAGTAATTGAACCGCCCCCAAGATCATCGTTGAGTTTCGCTGCACGCTCGAGCAGACGGCTATGCAGATAGAAAACATCACCTGGGTAAGCTTCACGGCCCGGTGGACGACGGAGAAGAAGTGACAGTTCACGGTATGCTGCTGCCTGCTTAGTCAAGTCATCATACACGATAAGTACATGCTTGCCGTTGAACATGAATTCTTCTGCCATGGATACTCCGGCATATGGTGCAATGTAAAGCATTGGTGCAGGCATTGAAGCACCTGCAGATACTACGATTGTATAATCAAGTGCACCATTTTTACGCAGTGTTTCCACTGTAGAACGGACTGTAGATTCTTTCTGTCCGATAGCTACATAGACACAGATCATATCCTGGTCTTTCTGGTTCAGGATTGTATCGATTGCAACTGTCGTCTTACCAGTTTGACGGTCACCGATGATAAGTTCACGCTGTCCGCGTCCAATAGGTACCAATGCATCAATCGCTTTAATACCTGTCTGGAGTGGTTCATCAACAGATTTACGATCCATTACACCAGTAGCAGGACTTTCAATCGGTCTCGTTTTTGTCGTATTAAGAGGACCTTTGCCGTCTATAGGCTGTCCAAGTGGGTTTAATACACGTCCGATGAGTTCTTCACCTACAGGAACTTCCATGATCCGCCCTGTACGTTTGACTTCATCGCCTTCTTTGATATCATCATATGGTCCTAGAATTACGATACCGATATTGTTTTCTTCGAGGTTCTGGGCAAGCCCCAGAACACCGCTAGGAAATTCAAGCAATTCTCCAGCCATTGCATCATTAAGTCCGTGAGCAAGTGCGATACCGTCACCAACCTGGATGACAGTCCCCACATCAGATACTTTCATATCTGCTTCGTAGTTCTCAATCTGGCTTTTAAGAAGAGCGCTTATTTCGTCAGCTTTAATTGCCATCAAATATCACTCCTTAATTAACTGATAGTCTGTTCTCTGAATTGATTTTTCAAATCGGCAAGGTGGCCATTCAGGGAACCGTCATAGACTTTGGTTCCGACGAAGACTCTGATGCCGCCAATCAATTTTTCATTCACTTTATTTTCGATGAGCAGCTTGGAAAGACCAGTTTTTCGAATGAATACTTTTCCTATGGAATCAATTTCTTCATCGGAAAGTTCATATACTGATTCAATCACGACGTACTCCTGGTTATAATGCTCGTTATACGCTTTGATGAAGTGCGTGTAGACTGATTCAATTTCAGATAAGAGATTCCTGTCAGCCAGAATCAAAAGCATATTGTAAAGTGGCTTCACGATATTTTTGAATGCATGTTCCACAGTTTCTTTACGCTTATCTTTGGCTATTGCAGGATTCACCATGAAATCGGAGAAAGCCGGGACTTGTCTTACGGCTCTCATTACCTGATCAAAATCGGCTTTAACTTCATCAAGTTGACCATTCTCTGAGACACTGCTGTAAAGCGCCTGGGAATATTTCTGTGCTGAACTCGCCATCATTTATCCCCTGCTTCCTGCAAGTACCTTGAAACCAAGTCTTTTTGGTCCTCTTGATTGATTTCTTTGGAAATCATCTTTTCTGCAATCAGAACGGAAATTTCCGACACCTGACTGTTTATATCACGGATTGCTTTTTCTTTTTCTCTTTCGATGTCAACTTTAGCGTCTTTCATCATTTGATTAGCACGCGTATTGGCATCGTGAATAATAGCTTCCTGTTCTTTCTTGGCCTGCTGTTTTGCATTGTCCATCATAGAAGAAATTTCAGCCTGTGTATCTTTCAACACTGCTTCGTTCTCTTCTTTGAGGCGTACAGCTTCCGCTTTGCGCTGTTCGGCGTCAGTCGATGGGCGATCTGGGCGATCGAGTTGATCG
>CAYTIR010000108.1:0-4630 GCA_964437955.1 uncultured Staphylococcaceae bacterium
GCAGGTCAGAGCGTTGCGTCGACGTCCTCAGTCACAGGTTCCGGCTCAGTCTCCGGCTCGTCATCGTCTGGTCGTCCGGCGATAGCCAGTGCAGCACCAGCTGCGATACCGCCCGCCACGGTGGCGGGCATCCAGCCGACCAGCAGACCGACCATCGCAGCCACGACCAGGCCGGCTCCGGCGGCGATACCGCTAGCGACTGGTGTCAGTGCTGTCGGATACAGCGCACCGCGGGCAGAGCAGAGTCGAGCCATCACGACGCCACCGGCCGCCAGACCCAGCAGCACGACAGTCGTCCAGGCCAGTCGGGTGCTCGGCAGCAGCCAGGCTGCGATGAGCCCAGCGGTCACACCAGCACCGGTCGGTGCCAGGGCCAGGATTTTGCCGGGGATGGTCAGCCCGGCGCGGGGGGTTTTGCCGGACGCGCGGACCACGGCCCGGTAGCCACCCAGGCTCAGCAGCCCGAACGCCGCGAGCAGCGGGATCATGGCGGCCGCCCAGGCCAGCCGGTTGCTCAGGTCCCGGAACGGGTGCCAGCCGAAACCGCCACCCTCGCGGTCACCGAGGCCCTCGGCCTTTTCGGCGGCTTTCTCAACCAGTTTCTCGGTCGCACCGGCGGTCGGGGCCGGTGCAGCAGTCGGTACCGGGTCGCCTAGCTCGACCACGTCGTCTGCGTGGACGTACGCGCGGGTGGGCTCACCATCGACGGTCACCTCGATGGCCCTCCAGAGGTCCCCGTGGGTAGTGCTCGATTCACCAACGAACTCCGCCGACGCCTTGTAGACGACACCACCCTCAGCGAGATGCCCCAGCGTTGGTGCGTCATCGCTCGGCCCAGCCAGGATGGTGAAGCGGCTCGGGATGCCGGCCCGGGTCCCGCGCCGCTGCACGGTGGTGTCCAGCGCGATCGTGGCCGGGTCCCCGGCGGGGACGACCACGTCCTGGGTGGGCTCGGCGGTCGGTGCGGTTTCGGTCGGGTCAGCTGTGGTCGGCTGAACGGCCAGGTCGGCCTGGGTCAGATGCGCCCAACCCGGAATCCATACCAAAACGTTCTGGTCGGGCAGGTAGGCCAGCCGGAGACTCTCAGCAAGGTGCTTGTGCTCCTCCGGCATATCTGCCGAACGCGCCGCGATGCCCGGCAGGCTCAGCCAGCCGCCTGCCGGACGCTCCCAGACCAACTCGCTGACCACTAGCTCGTCGCCGGGTTGGAGGTCGGCGATTTTGCGGCCCGGCTGGCCGGGCGTGATCGCGTCCGGGGCGGCCGTGTCGACCACGTGCTGCGGCATGTACGCGGGGACGGACGGTTTCAGGTCGCCGATGAGGATCGTCTCGGTCTCCAGACCGGCCCAGACGTCACCGGGCGGCAGTTCGACGTCCAGCGCCAGGCTGTCCATCCAGCCCAGCGTGCCGTCCGGCAGCTCGACCGGTACCCAGCTACCGGACCCGGCAATGATCCCGGTCGGGGTGCGCACCGAGTCGTACGGCAGACCGACCCACACCTCCGTGCCGGGCGCGGGTGTGGTCAGGACCTCGGACTGCGACCCGGGCTGGTCATAGAGCTCGGCCGCGGCCAGCGGGTCGCCATTCACCCAGGCCCGTGCCCCGTAGCCACCGACCAGGGCCTGGACCTGCTCGGTGGTCCAGTGCGGTGCCAGGTCCATGTAGGCCAGCTGGCCGCCGAACACCTCGCCGTCTCGCAGGATCAGCTCGTAGCTGGCCAGGCTCTCGCAGAGCCGGCCAGGCAGGACGTCGCCACCCCGGAACTCGGTGACCGCCTCGCTCTCCGTGTTCAGCGCGGTGGCGGTCGTGGACTCAACCACCCTCAGCTGCACCGGGAAATCGGACGGGTCGGCGTCCATGATGACCCCGTCGTCGCAATGGATGTCACGGTCGACCAGTGTCGGTGTGCCCGTCCGCGGGTCGGTCTGAGCGCGGTCGAGGATCACCATGTGCTCGACCTCGGCCGGGATGGCGTACTCAGCGGTGGTCTGCGGTGCGGCAGTACTGGCCGCTCGGTCGTCGGGCTCGGCCATGGCCGTGGCAGCCACCGGCACAGTCGTCAGTGCAGCAGCCAGTAGGGCAGCGGCCAGGGTTCGGTACAGAGTCATCAGTCAGCCCTCCTCAGGCTCGGTCTTGCGGCTCAGACCGCGGCCGATCAGGGCCCCGGCCAGCAGCAGCGCACCGCCACCACCCAGGGCCACGGGCAGCCACGGGACGCCCGAGTCAGCGGTCGGCTCAGCGGGCTCGGTGTCGACGGCCACGTCCTCGGTGGTCTGCTCGGACCCGGCGGTCTCAGTCACGGTGGTCTCGGTCGGGTCCGGCTCGGCGGTTTTGATCGTGCCGTCCGGCAGCACCGACCCCGGCGGGTACTCGATGCCGTCGTCACCGGGCGCCCCCCAGCCGCCCAGGCCCGGGTCGATCGACCAGTGGGGTGCCCAGCCAGCTGTCCCGTCCTCGGTCTGCATGGCGATCCAGCCCATCTGGCCGCTCAGGTCCTCCAGTGCCAGAGCCGAGTAGACCTCAGACCCGGCCGGGATGGTCGTCCCCACCAGCGGCGCATCCATCGACGGCTGAGTACGCAGCTCCGCGTCGGCGGTCAGCTCGCGCGGCAGGTCGCTCTGCCAGACCAGAGCCTCGGCCGCGCCCTCGGGCAGGGTCCAGTAGAAGGCGAGGTCGTCGTCCAGGTTGGCCGGCTCGTCACCGACCCAGACCGTGCCCCACTGCTCGTAGTCCGGGTCGCACAGCCGGGCCTGATAGGTGCCGGGCTCAACCGTGACCGGCTCACCGGTAGCCAGACTCTCCAGCTCGGCAGGCTCCGTGACCGTGACCAACTGGTCAGCCCACTGGTCGGCCTGGAGCCGGGCCGGGCCGTCACACGAGCCGCCCGCCCGGTCCATCTGCAGCACGTAGTACTGGCCGCCGGTATCTGAAGTCCGGGCGTCGACCTCGATGACGCCGCGCAGTGTCTCGGGCACGGTCAGCCAGCCCGGGACGGCCTCGTCGGCCGCGGCCGGCACAGCAGTCGCGAGCGAGCCGATGGCCAGCAGCGCAGCGGCGATAGTGGTGGTCCTCATGGTCAGTGTCCTCTCGTCTCTCTACTGCTGTGCGGGGGCTCAGGCCAGCTCGTCCAGGTCGAGCCCGACGGACGCGTCGAAGCCATCGACAGGCTTGGGCTTCGGCTTGGTTGGCTCGGCGATCCAGTCGTCGTCATCCACGGGCGGGCTGGCTGGCTCGTCCACCAGCTCGAAATCGGTCGCGTCCAGCTCCAGCTCGGTCTCAACCACCGGGGGCTCGGGCTCGGTGGTGTTCCAGACGATCTGGCCGGGCGTGGACAGACCGTCGTCGGGTGTCTCCGGTGCTGGTCCGCCCGGCTCGGCGATACCGGCCTCACGCAGGACAGCCACCTGCTCGGCGTTGGTACCCGGCCAGGTCACCCGGAAAGCCGCCGGGTCGCGGTACTCCAACTCGGCGACGCCCAAGCCTTTGATGGGCGTGTCGATCTCGTCCTCCGGCTCGTCGTCGTCCTCAGACATCGACCCGAAAGCCCGCTCGTACGCAATCCGGCAGCTGTCGACGTCAGTCACCGAGACCTTCAAGGTGTCGAGGTTCATCCGGCCCAGTGCGACCCTCAAGCCGCAATTGGCACGCCACGACGAGCTAGCGCTGCCCAGGGCCTCCGTGGTCCACCGCTGCGTCGCCAGACAGAGATGCACCCCGACATACCGGGCCTCACGCAGAATCCGACTGATGAGACCGCGGGTCGTGGCCACCGACGCCTGGTCTGCCTCGGCACGGTCTTTCTCGGCCCCGACGAGCTTTTTGGCGTCGATCTCTTGTGCAGCCGACTCCAGCTCGTCGTGCATCACCAGGATCGGACGAATGTCGTGCTCGGCCCGCACGTGCTCGGGTAGCTCATCCCAGCGGGCCGCGCCGTGCTCCAGCAGCAGCGCCTTCCGCCGGTCGATCTCGTCAGCCAGCTCACTCATCACCGTGGCAACCTCGGCCCGGGTCGTGGCCCACCGGGTCATGAACGGCCGCAAATACGCGAAATCCAGCCCGGACTTGACCGGCTCGCACAACCTCACGTCCCAGCCGCGCAGCAGCAGCCCGGTCAGCATGAGCCGCAGAAAAACCGACTTGCCCGCGCCCGTTCGGCCCGTAACCATGGCGTGCGGTGTGGCGGTCATGTCACCCCAGACTGGGCGACCGCGACCGTCATAGCCCAGGAAGATCCGCTCCCAGCCCTGCTGAGCGATCAGGTCCCAGGGCGTGGTCTTGTCCGGGAAGGACGGCATCGGCTCGGCGTGCATCTCCACCCGATCCCCGACCAGGCGGCGAGTCCAGCCGCGGTGACCGACCACCTCACGGGCAACCTCCAGCCACAGCTCGCGGGCACGCTGGCCTGGCATCCCGGCCGCAGGCCACCGGACGATGACCACGTCGGTGATGTCGCTGGTGCCGCGGCAACCGACAGCCAGCTCGATCTCCCAGGGCTGGCACCCGATACGCATAGCCACCCGGCGACGGACCTCCACCTGCTCCGGGGTGAGCCGGGCTAGGGTGACCTGGCGGTGCGGCAGGTCGGCCGCGACCAGCGCCAGCCCGCGTGGCTCCAGCCGGGCCTCCAGGT
>CAYTIR010000109.1:0-1058 GCA_964437955.1 uncultured Staphylococcaceae bacterium
AGCGTCCCAGAGCGCCCACCTTTTCCCTGTCGAATACAAGGACGGTGTATACATCCTGCTCCCCTTTGACAGCGCCGTTTGTGTCAAGCCAGGTGCCGTGCTGCCCCATGACGACTTTGTTGTCCCTGGCGTAATGATCAAACGTTTCAAGTTTCAGGTTCGCCCGTTCCATCCATTCTTTCAGCCCTGTCTTATCGATTGTCGCCGTACCTTTCGGTCCGTGGACTTCAAGCTCTTCCGCTGTGATTCCAGCCAGCCCTTCGAGGTCCTGGTCATTGCAGTATTCAATCCACCTGTCTGCGGTATCTATCATTTCATTGTCATTTGTCATGTGTGATCAGTCTCCATTCTAAAGCTGGTTGCCTTCTACTAATAATTTACCCAGAGCACTCCCCAGGTAATCAACCAGCGATTCCATGTCTTCTCCCTTATAACTACAACTGTCGTCGTACTCACCAAGATAACCTGAGATTGCACATTGCAGCAGTTCCTGGTGATTTTCAGGAAGACTATTTTGCACTCTCTCTGCCGCATGGTGTTTCGATATGATTTTACCTGTTTTCACAGTCACTATCATCCGGCACAGTGTGAGCAGCGTATTCCTTTCGTCACCTGCATAGCTTTCCATCATTCCCGGCAATGTATCTCTGATTGCTTTCTTAACATCTGTATCTGGTATTTCAGGAATAAACACCTCCGGCTTATCGCCATACAGTATGTAATGGTTATCCAGAAGCTGTTTTAAAACAATGACGAGATCGGGATTCTCCTCTTTTATCGGAACTTCTCCTGCCTCAAAATCCTGTCTGAGCCATTCACCGTACAGGACTTCCTGTCTGGGCGGATACTGCCATGGTGAGATATCGGATTCATCCACAATTGTAATTTCCATATACCTCTTATTTTCAGTATTACCAATTTCACCTGATATTTTCATGTACGCTTCTATCAGCTGCCGCTTCTCGTAGACCCTCAGCTCTCTTTTGCACATGATGAGTATATCTATGTCACTGTCTTTCTTTAATCCACCTGCTGCAGTCGAGCCGAACAGATACGCC
>CAYTIR010000109.1:1068-4621 GCA_964437955.1 uncultured Staphylococcaceae bacterium
GCCGATCACCCTTTTGGACACTTCAAGGACTTCATCGATCTGCCGTCTTGCCTTCTCATCATATCCGTTCACTGTCAGTTCCCCTTCCCGTACAGCTTGTACATATCTTCGGTGAACCTGGACATGTTTTCATCGTAATATGGATATGTGCAGCCGGTTAGTTCTGCCACTTCACGGGATGTCTCCCTGAACAGTTCATGGATGATGAACAGGCTTTCCCAGCACTGCCTTATTGACCCCATGTTATAGGACTCAAGCAGTTTATCCCACGTGGCTTCAGCCATATACCGATCGATGAATTTATAATTTTTGCCGACACTCAGTGAAAATCCATTCTCCGCTCCAACTTTCCATGACAGCATGCGCAGCAGTTCGGGACGGAGTATCCCGTTCAGATGATCGATGGCATACAGTATTTCGCCACGGCACAATCCTTTGACCACATACGAAGTCACATGCCAGAACTCGTTGCAGCTGTCATCGAATTCGGCAGAGGTGGGTTTCCTTACATGGAATGCTTCATCCGTCGGGATGATTTCCTCAGTCATCCTGCCATCCTTGTCGATCAGCACTTCCGTGAGGCCGGCCTCTGCGAGATATTCCTTTAAGTTTTCAAGCTCCATCAGTGTCAGATCGACCTTGTTGTAGTCATCCAGCATCATAAGATAGGAATATCCCCTTTCCTCAGCCGGAAACAACTCCATGGCCTCCGGCCTCTGCATCATGATTATTTCCCCGAACGCTTTCAGCCATGATTCATCCTGCAGAAAAGAAGCGATATCATGAGTGAAAAATGTAATATCATAATCCTGCCATTCATCTTTCTGGATATTTACATTGGTTCGTGAACCTTCAAGCATCAGCATCCTGATGCGTGCATCCTCGTTTACGATGGCTTTTATCAGCGCCATCATTTCCTCCTCTGTCCGCATCTCTGTCCCCTCTTCCAGAATTTTGTCATAGTTTCATGGTATCACGCGTGTACAGTTCATAAAGTCGTTATATTCACGGAGTCTTTTAAACCCAGGCGTTGATATAATGGAGAAAAAAGGAGGGATATGCATGAAAAGATATCTATGGGTACCACTTATCGGATTGCTCGCAATACTCGCCGGGTGTTCCGGCAATGCGGAGAGTGATGCAGGCAGCATCAAGGAATATGTTGCGGAACTCAGTGCAGGCAATATTGCAGAGTCCGCTTCCATCGATTCCGAATCACTGATGGTCACCGAAGACGGCGGGGAGCAGATATATGACCTGCCCGACGGTGAATTCTTCGTCTCGGTCGCGCCATTCATTACATATACCCATCCCTGCAGTGTCCACAGCCTGACCGGCTGCCAGGGCGAGCTGGTGAATGCAGATATGGATGTGAAGATTACAGATGATGAAGGCAATGTCCATGTCGATGAGACTGTCACTACACTCGATAACGGATTCATGGACTTCTGGCTGCCGAGGGACAAAAATTATACGATAGAAGTTTCATATGACGGTAAAGAAGGCAGCTATGAGTTCTCCACTTTTGAAGGGGACAGCACATGCCTGACCGACCTGCAGCTGAAATGAGGATATTAAAAAGGCTCCGGAGTTGTTATCCGGAGCTTTTTCTGTCAGGTTCCACGCCTGACCGCCTGCTGACTGCCATTGCAGCGGCAGCCAGCAGTACCAGGGCCGTTATCAGCAACGTGATATCGAGACTCATATACATATTGTCATTTTCTACATAGATGCCAAAATACGGCCAGATGAATACAAGCGGGTACAGCCAGTCCCCAAAGCGCAGTGCCACAGCGATGCCGGCCAGGGCCGCAAAAATCAGCATGATGATCGTCCAGGAAAGTTCGTTCAGACCGATGAGGGTTTCAACATCATTATTCACTGCCAGCGTAAAGAGATTCACGATGGCCGCTATCGTCACCCAGCCCATGTATACGGAAAACGGCAGCCGGTCAAACCCGTAATGGGCCCCGCCCGTCAGAGCGGAATACATTTTAACGAGTGTATATAACAGTCCGAGGATGACGATGACCGATGCCCACAGCCACTGCTGGGTGAAAACAAGTATCCATAATCCGTTGAGAAGGAAGTTGACGACCGGCCAGAATTTCAGACGGGCCGTCACCGATCCGTCCCCGGAAAAGAAAAGTTTAATGATCCATGCAAAGAGAAGCACATAGATCAGACCCCATATTGAAAATGCAAATCCCGCCGGCTGGATGATCGCCTGGTTCGCATCAGCCACACTGCCGACATTCGTCCCGCTCCAATAGTTCAGGAAAATCATGACTATGAAGGCAATCAGATATCCGGTTGCCCACCTTTTCTGTGAAGACATCGTTTCCACTCCCCATCTTTTCGTATCTTTATCTATTGACTGTACACGGAGTGGATAAACCTTCTGTTACTTCTGTTACTTCTGTTGCTGATGAAATCCTTTACCCTGGCACATCAGAAGATGAAATGGAGGGCCGTAAAACAAAACATTGAAATACCAAGACCGATGTGCAGCCTTCTGATCTTCAGACTGGAATCGAACAGCAGCCGGTACCAGCCCGACAGGACAAGTATGAACAGGTTGAGTGCGGCCATAAAGCCGGTCAATATCTTGGGGTTGGTAAGATCAAAACTGTACAGGGCGACGATCGAGATGCCGTGCAGGATGATGAGGACCAGCGCTGTGGTCCCTGTCCATCTGTGATAAGGAAGGATGCGTTTCGACATCCGCGCCAGCCTGACTTTGGTCGCTCTGCTTTCAACGTTGCGGATGGTTGAAAACACCGCGTTCCGTGTCCAGTTGAATATGAAGAACAGGAAGCCGGCGAATCCCAGCAGTATATGAACATATGTCGTGTGGATCGAAAGCCCCGCCGTGACATTCCAGACTGCCCATAAGAGCAGCGCGGCATTAAACAGAAACCAGACACTCATGTGACGCCTCCAGCATTATATTCTTTGTGATATATTCCTTGTCATTCATTATTCTCCCTGAATCTCTTCGCATCTTTCAAGTAGCCGATGACTCCATCTTCATCATACTCCAGTTCCCGCGTGATCGGCTTGAAGCTCACATTCCTATTCGCATCGATATGGTAGAGAACGACGTCATTTTCATTGAGGGCTTCCGCTTCGCTGCCGGACATTTCTGAGATTTCTGCATCTTCGATATACTGATTCAGCCAGTAATAGGTGAGCGTCTCTTCGAAGAGCATATGATGACGGAGTGATTCTTCGGGACGGAATTTGACGATACGGTCCATGGAGGAGATCGGCAGCATCTTGACATTCCTCAACCCGAATTCGGCTGACATTTCATTGAAGGCAAGGTTGTTCAAAACATAGGACCGGGTCATCAAAAGACACCTGTCATAACTGGTCAGATCCGTATAGATGCGGTCTTCTTCCGACAGAAGGTTCCCTTTGTATGTTTCAATCCCGAACTCCTCCGCTCTGCTTGAAGTGAAATGCAGCAGGTCCGACATCATGACAGGTATGCCGTGGCCCTTCAATTGTTTTGCCAGCTGCAGCGAAAATTCATTTTCTCCGATGATGA
>CAYTIR010000110.1:0-4200 GCA_964437955.1 uncultured Staphylococcaceae bacterium
GGAGTCGTCTGCGCCCAGGCACCGGCGGCGAGCACTGATGCCTGACGTGCCCGCACCGCCGACAGTCGGCATCGAGCCGCTGAGCGTCGACACCTGGCCAGAGCTTCGAGGGCAACCGTCTGCAGAATAAGGCTTACGTCGAGCAGGGCACCGCGCACGCGGCGCTGGTCATGGACGACGAGGAGGCGATCGCGTGGGCGGATCACCTTGCGGACTCGGAGAGCCTCCCGCCGAGGCGGGCGGTGACCTGGGACGCCCCGTCCAGCACCGCATCGCGTAGGATCTCTTGGGTGCCCAGGTGGACGACCCGCGAGCGCGGCGCGCTCGCGGTGATGCAGCCGGCGATCCGGCCACGGTAGTCGCGCACCGGTGCGGAGACGCCGTACTCGTCGATCGTCGTGCGGCCGTCGTTGATGGCGTAGCCCTGCTCCCGGGTGGTGGCGAGGTCCTGGTGCACCGGATCCTCGAGGCCGGCGTAGTCCTCGATGCCGAAGCCCTGCGCGGTGATCAGCCGGTCCGTCTCGGCCGCGGGGAGCTCCGCGAGGAAGACCCGCACAGAGGAGCTGGCAATGAGGTTGTAGCGGGTGCCGATGGAGGCGCTGTGCTTGACCTGGTGCGGGCTCGCGAACTGCTCGACCACGATGCTCTCGGTGCCGTTCCACACCACGATCGCAGAGGTCTCGCGAGTGCTTGCCGTCATGGCCTCCAGGTGCGGGGCGGCGGCGCGGCGGATGTCGAGCTCCGCGAGCAGCGGGCCCGCCAATCCGATCATTCCCAGGCCCAACCGGTAACGGCCCGTGGTCTCGTCGCGCTGCACGTACCCGGCCTCGGCCAGACCGGTGAGCATGCGGGAGACCGTGCTCTTGTGCAGGTTCACGGTCTCGGCGATCTCGGTGACGCCGAGCAGCGGGTTCGCGGACCTCGAGAAGGCCTCGAGGACCGTGAAGCCGTTGAGCAGCGACGCCGCGGCGCCCTGCTTCTCATGCGGGGTGCTGTCCGCTGCCATCGGTGGCCCTTCTCTCGGTGGGGCGGAGCCGTGCCGCCTGGACGGGTGCCTGCGAAGTCTAGTTCCCCGCGGACACAGAACGGTCCGGCCCCTGCGGTGGGGTGGGGTGCCGGACCGTTCCGCGCCCCGCGACGCGTGCACGGCGGGGAAAGGACCTCGTTGACGGGCTGATCAGGCCGGATCCGAAGGAGCCTGCACCTCGGGCTGGGGGTCCGAGAGGGTCTTCGGGACCGTCTCGGAGAACTGTGGGAGGTCGTTCAGGTACTGGACCACCGAATCGGTGGACTCCACATCGCCGAACTTGTTGTCGATGTCGTAGAGGTTCCACTGCACCACGCCCGGCACCCGGTCGCCGATGGTCTCGCGGGGGATGATCGGGCGGAATCCCTTGGCGATCGCGTCCTCGACGGTGTGGCGCACGCAGCCGGCCGCGGTCGCCCCGGTGACGATCAGGGTGTCGATCCGGTTCGAGGTCAGGAACAGCTCGAGATTCGTGCCTGGGAAGGCCGAGGCGCGGTTCTTCTCGATCACGACCTCGCCCTCGGCCGGGGCGATGCGGTCGTCGATCTGCGCCCAGTAGGAATCGGCCGGCAGCGTCTCGGTGGGGATCTTCGAGTACCACAGGCCCATGTCGTTGGTCCCGGAGGCGGCGTCGCGGTTGCGGTAGACGTTCGTCGTGTAGAAGACCGGGACGCCCTTCGCGCGTGCGGCGTCGTTGATGCGCTGCACGTTGGGGATGATCTGGTCCATGCCCGCGCAGGTGAACGGGTGGCCCGGGCGGGTCCAGGCGTTCGCGAGGTCGATATGGATCACGGCCGGGCGGTTGCCATAACCGATGCGGCGCTTGAAGCCACGCTCGTTGTAGATGCCGACGCCGGCCTCGAAGGCCTCCTCGAGCACGGCGGCCAGGCGGGCCTCGATGTCATTGGTCGTGACGGTCATTGGTTTCTCCACTCTCACTACGGTGTTGCCGGATAAACAACAGTGTTGCTGCGATGTGAACCTTAGCGCATATGCGCCCCGCACACCAGGGTTTCCGGTGGATGCGGGGGCGCAGAAGCGAATCGGTGCGGACGGTCGTCGGGTCGACATGCCGCGCCCCGCGGATGAGCAGGCCGGGAAGCTCTCGGCGTTGAAGAGCAGCAGCGCGTGCTGCACCGGTCGACCGTGCTCCGACGCGGAGACACCTCTCTGGTCGACGTAGGCGAACGAGCCCCTGCTGATGTTCTGGGTCGCTACGTTGTCGAAGGCGGACTGCTTCGCCACTTCTCCAGGCGGGTCCATGCCGGCGTGCTGCGAATGCTGGACCCCGCGCTGGCGCTCGGACCTGGTCATCTCCGGCATCACCTAGCGGACGACTTTGTCCACGCGCTCCTTGTCGGAGTTGTCGAACTTCCGATGGGGCCGGCACACGGGGATTGCCTCGGACCCAGCCGGCGTGAACTCGCGGCTCCGTTCGTGGATCTCCACTCATCCTGCTTGACGAGCACGTCGCCCTGCCGTCGACACGCGCTGGAGGTTCACCGACCTCGCCGACGACAGGAGGGCGGGCGTGCTCCCTGCGGTTTATCGTCCGGTTCGCCAGATCGGCACGGAGTGGTGACCTGCCCCAGAGCGAGCCCTTGCGGCGAGATGTGACACCCGCTACAGTTCCTGGTGCTGGGAAGACAACGCAGTCGCTATCAAAGCATCAAAAGTTCCCTGGAGTGTTCGCCTCCGATGCGCGGGAGATCGCCTCGGATCGGGATCCTTCATGGTCAGCGTCTCCGTCGTCAGTGGTCGGCGCACTCTGCGCCGCCCGTGCTGAGCTCAACGTGAGGAGAGATGTCATGCCCATGGCATTCGTGTTCTACGTGGTGGCAGGACTCGGGTCCATCCTGTTCTGCACCTGGTACATGCGGAAGTACTGGTCCGATGAGCGGCTCGCCCGCCTGGAGCGGGCCGAGACGATGCCCGTGGAGGAGCTCGGGATCGACGATGGGGGAGTGCAATGACCGGCGACACGGTGTGGATCTTCGCCGGATTGGCGGTGCTGGTGGGGGTGCTTGTCGCCGTCGGAGTGTGGGCCTCTCGCAAGACCCGGAACACTGAGGACTTCGCCCTCGCGGGGCGGGACATGGGCCCGCTGCTGGCGGCGGCGACCATGATCGCGACCTACGGCAGCGCCAGCAGCTACTTGGGCAACCCCGGACTGGCCTACGCCTACGGTTGGCCGATGGCGTGGATCTGGGTGGGGTGCATCCTCGGGATCGTGATCCCGGCGCTGTTCATGGGCCCGCAGATGCGAATGGTGAGCATCCGGCTCGATGCCCTGTCGGTCCCCGACATCCTGGGGAAGGTCTACGAGAGTAGGGCGTTGCAGCTGATCGTGGCCGGCGGAATCCTGGTGTTCTACACCCCGATGATGGTCGCGCAGCTCCAGGGCGTAAACATCGTCTTCGACATATTCCTCGGCGAGTCCTCGACCTGGATCGTCATCCTTCTCGGCCTGGTGCTGGTCGCGCTCTCCGCCCTCGGCGGGCTCAATACGGTGGCGTGGACCGATGCGGCTCAGAGTGTCTTCATGGCTGTGCTGATGTTCTTCCTCGTGCCGACGAGCATCGTGCTGGTCGGCGGATGGAACGCCATGGAGCAGAAGCTGGATGCGATCTCGAGCAGCCTCACCGCGCTGTTCGAGCCCGAGCTGTTCACACCGCTGACGGTGCTCTTCATGATCGTGTACTACTCGCTTTGGCAGGTCGGGCAGCCCTACATGAGCATCCGCCTGCTGGCGATCACGGACGGGAAGAGCATCCGCAAGCTCGTCATCTACCTGATCATCTTCACGATGATCATCGGCGGCGGGATGTGGGCCGGGTATGCGGGACGGATCCTCCTCCCGGGGGTCGAAACGCCTGACAGCGTCATGCCGCTCCTGGTTATGCAGTACTTGCCGGTCTACGTCTCCACCTTGGTCGTGGTCGGCGTGATGGCCGCGGTTCTGACCACTATCTCGTCGATCCTGCATTCGGTGGGCACCACCGTCGCCTATGACATCGTGCAGCGGGGAATGGGTAAGAAGCTGTCGCCGACGGCGGGACTCCGGGTGTCTCAGGTGAGCCCCTTCGGGGACGGGGTGATCGCCATCGTCTGCTCGCGGTTCATTCCGCCGGAGTTCCTCTCGCTGCGGGTCTCTGCGGCGCTCGGCGGGGTCG
>CAYTIR010000111.1:0-4155 GCA_964437955.1 uncultured Staphylococcaceae bacterium
AAACTATCGAATAAACTGTTCTCGCCCGGATTAAAAGATATTATCTTAAGCAGGGCTTACCGTTCCATAGAAGAAATGACCGAAGCGCATTTCCAGGTATCACCGGAAGATGGTGAAATCATCGGTAAACCCATACCCAGGGCAGCAGATTACATCAATCAGGCCAAAGATACAGATAAAACCGGAATGAAATCAAAAGAATATATCAGTCATCTGGCAACAGTGTTCAGCACTGTATTCAAATAGAGAAAATTAAATGTCATTTCCTTCATCGTATCGACACTCGGCGAGGCTGGAATCAAAAATATTTATCCGGTATTGAAAGGCACTTTCGAATATGTGGGGGATATGAACGACTTTGCAAGAGATGTTTTGAAATACTCCAGCCAGGAACAAAAAGAAGGAATCATTTAATTAAATGATCATCAGATCCGACCCAGAATCTATGCCAGATAGATTCTGGGTTTTTTGTAATAAGAGGAATGCGGTAATAGTGCTGTTTTGAGCAATCGTTTGCAATGGAAATTATAAATATAAGGTTAGTGTCCTTAATTTTTGTTGTAAAATCAGTGAAACTATTAATGCAATCGTTTGCAATAAATGCTTGACTCTTTACTGAAAGTGATTTATTATAGTAACTGTACATGGTACCGCTTACACAAAGGGAGGAGAACTATGAAGAAATTCAACTGGCTTTTAGTAATGATGTTATCGTTGGCTTTTGTTCTTGCAGCGTGTGGTCCCAATAGACCGGAATCACTTGAAGAAGGAGATTCAGCTGAAGCTGATGGAGAGAATGCTGAAGAAGGAAATGAACCTGAAAAACCGGAAACTCTGTCAGTATGGCTGGATGGTGACAAACAGGTAGCTACATATGGCGAAATTTTCGAAAAATATGAGGAAGAAACGGGTATCAAAGTGGAATACACGGAAGTTGGTATGACTGATCAGTTGGAACAGCTTTCTCTCGATGCTCCGGCAGGACAAGGGCCGGATCTATACCAGCAGCCACATGACATGATCGGCAGTGCTTATTTGCAGGGATTAGGGATGGAACTTGATCCTGAAGAATTTGATTTAGAGGCATTTAATGAAAATGCTGTGGAGGCATTTACTTACGAGGGTGCATTGATGGGTGTGCCTTTTGCAGTTGAAGCAGCTGCACTTTATTACAATAAAGATATCATAGACGAAGCGCCTGAGACGATTGATGATCTGGAAGCAATTATGGAAGAACATACAGATGCTTCAAATAATGAATATGGATTATTAATGGAAGCTACAAATTTTTATTTCGCTTATCCATTCCTATTTTCAGGAGATGAACAGATTTTCAGCCAAAATGAAGATGCCACCTACAATGCTGACGATCTGCAGGTTGCCAGTGAAGGTGTCGTTGACCAGGCGACACGTATGCAGGAATGGTTTGAAGCAGGTTACTTGAGTGAAAATGTTACCGGAGATGTTCTGGATGGTCTCTTTACTGATGGTAAAGGTGCTGTTGCATTGACAGGACCTTGGAAACTCGAAGACTATACTGAAGCACTTGGTGATTCTTTAGGTACTGCTACGCTGCCTGAATTGGAAGGCGAAACAATGACCCCGTTTATGGGTGTCAAGGGTTGGATGATTTCCGAATATACAGATGAAGAATACTGGTCAAAAGATTTACTTAAATATATGACTAATCAGGAAAACAGTGAACTAGTCACTGAAGGACTTAAAGAAACAGTACCACGTTCAGATGTGGAAAATTCCAACGAATTACTTACTGTTTTTAATGAACAGGCGGCAAGTGCAAATCCTATGCCGAATATTCCAGAAATGGCACAAGTTTGGGAACCAATGGGTGATGCTTTGATCTTTATCTCTAACGGAGACAATCCTCAGAAAGTTCTGGAAGAAGCCAAAATGCAAATTGAATCGAATATTGAAGCAGCCTCAGGTGGGCAGGAATCTGAAGAAGATGAATAAATCTATGAAATTTTAGGAGGAATGGATAATGAGAAAGAACCCTAAGCTGGCCGCAGCCCTGTCCATCCTTCCCGGGCTCGGTCAATTATATAATAAGAGGTACATCAAAGCTGGTGTCCTCTTTATTCTTTTTATTTCGTTTTTTGCTGTATTTTACAACTTTTTAAATATCGGTTTTTGGGGACTTTTTACTTTAGGTGAAATCCCAAGAGTGGATGACTCCAGAATCTTACTTGCCCAGGGGATTATATCCCTGCTTGTTGCAGGTATTGCAGTGTTGTTTTACACAGTGAATATAATCGATGCGTACAAAGACGCAAAACTGATCAACAGTGGTGATTTTAGAACACTGATGCAACGATTCAGAGATTCCTGGGATAAGAGCTTCCCTTACGTAATTGTAGGTCCGGGATTATTTCTGCTTATTTTCCTGGTAGTGTTTCCACTCTTGTATATGTTTTTCCTGGCATTTACGAATTATAACCTGTATAACGCACCTCCAAGAAATGTTTTGGATTATGTAGGTTTTGAGAATTTCAAAGCATTGATAGAAGTTGATATATGGAGAAATACATTCTTCAGCGTATTTACGTGGACTATCATCTGGACACTGGTTGCCACAACGCTTCAGATTGCTTTGGCGTTACTTTTGGCAATTATAGTAAATCATCCGTTGATTAAATTCAAAAGATTTATCAGAACAATTTTGATTTTGCCGTGGGCAGTGCCTGCGTTCGTTACAATACTTATATTTTCAGCATTATTCAATAATCAGTTCGGAGCAATTAATAATGATATTCTGCAGCCATTGTTCGGGCTGACAATTCCATGGCTGTCAGATCCTTTCTGGGCGAAAGTTGCTTTGATTTTAATTCAGACCTGGCTCGGATTTCCATTTGTATTTGCACTGTTTACCGGAGTGCTGCAGAGTATTTCGGATGATTGGTATGAAGCGGCGGATATAGACGGGGCCTCCAGTTTGCAGAAATTTTCAAATATCACATTTCCTCATATAATGTTTGCAACTGCTCCGCTTCTCATTATGCAATATGCGGGTAACTTTAATAACTTTAATATCATCTATCTGTTCAATGCCGGCGGACCTGCAATACGGGGGCAAAATGCCGGAGGTACGGACATCCTCATATCCTGGGTGTACAAACTGACATTTGAGACTCAGAACTTTAATATGGCTGCTGCCATATCTATTATTATCGGTCTTATAGTCGCATCTATTGCAGCATTCCAGTTTAGCCGTACGAGATCAGTGAAAGAGGAGGGACAGATCTGATGAATAGAAAACAGAAGAATATTGTCAAAATGATAACGATGTATGCGATTTTATTAATAATGTTTATTGTAATCATCTATCCATTGCTCTGGACATTCGGGATTTCCCTCAATCCTGGAAGTAATCTGTATGGTGCACAGATGATTCCTGAAAACTGGTCATTGGTACATTATAAGTGGCTGTTCACAGATCCACAAAGCATGTATCTGACGTGGTATAAAAATACATTGATTGTTGCTACGGCATCGTCATTTTTCTCTGTAGTGTTCGTTACATTAACAGCATATGCATTTTCCAGATATAGGTTTGTCGGAAGGAAATATGGATTATACGCATTCCTTATACTTCAGATGTTCCCAGTATTAATGGCAATGGTTGCAATCTATATTCTTTTGAATACTATTGGCTTGTTGGATTCAATTTGGGGGCTTGTGCTCGTCTATGTAGGCGGTTCAATACCGATGAATGCTTTCCTTGTCAAAGGATATTTTGATACAATTCCACGTGAACTCGATGAATCTGCGAAGATGGACGGCGCAGGGCATTTCCGTATATTCTTCACGATTATGATACCGCTTGCGAAACCGATCATTGCAGTTGTGGCGCTGTTTAATTTCATGGCGCCATTCATGGACTTCATACTGCCCCGGATTGTGCTGCGCAGTCCGGAGAATTTTACTTTGGCGCTCGGTCTTTACAATATGGTGAATGACCAGTTTGCCAATACTTTTACGAGGTTCGCAGCAGGTTCGATACTGATTGCTATTCCAATTGCGATTGTATTCCTGTTCCTGCAGAGGTATCTGATTTCAGGATTGATGTCTGGCTCTACTAAAGGATAGATGGGGTGAGTGCATGGTAACAATCAAAGATGTGGCAAAAGCTGCGGG
>CAYTIR010000112.1:0-4087 GCA_964437955.1 uncultured Staphylococcaceae bacterium
CCTGGATGATGATGAAAAACATGAGATTATAAAAATCTGATGAAACATTTAAAAGAAAATGGCAAATTGTTGATTGGCGATATTTCTTTTAAAACAAGGGGAAATCTAGAGACATGCCGGCGGGATAATATAGATGTCTGGGATGAAGATGAAATCTACTTTGTCTCTGAAGAAATAGCGCACAAACTTCAAAAGACTTATAAATGTAAATATACCCAAGTGTCTCATTGTGGTGGATTGTATATTATACAAAACGTAAGTGATAGTTATGCATCCTAAGTGTAGCAACAATCGGTGGCAATTTTTATTACATAACGAGAGAAGGTGTACGGGAGGAGATTGTATTGCTAAAAGTTATTTTAGGGATGATGTAGCTGGATGGATATGTGAATGACAAATATAGCAGTGTGGGTAAGTTGTTTTCGGGTTTTGATTCATCGCAGAACTCGGTGATAGAACAAGATTTGTGTATGAGGTAAATAAAAAGTATTAAAAGGAGACGTATTATGACAGACTCAGATGATGCAAGGATCGACACTGCTTCCAGAACGGTTGAAGCATCCCCGGAAATTTTATATCAGGCGTTCATTAATCCTGATCATCTGGTCAAATGGCTGCCCCCGGAAGGCATGAGTGGCCATATTGATTCATTTGAACCGCAAGCAGGCGGCGCATATAAGATGATACTCACGTATGAAGCGAATAAAATTGCTAATGGTAAAACTTCGGAAAACACTGATATAATCGAAGGGAGATTTATGGAGTTGATACCTAATGAGAAAATTGTACAATCTGTAAAATTCGATTCTCTTAATCCAGCTTTTCAGGGAGAGATGAAACAGACGTGGTTTTTTGAATCTGAAGGCGCAGAAACAAAAGTTACAATCATCTGTGAAATTGTACCTGAAGGTATAAAAAAGGAAGACCACGATATTGGCCTGAAATCCACGTTGGAGAATCTCTCTGCATTTATTAAAAGTGAGCAATCTGATATCTAAATCTTGATGTTTCCAGGGCAGCAAATTTTGTTGCTCTGTTTTTTTAGTTCAATGGAATTTTCATCAGACAGTACATATTTTGATGTGATATAAACAGATTGGAGACAAATTCACGCTTCTTTCTATAGTGGGTATCGCTTTCAGGGTGATTACTCTGATTGAAGAAAGTTTCAGTTGAGCAAAGGCTTTCATTGCGGTATATGAAGTCTCAGATGTCAAAAAGGCCCGTTCGTCAAACAGAAGATGCATCATGAATAATTGTATACAAAAATAAAAACCGGATGAGGCTTTACCTTCATCCGGTTTGATTTTGACTATATACGAATTCATTCCAATGAACTTGATACTTTAACTACTTGTTTTCCGAAGTTATCTCCGGTAAATAAATTTCTGAATGCATTTGGAAGTTGCTCGAATCCATCGGCGATGGACACCTCTGACTTGATTTTATCTTCCCTGATCCATTGTGCCAGCTGTTCACTTGCATTTTTAAAGTCATCTTTAAATTGTGCGACGAGGAAGCCCTGCATGAGCGCCTGGGATTTGATAAGCTTCTGCTGAATGCGCGGTCCATCATCTTCTTTACTGTTATATGATGAAATCGCACCACAAACTGGAATTCTCGCGAAAGTGTTCAGATGGTTGAATACTTCGTCCGATATATGACCTCCAACATTTTCAAAATAAACATCGATGCCTTCTGGTACTGCCTCGGCCAGTTTTTCGGCGAAGTCATCTTTCTTGTAGTCGACAGCTGCATCCAAGCCTAGAATATCAGTCAGGTAATTTACTTTATCAGGTCCTCCAGCGATACCGACAACTCTTGCCCCTTTGATTTTTGCAATCTGACTGACTACAGAGCCGACTGCACCGGATGCTGCAGAAACGACGACAGTTTCGCCTTTCTGTGGTTTGCCGATATTGAGCAGACCGCCGTAAGCCGTCTGTCCAGGCATTCCGAGTGTACTCAGATAAAGATGAAGCGGCACATCGGTTGAAGGGACTTTATTCACAACGTTCCCAGATACCGTATTGAATCTCTTCCAGGGGAGGACCCCTGTTACGACATCACCTTCATCAAAAGAATCATTGTTGGATTCAATGATCCTGCCGACGATATGACTTTCAATCGGCTTGTTCAGTTCAAAGGGCTTCGCATATGATTTGGAATCATTCATCCTGCCGCGCATATATGGATCAACGGAAATATAGACACTTTCGATTACGACTTCATCTTTGCCAGTTTCCATAATTTCAACATCCTCATATCTGAATGCTTCATCACCAGGAATTCCTTCCGGGCGTTCAGCTAATACAACCTGTTCATTTCTCAATGTAATCCTCCTCAAGTAATAGTAATCATTACATGAATATCATACCCGCTTTAGACAATGTTAAAATTATATTGATGAGAGAGTGTAAATGAATTAAAAATAATTTAAGGTAAAGTGTTGACCTTTACGTTACGTCAATCCATATACTGTGAATTACAGGGAGGTGATGGATATCAAATACACTATCAAACAGGTAGCCGACATGTCAGGAATAAGTACACGCACATTGCGATATTATGACCAGATTGGTCTTTTGAATCCAAGTGAGCATACAGACACAGGTTACAGAATTTATAGGGACAGAGACCTCGACAGATTACAGCAGATACTGCTCTATCGATCAATGGAGATGAAGCTGGAAGAAATCCAATCCATCCTGGATGACCCGGAATTCAACATACTTGCTGCCTTGGAGGAACATCATGAGAAGCTCCGAAACGAACAGGATAAAATACAGCGGCTGCTGGTCACTGTCGCTAAAACGATACAGCATACAAAGGGAGAGATTAAAATGACGACAGAAGAAAAATTTGAAGGCTTCAAAAAAGCTAAAATAGAAGAAAATGAAAAAAAGTACGGAGAAGAGATAAGGGAGAAATACGGTGAGGAGAAGGTAGACGAATCCAACAGGAAATATATGAATCTCAGCAAAGCGGATTTTGAAAAGATGCAGAGCATTGAAAATGAACTGTTTGCAAAGCTGAAACGCCTGTCGGAAACAAATGATGTAGAGTCAACGGTTGCGAAAGAAGTATATGACCTTCATAAAGAATGGTTGATGTACTCATGGCCGAATTATTCAGCAGAAGCACATAAGGGGCTTGCCCAAATGTATGTATATGATGAGCGATTCGCTAAATATTACAACAATCGTGCAGGCGAAGAAATTGTGCCATTGCTGCATGAGGCGATTGAAAGATATGCTGAAGAGTAAAGAACGGTGGAAACACCGTTCTTTACTTATAGATTTATAAAAGCTTAAGGTATTGATCAACTAACATCATGAGATCAGGTTTGCCAGATCATTTAAATTATCCGCTACATAGTCGGCATGTTTTAATTCGTCTTCTTTCGAAAAATAGAATCTGCAGCCAATCGTTTTTGTATCATTATCCATACCCGCCTTGAAATCAGAAAATCGGTCCCCTATTATAAATTTTGGTTCTATACTTTCAACAGAGGCAATATGACGTACTAAATCAGATTTACTGCCATTATTTATTGAATTGATACTGTAAACATTTTTAATATATTTATACAAACCGTGATGTTTGTAGATGGCTTTCAAGTACTCCTCATCTCCGTTGCTGGCTATGAAAATATCATATCCTTTTCCCTTTATATCGGACAATGCGTCCTCTGCGAAATTATAGAGTTTACTTTTGCCGGAAGTGATTGAGTTTATCAATGATTTTTGGAATAGATCATTCGCCATATGTATATATTCATTTGTAGGGGAGTGCAGTAATTTTCTCCACACTTCAACTAGCGGTACACCCATTATTTCATTATACTTTTCTATCGGATTATTTATGTAAGTTATATTTTTCTCATCGAGTTTATTCAATGTGTCTTTTAAGGAATATTCAAGAATCAGGTCCGTTTGAAATAAAGTACCGTCCATATCAAATATTACTGCTTTGTTCATTGTTGTTGTCTCCTGTCTGTATTAATTATTCAGTTAATTATAATCATTTACTTAGTTATTGTACCCTTAATAAATTCCATAAATTTCACTTCTTCCTCAATATCAGG
>CAYTIR010000113.1:0-3099 GCA_964437955.1 uncultured Staphylococcaceae bacterium
CTACACGAAACAGTCATAGGTGTTTTTTATACCATTTTTTTCAGGTGTTGCACTTAAAATGACAAACCGTCATTTTAAAATGTTATTTCTATCTTTAAATGGCTAAAAATAAACATAAAGTATACTAATATTTTAGTCATTGTAAATAACATAAAACGATAAGGAGCGAGAATTATGACAGAAACTAAAGATAGACAATGGTGGAAAGAAGCTGTCGCATACCAAGTTTACCCTCGTAGCTTCAATGATTCTAACAATGATGGAATCGGTGATTTACATGGATTAATTCAAAAATTAGATTATTTAAAGGATTTAGGAATTGACGTTATTTGGTTAAGTCCAATGTATGCTTCTCCTAATGATGACAACGGTTATGATATCAGTGATTATCACGCAATTATGAAAGAATTTGGAACTATGGAAGATTTTGATGAACTCTTAGATAAGGTCCATCAGAAAGGAATGAAACTAATTTTAGACCTTGTAGTCAATCATACTTCAGACGAACATCCTTGGTTTATTGAGTCTCGTTCAAGTAAAAACAGTCCTAAACGTGATTGGTACTACTGGGCTGATCCGAAGGATGATGGTTCTGAACCTAATAACTGGGAAAGTATCTTTAATGGTTCAACTTGGGAATTTGACGAAAATACAGGACAATATTATTTTCACTTATTCAGTGTTAAACAACCCGATTTAAATTGGGAAAACCCTGAAGTACGAAATGCAGTTATAGACATGATGAATTGGTGGTTCGATAAAGGTATTGATGGTTTTCGTGTAGATGCAATTACACATCTTAAAAAATCTTGGGAAATGGGAGATTTACCCATTCCTCCAGGTAAAGAATATGCACCGGCTTTTGATGCTGATATGAACCGCCCTGGTCTTCAAGATTGGTTACAACAAATCAAAGATGAATCATTAAGTAAGTATGATATTATGACTGTCGGTGAAGCAAATGGAGTAAATCCCGATAATGCTGAAGAATGGGTTGGAAGAAAAAATGGTAAATTTAATATGATTTTCCAATTTGAACATTTAGGCTTATGGAATACAGGACAATCCCATTTCGATGTTAAAGCTTATAAAAAAGTATTAAATCGTTGGCAAAAAAAACTTGAAAATACTGGATGGAATGCACTATTCATCGAAAACCATGATCAGCCACGTCGTGTATCTACATGGGGAAGTGATGATAAATATTGGTATGAATCAGCTACAAGTCATGCGGTTGTTTACTTCCTACAACAAGGCACACCATTTATTTATCAAGGACAAGAAATTGGAATGACGAACTTTCCGTTTACAAGTATAGAGCAATTTAACGATGTATCTGTTAAAAATGAATACCATATGGTTAAAGAAGAGGACGGAAACACTGATGCATTATTAGAGAAACACCGCATGGAAAACAGAGATAACTCTCGAACTCCAATGCAATGGAATAATGAAGATTACGCTGGCTTCTCTCATGTTGAACCTTGGTTCCCAGTCAACCCTAACTACGTTTCAATTAATGTCGAACAACAAGAAGCGGATGATCATTCTATATTACAATTTTACAAAGATTTAATTCAACTTAAAAAGTCAGATGACACCTTTACATATGGCGAATTCAACTTAATTGATCCAGAAAATTCCAGTATCTTTGCATATACTCGCATATTAAGTAATAAAACAGCAGTCATCGTCGGTAATCTAACAAATCAAACTGCAAGTCTAAAAACTGACCTTGAATTAAACAAGGGCGATTTAAAATTGCATAACTATGATACTGAAATTAATATAGATAATATAAAACCCTATGAAGCATTTGTTGCTATGATTTAGTTGATAAATTCATTCAGTTGACAACTATCCAAAATTCAAACCCACTCATAACAATATCTATTTTAATTTGAGTGGGTTTGGATTTTTTAATATATTAAATTATTTCTCGCTACTCAAACTTACTGGAATATAAATATGTATTATCTTTCATGGTTAAGCTTTTTCTGGATTTAATAAATCAGATACTAAATGATTCCCCTGATTTTAAATAATTAAAAACACGGAGTAAGTGAAAACAATTTCCTTTACCCCATGTTTAATATGTGAAATATTTTATTCACTAATAATTTGACCTTTAATCATATATCCATTGTCTTCAAAAAAGAATCTAACATCTTTTTCCTAACCTTATAAACATATTCCTCCCCCATGCTGATGATGACGTATAAATAGGTTTTCCGTAAGTATTGACTATTGCTTTTTCACTAACAGATTTACCATTAGGAGGACCAGTAGGATTATCAATCGTCGTTTTATTAACATCTCAAATAACAAATGTAAGTAGCTACTACCATACAGTTATGTGGATAATTACAATTTATATGATATTCGCGTTTATTATTTTAATTTTTACACAAAAAGAAAAAGCTTAATTCTTTTTATAATATATTCCAGACAAAGATAAGCATAATTGATAAACGCCATTCAAATTAAATTTGAATGGCGTTTCCTATGTCTCCAAAATATTGTGAAGTACTTAGCATTTAACTAATTAAAAACCGCATCACTTATGATACGCTTCATTCTTTATTATCTTATTCGCTCTGAATATCTGCTCCAGAAGCATCACTTTCATCATCTGGTGAGGGTAGGTGAGGGTGCCGAAACTGATTTCCTGGTTGGACCTGTTCTTAACACTTTCTCCGATTCCATTGCTGCCGCCGATTACAAATACGACGTCGCTTTTTCCTGTATTCATCCATTTTTGATATTCGTCGGCGAGTTTTTCACTTGTATATGCTTTGCCTCTGATTTCCAAAGTCACGACATGCTGTGAATCTTTTATTTTGGAAAGGATTTTTTGAGCTTCTTTTTCCTTTATGATTTCTATATCTTTCCCGCTGGCATTATTAGGTTCCTTTTCGTCCGGAATTTCTATCAAGTCGAGCTTTGCATACCCGCTGATGCGTTTTTTATACTCTTCTACTGCCTGCTTCCAGTACTTCTCTTTGAGCTTTCCTACTGTAATCAAAGTGATTTTCATTCTATTTCATCCTTTTGTCTTATTTATAATCGCTTGACTGTTTATGGAAATTGTTAAATAAT
>CAYTIR010000113.1:3109-3936 GCA_964437955.1 uncultured Staphylococcaceae bacterium
ATGAGTGTTCCTATGCCGAGTCTTGCATATAGTATACTTAAATTTCATGAATTAAACGAACTGAATAAAATGATAGATTTTGCTGTCAATGACGATAAAGAGATGGATTTCAATGCGATTGAACCAATTCCTGAAGGTTTGGCCATTCATCCTGCCCCTTATCAGGATGCTGCGATTGCTTCTTATTATAATACTTTGGATGATGATGAAAAACAGAAATTGATCGATGATCTGAAAGATAATGATTTTGTTGATATTGATGAAATTATAAACGAAGCGAGTTCACAGGAACAGGAACAGATTCTTGCTGCCGAAGAACGAATTGACCTTGGTCAGGAATACTACGACAATCTTACTGAATTTGGTGTACCGGATGCTTATGAATGGACGAAGATCAATTGGGGATTGAAAGGGTTCGCCATGGATACAAGTATTAACGAGGATGCACATGAAATCAGATTTACGACCGCCGGCAAAGGTGTTCGCGCACTGATGTATAAATTATACGATGCATCCAATATTCCATTTGTATATCGATATGCAGATGATAAATTCACGGAATATGGAGAGATTGTATTCAGTGAAAACGGGATTACTGAAAACGAAGTGGACGAGGCATGGGTAGACAAAATTTTTGATACTGAATAGAACTATTTAAGGGATGCATCTTTTATACACAAGATGCATCCCTTATTTTATGTGCTTTTTTAGTTTTCCACTGAACTTTCCACATTTTATACCAAGTTATCCACGATGTTATAACGTTATCCACATATATTTGTCCATAACCTGTGGATAACTATACTGTGTATATTTTCGTTGGTGCT
>CAYTIR010000114.1:0-3794 GCA_964437955.1 uncultured Staphylococcaceae bacterium
ACCGGTTTTCATCGACAAACCGGTGGCTGGCACCCTTCCGGAGGCAGTTGCCATCTTCGAGTTGGCCAAGCGGCATGGCGTGAAATTTTTCTCCAGCTCCTCAACCCGCTTTGGAACAAAAATCTCCACTCTCAGTCAGGATGAAGCCCTCGGTGACCTAATGGGTGCGGCCACTTGGGGGCCATGCTCTTATCAACCCGGGACACCGGACCTTTTTTTCTACGCCATCCACGGCATTGAGGCACTTTTCACCATCATGGGCCCTGGTTGCGAAACGGTGTCGCGGGTAAAGGGCTCCGTTCACGACCAGGTCACCGGCACTTGGAAAGACGATCGACTCGGGGTCTATCGCGGCATCCTGCAGGGGAAAGCGGATTACGGCGCAACAGCTTTCGGCAGCGAGAGCATCCTCCAAGTAGCCGAGCCCCCCAGTTACGAAAAATTGTGTCGCCAGATCGGGCGTTTTTTCCGCACGGGAAAAACCCCGGTGGGCGAGGCGGAAACCCTGGAGATTTTCGCTTTTATGGAAGCGGCGGACGAGAGTGTTCGCCAGGGTGGAAAACCCGTCGCAGTGGCTGCTGTGCTCGCCAAGGCCCGGGCAGAGGCCGCTGAATTGCTGTGATCCCAAGGCGCCCCAACGAGATCATACGGACCAGGCTGCAGAAACACTTTCGAGCGAGGTCGGCAGCGCGGCGAACTTATAATGGCTCGAAACGCCTTTTCGCTGCTATCTCCTTAAATCGAACACATCGCCCCCGGGTTCCCACATTTGAGGGAAAAGGGGGAAGACGCCCCTGCTATGTTCGAATTGCCGATTGATACAGATGCTGAACCGAAAGGCTTTGTGTTTGAACGGCAACCTCATACTAAACAGTGGATCGGGTAGGATCAGGGATTGAACCCGCTCCCCCGTACCACCAAGGGAAGAAGTGGACGAAGTTTGAATCGGCAGATCATCCACTTGCTCGACGTCTCCCCGGAAAACCGATGATTCAAGGATACTTGCCAATTGCCCCGCTCTGGCCATCCAACCGTAAGGACCGAACCATGAGCATTTCAAGCTCTTCATGATGCCGGACAATAAGAAGCCACCCCAAGCAGGAGTACCTCTTGCGTCGCACCGGGGTGGTGGTGGAACGGGGGAAAACCGCCTTGGGGGTGGATTTGGATGGACAGATTGGCAAACCATCCCACGGGCGGGGCATTTCATGCGCCCCCCTTGCCAAAAACCCGGGCAAGCGCCGACCCGGTGACCAAAGGGGGGCTCACGGTACTGGATAGGGTGTGACTGCGGGAATCGGTTTTTCGGTGCCTTGCGAAGCCTCGCCAGGATCGTTTTCTTCACTGGGTGAGTAAAAAGGATTCAGGGGTAATTCTGACAAATCCCAAAACGCGTTAGTCTCCACCCGTTCATAAAATTCTCCACTTTGAAGAACCAAGTAGACGGTGGCATCCTCTCCCGATTCTTGATTTGCCAGCATTTGATTGTACACATGTTCGAGGGAAGTCGGCAGAGCGGCGAATTTATAGTGGCTCGAAACACCCTTTTGCTGGTATCCCGTCAAATCGAACACGTCGACCCCGAGTTCCCGCATCTTGGCATTGTCCTCACTCCCCAACCGCTCCCCTCCCCCTGCCAGCAATTTCGCGATCTTGAGCAGCCTGTCATCGCGGGAGAGCAATACGCCGATTCGCGGTTTCGCTGGCTGGGTATCCATTCTTTTCAATTGCGACTCAAATACATCGACCGAAATGTCCGGGGAAGCCAACAGCACACATTTCAGTTTCCCCCCGAATGTGGCGTCTCCAGCGATCGCTGCCTGCCTCAGCGTCTCCATGGTCAGATTGCACCCCAGTGAGTGGGCCAGAATAAAGACCTCTTCCGCCCCCGATTGGGCAGCCATTCGGATGGTGCTCTCCAAGGCATCGCGGGAGGTGGCCGCGCTGTCTTTATCGTAGAGGTAATCAAGCCACTTGCCACCAGAGGGCCAGCTGAATAGGAGGGGGGTTCCCTCCACCCCGCTGTAGCGGTTTAATTGGGAGGTGAAAAACACGCCCTCGGCAAAATGGGTGTACACACCATGCACATAGATCCACACTTTTTTCGAATGGGAGTCCGCCTGGATATACTCCTCGAGTTGCTTGCCAAACGCCGCCCCACTGTCGAGCAGTTCACTGGAGGTCGCGAAAAAATGTTTCTCGGGATCCACCCGCCCGGCACCGGGGGTCTTAAAGGTATAGGCGTCGCGGTTCTTGTATTGGGGCACTGAAATCCCGAACTTTGCGTAGTGGATCTCATTGCTGCGCTCTTTGTTGAAATAGGGCTTGGACTCTTGCTCCTGCCCGCGGTTGGTAGAGACAAATATCGTTTCAGGCCCATGAGTCCCGGCAGACCCTGTAGGGGTTGGAATAGGCTGCAGGTCAGCATTTTTTGGTCGCGAATGACAGCCCGGAAGAACAATGGCGAAGACTGCAGACAGCAGATACAAAATAAACTTCCAACCTCCTCCGTAATCCATTTGCAAAGGCTATCGCTGGCCAGAGCGAAACACAAATACTAAACTAAGGCTTTCTACACAATCCCAAGGGATCAGGGAAGAGAGGGTGGTCTCGAAATTTCTCACCAGACAAGTCGCAGGAACCACGTTAGCGCAAGGGGGTAAACCACCCTGGTCAGGCGGGGACAACCCCGACGAGTGCCAGAAGCATCCAATTTTCCTTTGGCCTCCTCGTCTTGTCGGCTAGACTAACCCCGGAAAACAAAAAATACCCGCTCTGTATGAAAACCCCTGCCTGTCTCTTCCTCTTTGCCCTGCTCAGCCTTCTCGCTCTCGCCAAGACATCTGCGGAACCCATTCCCGGCGATCTCCAGGCCTACGTGGCCAAAAAAGACCCCACCACCCAGTGGCACTTGGTCAAAAAAACCAGCCTCGGAGAATCCGATATCTGGCTCATCAAACTTCAATCGCAAACCTGGCACGACCTCCCCTGGACACACGATCTCATCCTGATCCGGCCCAGGAGCGCCCCCCCTACCAAAAAAATCCTATTGCTCAACAGCGGCGGCACTTTCAATCCCAAAACCATGGGCAAGGCCACGCTCGGCACCACCCTCGCCCAGCGCATCAATGCCCCCGTCGCCGTGCTGCTGGGCATTCCCAGGCAACCCCTATTCGACGGCCTCTACGAGGACGATCTCATCGCCGAGACCTTTGTCCGCTACCTCGATAGCGGTGACTCCACCTGGCCACTGCTGTTCCCCATGATCAAAAGCCTCGTCAAAGCCATGGACAGCCTGCAAGAGTTTGCACAGACCGAATGGCAACAGCCGATCGAAAAATTCGTCGTCACCGGCGCCTCCAAACGCGGCTGGACGACCTGGCTCACGGCAGCCGCCGACCCCCGGGTCAGCGCCATCGCCCCCATGGTCATCGATATGTTGAACATCCCGGAACAATTGCCACACCAAATCGAAGCCTTCGGCAAACCCAGCGAACAAATCGAACCCTACACCAGGCGCGACCTCGTCCCGCTGCCCGAAGGCGAGCGCAGCCAAAAACTCTGGACGATGGTCGACCCCTACACCTATCGGCAGAAATACACCATGCCCAAGCTGATTGTATTGGCAAACAACGACCGCTACTGGACCACTGACGCCCTCAACCTCTATTGGGACGACCTCCCCGACCCGAAGTACATTTCCTATACCCCCAATGCCGGCCACGGACTCAGCCAAGTTGGGGAGGATGGCAAAAGGAGCCCTCAACGGGCGATCGACAATGTCTCCGCCTTCG
>CAYTIR010000115.1:0-1972 GCA_964437955.1 uncultured Staphylococcaceae bacterium
TCCTGCTGGACAGCACCTGATTCCTCTTTTTTATTGGAATCACTTGTATCTGTAACTTGTCGGGTTTCTCCCATGATTTTTTCAAGGGCTTGCAGATGTGTATCACTTCTGTTGGATATTTTCCGGTCTTTCAAATCGTCATTTAATGTGTGGATGGACTTCTGACCTACAACGTTATGCTGATCGTAATACCTGACAGCATCACCTATCATTTTTGAAGGATTGTTCAGATTTTTTTGATCAGATATCTTCTGTGGCATTTGTTTTACGCTTTCTGCCCATATTTCCATTCCATATTCTTTTTCACCATCCGGCTTCATATGAGAAGTTGAAGCGACTTGACCGCTGACACATAAAATCTCGCCTTCCCTGGTTTCGGAAAGTATTTTAGGAATTGCTTTTCCGAAAGCTTTACAGTATATGAAATGTATTTCCTTTTCTTTCCTCTCATCCTTAGGTACACGGATCGTGGCGATGATGAAAGAATTGATACTTCCATTGGCTGTCTGGGAGAGCGTAACGTTTTTAACAAGTTCTCCGACCAGCAGAACTTTGTTCATCATATTTTCACCCCCTTCCTGTATACAAGATAAGGGGGCATCGAATATTCTGCAAACGACGGATATTTGATTTTATCTGTGATTTCTATACAATTAAATTGTATCTGTAATTATTTGTACATATTGAAGGAGTTTATTATGCAATTTTAAATATTTTGCTGTTTCAAGCTTTGTAATTTGAGAGGGGTACTAATAATGAAGTCTTTTAAAATCATCGAAGTTAAAATTGAATATGAAGGCAACTTTATCATATTGGATCTAATTGACGGCATCATCATCAATAAGGAAACAAGCGAAAATTCATGGATACTGGAGATTTCCACCTCACCCGATTTCAACAATATCCTTGACCCGTATTTAGACAAAGAAATCGATCTGCTTGTCACTATTACCCGGCCATCGAACGAACCAGCCAGATTCAAAGGTGTACTTAGAGAGTTGAACGAAATTGACAATGCCATTTCTTTGATTTTCACAGGAGATATCATTCCACAAAATCCGAACTATGCAGAAAATCTGCTTGCTCAGCTCATTGATGAAGGTTACGAGGGGAAAGAACTCCTCAATGAATTTACAGCTATGATGGAATCAAAAATAGAATTAAAAACATCCGATGACAATTAATCATCGGATGTTTTTTCATCTTGTATAGCGAATGTAATTTCGCATTTGCAGGCAACTTCTCCATCGACAGTGGCAATCGCTTCACCTTTGCCGATTGGACCTTTGATTTTAGTAATTTCTACGGTCAGCTCCAAAGTATCTCCTGGAGTAACCTGCTTTTTAAATTTACATTTATCGATGCCTGCAAAGAAGGCTAATTTCCCTTTGAATTTCTCTTCCTGCAATAATGCCACAGCACCTACCTGGGCCAACGCCTCAACAATAAGCACTCCCGGCATAACTGCATATCCTGGGAAATGTCCGGGGAAGAACGGCTCATTTCCAGAAACCTGTTTAATACCTGTACATTTTACACCCGGTTCAATATCAGTCACTCTATCTATCAAGAGGAATGGAGGACGATGCGGGATAATAGCTTTAATCTGGTCATAAGTCAGCATTTAATTATCATTCCTTGGTTAATTTGATGATGTGCTCCCATGTTTCCAATCGAAATACTTCTATAGGATTATCCAATATGCCAAATCCAATCATAAGCCCTACAAAAAAGACAATAACAGCAATATAGACAAATAAAAGGATTCGTACGATTAATGGAAATCTGCGGTGGACTAATTTTTTGGATTGCTCCGCCATAATAATACCTCTTTACTTCTGTGCTACCACACTTTTTTGTGAAGTGTCATCACCCGTCCGTTCAATGTCTGCTCCTAGTTTTTCAAGTTTCTTATGGAAGTCGACATATCCACGATCGAGGTGCTTAAGTTCAGTAACTACAGTATAACCGT
>CAYTIR010000115.1:1982-3755 GCA_964437955.1 uncultured Staphylococcaceae bacterium
CTGCCAAACCTGCAAGAATCAAGGCAGCTGCAGCCCTCAAGTCTGTTGCCTTCACTCTGCCTCCCTCAAGTGTCTTTACACCTTTGATGATGGCATGATTCTCCTGCAGATCAATATCCGCATTCATACTTGCAAATTCATCCACATGCATGAATCTGTATTCGAAAATTGTTTCGGTAATGATGCTTACACCATCAACTGTTGTGAGCAAAGCCATCATCTGACTCTGCATATCAGTTGGAAAACCTGGATGTGGCATCGTTTTAACCTGGATGGATTTCAACTGCTCCGGTGGAATTATCCTGACACTGTTGTGTCCTTCCGGCACAATACGGACACCAGTTTCTTCAAGTTTCGAAATCAGTGCTGTCAAATGATCGGTTATCACATTCTCTAGTACAATTTCACTTTTTGTGATTGCTCCGGCAATCATGAATGTACCGGCTTCAATGCGGTCCGGTATGACTGTATGTTCAGTCCCTTCAAGACTTTCGACACCTTCAATTGTAATATGGCCGGTACCGGCCCCTTTGATGTTCCCGCCCATGGAGTTAATATAATTTGCCAAATCTTCTATTTCTGGTTCGCGGGCCACATTCTCCAAATGTGTTGTTCCTTCAGCCAGACTCGCTGCCATGATGAGGTTCTGAGTAGCACCGACACTTGGAAAGTCCAAATATATTTTGGCACCCTGAAGACGCCCGTCAGTTTTACCTTCAAAACTGCCGTCTATTGTTCTAAATGTAACACCCATCTTCTCAAGACCTTTAATATGCTGTTCGACAGGTCTTGAGCCAATCGCACAGCCTCCCGGCATTGCCACGTTACAATAGCCGTATCTTGCAAGCATAGGTCCCATGACAAGCATACTCGCACGCATTTTACTGACCAGATCGTATGGTGCCGTACAATCCAGCCTGCCTGATGCATCGATTTCGACTGAGTTATTTGAACGATTCACAACCGCCCCCAAATATTTCATCAGGTTACCCAAATTATCCACATCGGACAAAAGCGGCACATTATTCAATGTTGATACGCCCTTTTCTGCCAGTAGAGATGCTGTCATTATCGGAAGCACAGCGTTCTTCGATCCTTCTATTTTCACGGAACCAGACAATCTGTTTCCACCCTTTACAATTATTGACTCCATACAAATCACTCCATATTTTTAAATCACATGTTCACAATACACTATTCACTATTTTAAAGTTGTATAAACATGTTTGTAAAGGATTTATCCAAACATTAATGAAGCTTCCTGCACCAGGCGGAAGAAATCCATTATGAAATTGCTCAGTGCACTGCCTAGAAGTATTGCAGTCAATATGAAGAAAAGCCGGATACGTCCTGTATCGCCCCTGCGGAACCAACCGTCTATATTAAGGGAACCAATTACCCAAAATGCAAAAATGACACAGAAAATATGAAGGATAATGTGTATGAAAGCAAGCTGCGAAATTAACATTTTTACCACCTTAAAAAAACCCAGGCAGCTGCCTGGGTGATTTATGAACTATGTTTAGCTACGTCTATTCTATTGATCGCCCGGTGCAAAGCGAGTTCAGCACGGAATTTATCGATCTTCTCATCACGTTCCTGTTGCAGAAGTGCTTCCGCACGTTCTTTTGCAGCAACAGCCCGTTCAGTATCAATATCTTCAGCAGACTCGCCAGCCTGAACAAGTACAGTCACTTTATCAGAGCGGATTTCAACGAAACCGTCCGTCACTGCAAAATACTCAAAGCGTCCATCTACTTTTACACGGAGGCC
>CAYTIR010000116.1:0-3723 GCA_964437955.1 uncultured Staphylococcaceae bacterium
ACCCGCGATCTCCTGCGTGACAGGCAGGCATGTTAACCGCTACACCACGGGACCAAAATATAACATAAAAAAATTGCGGGAGGTGGATTCGAACCACCGACCTCCGGGTTATGAGCCCGACGAGCTTCCAGACTGCTCCATCCCGCGGCAATATTATTTACGTCTTTTTCAACGCCTGATATATATACTATACGTTTTTCCGGTCCATTTCAAGTGATTTCCATAACTTTATTATGCCAAATTTACACTTTCTTAATAATTACAGAATATAAATACATTCTCCCTATCCCATGTAGAACCAATAATAATTTGGAATACTAAAGTACAACGAGTTGCAGGAACAATGTGTAAAGTCTGGATGAATCCGTTATGTTCCCCTACTTCAATCCTTGTGGTAAATGAAAAGATTACGAATTTAATGTGACTATCATCCTTACCTTCTCACAGATGAATCTCTTACCCGCAAAAGATCATGTGTACAACATGTACTATACTTTCATTATAAAAACTCAATTACCTATATCAGCTATTATTGAAGTTCTTAACTTTAAAACTATCCCCGCATCGATTCCCTTATGTTTTGCCTATTTCACAGATTGCATTTGTACGGTATTATAATGAGTAGCATGAGAATTGAACAAAGGATGTCTGTATATGAAGAAAAAGAAGTTAACCATCCCTTCCATCTTATTACTCCTTATTGTCGTCATCATTTCAACGTTAGTGATGGAAGATAATCCACAGGATCAGAGGAAAGATCCAACAGCTTCCGGAAATTTGGAAAACGGAGAGAGAATAGAAGTGACTGTTTCCGAATTCATCGACGGTGATACGACCCGCTTCAACTACAACGGTTCGAGTGAAAGCTTCAGATATCTAATCATAGATACCCCGGAATCCAAACATTCCAGGCATGGTGAGGAACCTTTTGGCGAAGAAGCTTCCGAACGTACAAAAGAGCTTTTGTCTCAGGCAGACAAGATTGAAGTTGAATTTGACGAGGGACCGAACCAGGATGATTATGACAGATATCTTGCTTATGTATACGCTGACGGAGAGATGATCAATGAAACACTGGTAAGAGAAGGTCTGGCTGAAGTGAAATATGTCAATCCGCCTAATGACACACATGCGGATATACTTGAAGCCGCTCAAGAAGAAGCAAAGGCTAAAAACTTAGGAATATGGTCAGAAAACCACTAACCCAATGACAGCCATTGGGTTTTTATTATGCACGAACTTATCAGCATAATAATACATTAACTACTACCGGGACGGGTACAATAAAAATAAGCATGCCACCTTTCTTCGTTGAAAGATGACACACTTATCTACTGTTGAACCTGCTCAGTTTCTTTGTAAGGAATCCAGTCCTTCGACCATTCTTCAATATCTCTTAAGACTGGCTCAAGTGAACGGCCTTTGTCTGTCAGTGAATATTCAATTATCACAGGTGTTTCGGGGTAGACATCTCTTTTGATAAGCCCCTCCTGCTCCATATCTTTAAGTCTGTCGGAAAGCACCTTCCCACTCACACCGATGGCAGACTGTATTGCACCAAATCGTTGCGGGGCATCCAGCATCTGATAAATTACTAAAGCAGTCCATCTCTGACTGAGCAATGAAACAGCTTTTTCAAACCTTGGACAAAGTGTCGATTGTTTCATCCTTTATCACTTCCTTCGATTATATTGTATCACAGACAAGCATATAATTAAACGATATCATATCTCTTTACATAATTAATTGTTTATTATATACTATGTTACATAAAGTAACTAATAAGGTATCTGGAGGATATTAATATGAATTTTCACACACCACCCGCAGCACACGTAGATCACGTTAAGATAAATGTTTCCAATCTGGATCGTTCAATCAAATTTTATACAGAAACATTAGGTTTCTCTGTATTGGATAAAAATGACGACTCTGCAAGCCTGACCACAGATGGTAAAACGAGTATTCTGTCACTGCATCAACCTGAAGATACTGTACCAAAAGGCAGAACTTCCGGATTGTATCATTTTGCAATTCTGCTGCCTGAACGCTCTGACCTCGCTGCAGTAACTTTACACCTTGCCAACAATAACATCAGATTCGGTTCTGCCGACCACAGAGTCAGTGAAGCACTGTATCTGAACGACATTGACGGCAATGGTATTGAAATTTATATAGACCGTTCATCCGAAGAGTGGAAATGGCACAACGGCCAGGTCGAAATGACCACTGAACCACTGGATTTTGAAAATCTTTTAGAGTCCTTCGATCCAAATAAGCAATGGAATGGCATGCCTGAAGCTACCATAATGGGACACTTGCACCTCCACGTCGGCAATTTGGACAGTGCTGTTAAATTCTATACTGAGGGGCTTGGCATGGATGTCGTTTGTGATTTTGCCAGCCAGGCACTGTTCATGTCGACAGAAAATTACCACCACCATATTGCTGTTAATATATGGAATGGACCAGGCGCCCCTGCTCCGGAGCCAAACAGTGTCGGACTCAACTTCTACGTACTAAGATACCCGGATGAAATATCCAGGAATAATGCAATAAAAAGACTCGAAGATAATGGGTTTACTGTCACGTATGAAGGCCACAGGACTTTCTCTCAAGACCCTTCCGGAAGCCGTGTAGAACTGGCATTCTAATTTTATAAGAGTATATTTAAAGAAGCTATCCTGTTTTCTCTGGATAGCTTCTTTGTCATCTTTTTACCATTTCTTCCTTTCTACTGTTAAAATGGTAATATTATAGTGATAAAAAACCCAAATAATTCAGGAGGCTGACATGAAACTACGTCCGTTGGAGCAAACAGATCTGAAATTCGTACACGAACTTGTTAATGACTATTCTTTAATGTCATATTGGTTCGAGGAACCATACAATTCATTATCAAAATTGAATGAAAATTTTAGGAATAACAGCTCGAGTGAGTCGGCTAGAAAATTTGTCATAATAAATGAATACGACCTGGTTGGTATCGTAGGGCTTGATGCTATAGACTTCATCCATAGAAATTGTGAAATCATGATAATGATCAAACCGGAGTTCAGTGGAAATGGATTCGCTAAATTTGCATTTAAGGAATCTGTAAATTATGCGTTTGAAGTGCTTAATATGCACAAGGTATATCTCTATGTAGATACTGAGAATGAAAAAGCAGTCAGAATATATGAAAAACAAGGATTTAAAAATGAGGGTGTACTCAGAGAGCATTTTTATGCAAAAGGAAAATACAAAGATGCTGCATTCATGTCAATGCTTAAACATGAATGGATGAAAAGTAAATAAAAGGACGATAAAATTCTAAACGTTCATTATGATTATACCAATCTTTTCATAAGAGATTGGTTTTTATTTGAAATATAAACGAAGACTGTACCTACAAGAAGAAACATTTAGAACCCTGGTCGCCCTATCATCAATTGTCAATCTTATCGTTAATAATGATAAAAAAACATGACTATTTTAATTGTTTAACTTTCTTGACCTGATTTGGAAAAATTTCATTCCCATTCAACATCAGATGACCCCGGCCGTCTTCTTTGGCATTCTTAATTGCCTGCTTTAAACTATCCAGCGTATGAATATTAGTATAGATGGTCTGCCTCATACGATTTTTATAAATAATCCTGAATTTCTTTATAGTGATCCCTCCCTTTAAGCCTTATATTCTTAATTTTAATATTATGTAAAGAAATTATCAAATTTTTAAAC
>CAYTIR010000117.1:0-3712 GCA_964437955.1 uncultured Staphylococcaceae bacterium
AGCCCCGCGAGGGCACGTTCTGGGGCGCACCACCGGACCTGGATTTCCGGTGGGCTGGTGAGCCGGTGTCTGAGCCGTGGCACCTGGAGGATGACTTCGCTCGCGGTCGGGGCTCGTGGTGGGGCGGTCACGTACGTAACGCTGAGCACGGCAACATGATCCGGTGGGCTGTCCCTGGTGACGTGATCTACACCGCGGAGCAGGTCGGTGCCCACCGGGTGAAGATCACCATCACTCCTGGCCCTGGCCTTGGCTCGGACGAGGAGTTTGTCAACCTTCCCAACCCTGAGTCCGACAGCCTGCGTGAGCAGAACCCCTCGAAACTGACCCAGCCGCTGCCGGTGCTGCGCGGGTCTGGCGTTGGCCAGTTCGGTGAGGTCGAGGGCGTTTCGGATGAGATGACCCCTGACCCTAACGGGTGGGGCGACTTGGAGGAGTACGTCCATGACGCCGGCTTGAACGTCCAAGCCGCCTCACAGGCCACCGAGCTCGCGCAGATCATGGCCGACTCCCACCAGGACGACTTCGGACAAGTCACCATCCACTGCGCGCTCGACACCTCAGTGAAGGTCGGGCAACGGGTCCACATCAAGCCAACGTCACGCTCGGACGTGACCCTCGATGGTGTTGTCACTGGCATCCCCAACCGTGACGTGCCCTCCGGTGGTGCCCCGTCGATGACGCTCACCTTGTGGGTGCTGGCCGTCAACGTCCACTCGATCACGTACGCCGAGCGGGCCGCACTGGTCGCTGCGCAGGCCGACGAGGACGGCATCGGCCGCACCTACGATGCCGACCGGGAGCGCGTCGGTGGCCGCAGTTACGACCGGGAGCGGGAGGTGTCGACGCTGCACCTGGGGCCAAATCTGGCGCCGCCGTCGTCCTCGACGGCCGGGTGGAACGCCACCCTCGGGGAGGACACCGTATCAATGGCCGTTGACGTCGGCGTACCCGTCTTGAAGGTCACCGAAACGCAGGGCGGGACATCGCTGTACCTGCACCCGGTGGCCCGCCCGACCGTCGCCGCAGGGGAGACCCTGCGACTGTCCGCGCAGGTGAAGGTCACCCAACCTGCCGACATCAGGTGGTGGGTCGCAGGCCAGGAGGGTGCAGTCATCCCGAACGGGAACGGCCCGTACCCGCCGACACAGACCCCCGCAGACGGTTACGTGAACGTCACGCTCGACGCCCCGGTAACCGCACCGGGCATCGTCCGGATCAACCTCCAGGCCCGTGGCGGGATGCTCGCCACCGGGCAGGGGTTCCTTGTCCGCAACATCATCATCAGGAAGCTGCGATGACCCCGAGCAGACCGGACTACCGGGCCATGACCGACGCCGAACTGGCGGACTGTGCCGCCGCGATCGAGGCCGTGCGCCGCGACCGCCGCACCATCGCCACCGAGACCGAGTACGTGAACATCCACGAACAGGCCGCCGCCGACAGCCTCGCCGCCGCCGACCGCATCCGCGCCGACGCAGCAGCAGCCCGCACCCGACAGAACACCCCACCCGACTTCCATGACATCGAGCAGGAGGAGTCCTGATGCCACAGCACATCCACGGTGTCTACTACCCGGTCGGGCAGGACACCTACGACCTGCCTGCCGATTGGGAGAAGCACGCCGTCTCCGACGCCATGCAGGCCCGTGAAGAGGCCGACTTGGCTCGTGCTGATGCTTACGCTTACACGGACGCTCAGGTGCAGACCCTCAGCGGCCTGGACCCGACCGTGATCAACGACATGCAGAACCTTCTTGACCAGTTCGAGAATGGCATGGACGCTACCGATGTTGCTGTGACCGCGCTGGTGCAGGACGAGGGCAGCAACCTCAAGACAGCCCTATCTGAGGCGTTCGTGTCCACCTCCGTGGACCTGGACCAGTTCAAGCGCGCCTACCGCAAGCGGATCAAGCTGTCGCTGCCGTTCAAGCACCCGAACTATGTGGCCATGCGGGCCACGTGGGGTCATCACTACCCGCAATGCTTCGCCATCGACGCGGTGCGCCGTGAGATCTTTATCTGTTACCGGGCGCGCTCGCCTGAACTGGTGCCCACTGGGCAGGTTGTCGCGGTCTACGACTTCGACACTGGCGCCTACAAGTCGGTGTTTGCCGTGGCCACTACCTATGTTTCCCAGGGTGCTGCGGTTGTGTGGGAGGGCAGTTCGCGCTACCTGTATCTACGGACGACGCAGACCGGGCTGGGCAAGTTCGACATCACATCCCTGCCGACGAACCAGTCCCAGGTGACCCCGACCACGATCCGCGACGTCGGCCTGGCCGCCGGTGACTTTGCCTACGCCAACGGGGTCTTCACGGTTCCCGACCCGACGTCCCCTCTCGGGCCGCTAGGCCCACGCTCCCGTGGCCAGTTCAAGCGGGTCAGCGCCAACAACATGGCCACGGTCGGGTCGTTCATCTTTGATGAGACCTTGGCCGGTGGCAACCCGCACAAGTACATCTCGTCCGGGTTCCCCAAGTCTCAGGGCATCGCTGACGCTGGCGGGTACTACCTGGAGGGCGTGGGCGGCTACTGGGAGAACGGCACCACCGTCGACCCTTACGGCTACCAGGGCTTGCGTGTGTTGACCCCCACAGGCAGTGTCCTGGTGGATGCGCTGATGGACCCTTCCGGCATGGCAGACATCCTCACCGGTGAGGGTTTCACTGTGTCCCGCATCGAGAACGAAGGCATCCAACTAGCCGACGGCGGCGTGTACACGTTGACCGTAACCAGTTCGTACGCGGTCAAGGACAATGCGACCTCCCCGAACGAGGGCATTGTCATCTTCGAGGAGTTCTCTGACCACCCCGACGCACTCGACTTCTCCCCGGCTGCGGTCGGTTGGTCCACCCCGGCCATCAGCACCCTAGAGGCCGGGATCATGCCTCGCGTTGCTGGCTCCCTGCGTAACCTCATCACCGGGCAGGCGTTGACCACCCTGCCGGGCATTTTTGACTACATGCTCGCCGTCAACCAGGGCATCTTCCGGTTTCACACCAGCGTGCACACGGTGCTGGACACGACCGGGGTGGGACTGCCCTCCGGCGCGGTCGCCACCGTCTACAACGGAAACAGCCACTCCTTCTTCATCGAACTCACCGGCGCCCGCCCTACCCTCCTGCACTGCTACTCCGATGGCAATGGTGGGTGGATTCAGCGCACCATCCTCCAGGACACCGACTGGACCGCACTCACCATCACATCGGCGGTTGCCAGCGGCTACTACTCACCTTCCTACCGCCGGATTGGCCGCGAGGTCATGCTCAGCGGCGGTGTGGGCATGGACGGTCATACCGCCGCAGAGTTCTACACCGTAGCGACCCTCCCGGACGGGTTCCGACCTAGCAATCTCCAGTACTACCCGGCAGCAGTCGTCGGCACGCTGCAATCGAACCAGGCGCGATTGCGGGTCGGCACAGACGGCAAGATCGAGGCCTCCCTGCTGAACGCCACCCCCGGCGCCATCACACTGACCGGCGTCCGGTTCACCTTGGACTGAACCACCACCGCCCACCGCAGCCCCACCTAACATCCCAGCGCTCTGGCTCGCCGCCTGACCCGACCCACCAGGAGGTCATCGTGACCGACCCCGATACACGCCCCGACCGACGCTGGCCTCACACCCTGTGGGCATGGGTTCACGAGCCGCGCCTGTGGTCCATCGGCATCGCCGCCGTCTACACCTTCACCGCCATCGCAGGGATCGC
>CAYTIR010000118.1:0-3705 GCA_964437955.1 uncultured Staphylococcaceae bacterium
ATTTAACAGTTGACTGTACAGTGCTCGCCACTTCTGATATTTTAATTCCATATCCAACGATGATATACAGATCAACATCCAGATTTCCATCATTATTCTCTATGATTACACCGCGTGCATAGTTCTCTTTACCAAGAAGTTCTGCAAACCCGTCCCGTACTTGGTGCCGGGAAGCCATTCCCACCACTCCATAGCTTTCCACTACTGCATTGCCGGCAATGTTCGCAATCACATCAATCGCAATATCGATGCTGCCTAAATCATTTTTAATTTCCAATGTCATATTTTCCCCCCTGACACATCATTTAATTATAATCAGAAATATGCTATAATTACAAGCTAAATCCGCCGTTTTTCATTTTTCATTTGAACATAAAATTACTTGTCAATCTAATTCCAATCATGTATTATATTATAGTATGCAATGAAACCAACAATCAATCATTATTGAAATCTTTACAAAAGGGAGATGACAACATGTCTAAAGTTTGCTATTTCACAGGACGCAAAGCGGCTTCTGGAAACAACCGTTCACACGCTATGAACGCTAACAAAAGAAGCTTCGGTGCAAACCTTCAAAAAGTAAGAATCATGGTCGACGGTAAGCCAAAAAGAGTATGGGTTTCAGCCCGTGCCCTCAAATCAGGCAAAGTACAGCGCGTTTAATTCTACTTTGAGTCCATCCAGGGAATCCCGGATGGATTTTTTTATACCTCCATTATATCATTTTATCCATTAAAATATCCCCGGCAGTTCACATTATGACTGCCGGGGGTTTTATTAGAAAATATTAAGAATGTATACCATTCCCATTGCTGTGAAAATGGCAGGAATCATATTACCAACACGCATTTTGGTCACATTCAGCATATTGAGTCCGATGGCAAGAAGGATTACACCGCCTGTGGCCGACACCTGCAGAATCATCTGATCCAGTATATATTCCGGAATGATACGTGCAACCTGTGAAGCCGATATGATGATACCCGATTCATACAAGAAGGCAGGGACACCTGAAATAATTACGCCGAGCCCATATGTCGTCGTCATCACTACGGCTATGAAGAAATCCATGATAGACTTTGTATAGAGTACTTCGTTGGACCCTCTCAGACCGGCATCAAGCCCGCCGACTATAGCCATTGCACCGACGATGAAGACGAGTGTACCTGAAACAAATCCCTGGGACAAGTTCCCTGCATGTTTATCTCCCAGTTTAAACTCCATCCAGTGACCGAATCGGTTCAGCTGCTCTTCAAGGCGGATCACTTCACCTATGACAACACCAATGATCAGACTGAGAAGCGTTACGATTATATCTTCCGCCTGCACCACCATCTGTATTCCCAGTGTCATGATGACAAGGGCCTGGATTTTCATTATTGAATCTTTGATCGGTTCAGGTATGAAAGTGAATACCAGACCCAGAAGCCCTCCAATTACAATCGCCAGACCATTGGCAATTGCACCCATAAAGATCATTCGATCACCTCTTTCATGCTAGTCTTTGGATTGTACCATAAGTATGTCTTTATCTGTATATACACTACCAACATTTTTTGTAAATTCATTGCTGATTGTCAGTGTCGTGCCAAATTCAAGCCGCTGGTTCTCCAGATCATAAAGAAAGCCATCCAACGACAAAGTCGTTTCATCATTAAATGGCAGGAAGGATACATATTTCATCCCTTCCTGCCGTCTCACTTCATGCTTACCCTCCTGGAGCAGACTTATAACATTTTGACAGTCTATCACCTTTATATCCACTTCTCTCAGATCTTCATGCACGAGCATATGGATATTCCCGAGTGAATGGTCCATTCTTCCGCCTGTGGCACCATAGACATGGATGGAGGAATATCCTTTCGATGCCAAATCAGCCAGACAGAGCGCAAGGTCTGTATCATCCTTTTCCATTGGTACAGGCTCTATTGCTGTCCGTGCTTTTATATATTTCCGCTCCTCTTCGGTGATGGAGTCAAAATCACCGTAAGTATACTTTGGGTTTATGCCCGCTTCAAGAAGCATTACCACGCCTTTGTCCACTCCTGCCCAAAGTTCATCCTGCCTGCTGCGGAACACTTCCTCAATGTGTCTTGAAGCAGCTCTTACTATGACATTGATATGCATATCCACTATCCTTTCAGTGCCTCTACAGACTGTTTCCAATCTTCCGATTTAAAAAGATGGGAACCGCTGACGAGCAGATCAGCACCGGCAGCCGTGCACGTCTCTGCCGTTTCATCGTTGATGCCGCCGTCTACTTCTATTTCAAAATCATATCCTGCTTTTTTACGTGTCATGTCCAGTTCCTTTATCTTTTCCACACATGTTGTGATGAATTTCTGTCCACCGAAGCCCGGATTCACCGTCATGATCAGTACAAAATCAATTTCGGACAGCAGGTGTTTGATGCTGTCTATCGGGGTGTGCGGATTGAGTACAATGCCCGCTTTCATGCCATGATGATGTATCAACTGCAAGATGCGGTGCGGGTGGGATGTTGCCTCAATATGAAAGGACAGCATATCCACACCCATTTCAGCAAATTCCGGAATAAACTGCTCAGGCTGCTCGGTCATGAGATGGACATCGAGGGGTATCGTCGCTTTCTCGGCAATCGCCTGGACAATCGGCAGACCATATGAAATGTTAGGGACGAACTGGCCGTCCATGATATCAAGATGGAAAATATCGGCTCCTGCCGCTTCCATTTTTTCAATATCCTCACCTAAACGTGTAAAATCCGCCGCAAGCAGCGAAGGCAATACTTTATTCATAATCAGTACCTCTCTTTTCTGTTATCAATTTCCTGGTGGATGCTCAAATAGCTTCCGTAACGGCTTCTTGCCAGCTCCTCTGCTTCCACTGCCGCTTTCACACCACATTTAGGTTCATTGATGTGGGAACACTCTCTGAATTTGCAGCGGCCGCTGTAGGCATTGAAATCAGGGAAGCAGTATTTGATGTTGTATTTGTCTATATCCGTGAACTCAATCGTGCTGAAGCCCGGCGTATCCGCAATCAAACCGCCGCCGACCTCTACAAGTTCAACATGACGGGTAGTATGTTTTCCTCGGTTGAGCGCATTTGAAATCTCAGCAGTGTTCAGATCAAGTTCGGGGACAAGCGTATTGAGCAGCGTCGATTTCCCTACACCGGATTGTCCTGCCAGAACATTCAGCCGATCTTTAAAAATCCCTTTTAGATCCTCATTTATATGATTACGGTCAGTGAAATGGATAGGATAGATTTCCGCATATACACTTCTGATCTCATCAAGCCTGGCTTTGTCCGCATCCAGGTCTGTTTTTGTAATTACTATGACAGGCTCCATGTCATGTGCTTCTGCATAGGCCAGATAGCGGTCCAGCAAATAATAGCTGAAATCCGGGGATTTCATGCTCATCGTTACAAGCAGCTGATCGATGTTTGCCACAGGCGGACGGATCAGCGCGTTCTTCCGCTCATGTATTTCATTGATGTAGCCTTCGACTTCATTTTCAATCTGAAAAGACACAATGTCCCCGACAAGTGGTGTTTCAAGCGTTTTCCTGAATTTCCCCCTCGCACGGGTCTCATATATACGCCCCTCATTCTCCACATAATAAAATCCGCTCAATGCTTTAATGATTCTTCCTTTTAACATACCTCACCCCTGCTGCAAAGATTTACTTTATTATAACAGTTTAATTCTTTATGATA
>CAYTIR010000119.1:0-3669 GCA_964437955.1 uncultured Staphylococcaceae bacterium
GTTTCCGTCATCGAACTCAGCAACTATCTTGCGAAAGATTCCGATGAAGATCCATATCAGAACGAACATGTCAGAAAACGTCTGTATCCTGAAGTGCCGAAATCACGCTACATCTGTTTCTATCCGATGGATAAACGCCGTGAAGGCAACGACAACTGGTACATGCTAGACATGGATAAACGCCGTGAACTCATGTATTCCCACGGAATGATCGGCCGCAGTTACGCCGGTAAGGTAAAACAATTCATCACTGGCTCGGTCGGCCTTGATGAATACGAATGGGGCGTCACTTTATTCTCAGATGATATGATCCATTTCAAGAAACTGATCTATGAAATGAGATTCGATGAAGTATCTGCACGATATGGCGAATTTGGAGATTTCTTTGTAGGTGTGAACCTGCCGGCTGAAGAACTTCCGGCATTCTTTAAGTAATCCGGGTTGTTTTAAGCCTTCCATATTCGGTTATAAGTAAAGAAAACCAAAGCGGGAGGAATAATGATGGGCCGATTGATAAGAAGAATCATATACATGGCATTGCCATTTCTGATTAGAAAAATAAGAAATCGTAAAAAAGGCGGTGGCAAATAGGCCACGCTGCATACATGAATCCCCTGGTTCAAACGAACCGGGGGATTTTTCATAAGGGTCCACACCATCAATCGTTACCCTTATCCGTCAGACCCAGCTTCACCGCCTCATCCATCATCGGTTTCACATATTCCACTACAAAATTCCGCTAATGACCTGGTCGCTGATCCATTCCTTGATCTGTTCAAAAATCAGTTTGCGGTCATTCACTTATCCACTCAAATCATCACGTAAAAAACCCCGCAACGGCGGGGTTTGATTACAAATATTATTTTTTGCCCTTCTGCTGCTTTCTCTTTTTCAGACTGTTGTTCATAAATAAAGCCAGGGTCGCAAGCAATACGAGGATTGCCAGTATTTCACCGATGCTGATTGTTTTTGTCGTAATCAGATTGACGATGCCGCTGCCAGCTGCAAAGACTGCCATAAAAAGCAGGAATACCATCAGATAGTGCCTGAAACTGTTACTCTTTGAGACCATTCCATCACCATCCGGCTTAAATTTTCACAATGCCAATGATCAGACAGACCCAGCCTGCGAGGAACAGTACACCGCCGATTGGCGTGATTGCCCCCAGGATCGAGATCCCGCTCACTGCAAGTATATACAGTGATCCACTGAAGAAGATGATACCCAGCAGCATCAGCCATCCTGCTGCACCAAGCAATGGTGCATTGGTCACCTGCATCAGAATACCGACTGCCAGAAGTCCGAGCGCGTGATACATCTGATACTGTACCGCCTTTTCCCAGACCCCCATATAATGTTCGCTGATCTTACCTTCCAGGCCATGGGCGCCAAAGGCACCGAGTGCTACGGATATCAGTGCATTCACTGCACCGAATATGATAAATAATTTCATCCTGTTTTCTCCTTACATCCATTTGGGTAAATTTTAGAATTCAAAAAGTGAATCACCGTTGCCGAATCCGTCGTCCGTTTCAAGCATTTCTGCCGGGAGTCCGTTCGTCTGCCGCGGTGCCTCGGGACTTTTTGTGACTTTGCCGCCCATCATCTGGAGCATTTCCCGATCCTGTTCACTCATTGCATTTGTTTGTTCATGCGGTTTATGCACTGCAGGCAGGTCCATATTCTTTCCGGAATCTTTCTTCAGTAATTCCACCAGCCGTTCCACCGCATACAGGTGTTTATCGAATTCATGCGGCTGGCTGGATACTTCCATCCGGTGGATTTCCTGCTTCAACTCCGCTATGATCTGCTGTTTCATTCCTTCTCACTCCAGTCAACAGGTTCCCTTCCATTCTCCACCAGATAATCATTTGTCCGGCTGAATGGTTTCGTACCGAAAAATCCCCGGTGGGCAGATAAGGGACTTGGATGTGTCGATTTTATAATGAGGTGTTTGTCTGTATCGATCAATTTTTCCTTCTGCTGGGCCGGCTTGCCCCAGAGAATGAATACGACATGTTCCAGATCATCTGAAACACGCTGGATGATGCCGTCAGTGAACGGCTGCCATCCCAGCTTCCTGTGGGAATTCGCTTCATGGGCATCCACCGTCAGCACCGTGTTGAGCAATAAAACGCCCTCGGTCGCCCAGTCTTTCAGACTGCCGCCATCCCTGACGATGCCTAGATCACTTTCAAGTTCCTTGTATATATTTCTGAGTGATGGCGGGATCTTTATTCCCTCATTTACTGAAAATGCCAGTCCGTGCGACTGTCCTTCACCATGGTAGGGATCCTGTCCGAGTATCACCACGCGGACATTCTCAAATGATGTCAGTTCAAAAGCTGTATATATCTGATTACGGGGCGGGAACACCTTCCCATTCGAGTACCTGTTTTCAAGCTCTGCTTCCAATCCGCTGAAATCATGCGTTTCTTTTATCGATTTGAAGACATCTTTCCATTCCATTCGATATCACCTCTGTCTAAAGTTCGATTATACCATTCTATCAGGCATGTCTCTAGAAATACGGCGTTTATTATAGTAGAATATTATTATTAATTATATTGGGGGAAATTTCCTATGGCTCTTAAGAAGACACTAACAATCGCCGGCTCTGACACTAGTGGCGGCGCTGGTATCGCAGCAGACCTGAAAACTTTTCAGGAGCATGAAACCTACGGCATGACCGCACTCACTACGATTGTGACCATGGACCCAAAAACATGGTCACATGGTGTGAACCCGATCCCTCTCGAAGTTGTCGATGCACAGCTTGAGACGGCATTGTCAATCTCGCCTGATGCCATCAAAACGGGGATGCTTCCTTCCGAAGAGGTCATCGAACGCAGTAAGGAAGCCTATCTGAACAGTGATGCGAAACATTTCGTCATCGACCCGGTCATGGTGTGTAAGGGAGACGATGAAGTGCTTAATCCGGGGCTCGTGGATGCGATGGTCGAACACCTCCTGCCCCATGCAACAGTCGTGACACCGAACCTTTTCGAAGCCGGGCAGCTGGCTGGGTATAAAACACCGACGACATTGGATTCTGCGAAGAAATGTGCAGAAGTCATCCATGAAAAAGGTGCCCAGCACGTCATCATCAAAGGTGGTTCTGATATCGAAGGTGACAAGGCAGTCGATGTCTACTACGACGGCAGCGAATTCCATATGCTGACAAGTGACAAGATCGACGCTTCCCACAACCACGGTGCAGGCTGTACGTTTGCAGCGGCCATTACGGCGAATCTTGCGAATGGCCAAACGCCGCTCAAAGCAATCCAGAACGCCAAAGCATTCGTCACTTCCGCCATCAAGAACGGATGGAAGATGAATGAACATGTCGGCGTCGTCCGCCATGGTGCCGCAAACAGCGTAGAGAAAATCGACGTGCAGGACGAAACGATATAGAAACAGGAAGAGATAGCATGCCTATCTCTTTTCTATGGATCAATTTAAGGAGCGTTCAGCATATATGGAAAAAATAAATCGCGAAGCAGTACAGACTTTATTGAATGACTATCAGAATAAAGAAGTGTATGTCCACGTTGAAGTCACAAGCGGCATGTATGCATCCCATATGGATGAACGGGTATTCAACTCCGGCATGTTCTTAAGGAATGTGCAGGTTGTATTCACCCAGGGTGCAGTACGCGGCGGAGATA
>CAYTIR010000120.1:0-3644 GCA_964437955.1 uncultured Staphylococcaceae bacterium
TATTTATGGGAGGGAAATGTACGAAACTTGGTATAAGATGACGGCGATGATTCAAAGCGGATTGGATATTTCACCGGTGATCACCCACCGGATCGGCTATCGGGATTTTGAAAAGGGTTTCGAGGTGATGCGCAGCGGTGAATCGGGTAAGGTGGTGATGGACTGGGTATAAGGAGTAAGGAAGGAAAGAATCTATGTATCAGCAGATCAAATCGTCATTGGAAGCGACTCTGGAGGAAATCCGTGGGAGCGGACTGTGGAAAACCGAGCGCACAATTGCCAGTCCACAGGCAGCGAGAATCAAATTGGCCGAAGACGGGCGAGAGGTGATCAATATGTGCGCCAACAATTACCTGGGTTTGTCGGACAATGCGCAGGTCACGGCGGCGGCGGCGGCGGCTATGGAACGCTGGGGATACGGCCTGTCCTCGGTTCGTTTCATCTGCGGCAAGCAGGAGATCCACGGGCATTTGGAACAGGCAGTGTCGGAATTCCTGGGGAGCGAGGCTACGATTCTGTTTGCGGCTTGTTTCGATGCCAACGGCGCGGTGTTCGAGCCTTTGCTGGGAGCGGACGACGCCATCGTAAGTGATTCGCTGAACCATGCCAGTATCATCGACGGGATCCGGCTGTGCAAAGCCCGACGCTATCGCTACGCCAACAACGATCTCGACGCTTTGGAGGGCCAGTTGAAAAAGGCGCGCGCCGATGTGGGGGCAGGGCGGATCATGATTGCAACGGACGGGGTGTTCAGCATGGACGGGACGATTGCCCAGTTGGATGGCATTTGCGATCTGGCCGAGCAATACGAGGCGCTGGTGATGGTCGATGACTGCCATGCCACAGGGTTCATGGGGGAAACGGGGCGGGGAACCCACGAGCACCACGCCTGCATGGACCGGGTGGATATTTTGACCGGGACCTTTGGCAAGGCTCTGGGCGGTGCCTTGGGCGGCTATGTGAGCGGGCGTGGGGAAATCATAGAACTGTTGCGCCAGCGGGCGCGGCCCTATCTCTTTTCAAATTCACTGGCACCGGCGATCTGCGGTGGCTCGCTCAAAGCGCTGGAGATGTTGACGAGCTCCACCGAACGCAAGGACAAGTTGTGGAGCAACACAGCATTTTTCCGTCGGCGGCTGGAGGAAGAGGGATTTTCGATTCCCGGCGGGGAGACACCGCACCCGATTGTGCCGATCATGCTGGGGGATGCCAACATAGCGCAGCGGGCTTCGGCCAAGCTTTTGGACTGCGGCGTGTATGCGATTGGATTTTTTTATCCGGTGGTACCCGAAGGGACGGCCCGGATCCGGACACAGGTGTCGGCAGCGCATTCGGAGGATGACCTGGGGGAGGCGGTGCAAGCCTTTGTGAAGGTGAGGGGGGAAGTGGGCTGGTAGAATGCGGGGAGGGAACGTCAGGAAAATAACATTCTTAGCCCCGCGGCGAGGGAGAAGAGGTAGAGTAGAATTTCAAATGCCCCTTGGGGGACGGTTTTGATCAAGTGGCGACCGAGTAAGATGCCGGTGACAATTCCCGGCAGCAGGGCGAGGTCGATTTTCAAGGAGCTCGGGTTGATCAGGTCCAATTGGCCGAGGAAGGGGGCTTTGAAAATATTGAGGAAGAGGAAAAAACGGGCGGCGATGCCAAGGAAATCATGTTTTTCCATCTTGTGTACCAGGGCGTAAATTGAATAAACCGGGCCGGCGGCATTGGCGAGGGTGGTGGCGACCCCGATGGTGAGTCCCGTTCCGAGACGGAAAGGCCGGGAATCTGGCAGGTGGGTGAGGAATTCGGGGCGCAAGGTGCGGATCAACTGGAAAAAGAGCATGGCGAGGATGATGATACCGATCATTTTCTTTGCCGTGGCATCGTCGAATTGCCCCAACATCAACCAACCGGCCAAGACACCGCAAACCGCCGGGGGGACCAAGGGCAGGACGGCCTTCCACGAGGCATGTTTGCGGAACAGCGGGTAGACGATGAGGTCGCAGGCGATGAGCAGGGGCAAGACGATCCCCACCGAGGCCTTGGCACCGAACAGTTCAGCCATGATGACTACGTTTATCAGCGCCAGGCCGGGGAAACCGGTCTTGGAGACTCCGAGGGAGAAGGCCCCGAGTAGGGCCAATGACCAAGTGCTGACGGGAAGGTCGGGCATAGTGGGAAAAAGGGCAGGATGAACCAGCGGGCTGCGGGTGGCAAGGACAAGAATCCATCTGCCGCCACTGCCCTGGCTGTTTCATCCCGACAGCGATCCCCTGGCAAAATCCGTTACCCGGCGCGAACCAAACAACGGGTGGAGACCAGTAGCAACACGGTGAGGATCGCCGGGAGGGCAATGAAAAAGAAACCGAACCCAATGGTGTTCTTGCCTGTCTTGGGATCGTAGTTGAAACAGGAGAACAAGGTGTTCTCGGTCGGTAGGCGGTAGGTGGGGGAAAAGACATTGTTGACGCTGTCGATCATCAGGTTCAAGTCGCCCACCTGCCTGATGCCCAGCAGTTTTTTGGTGATATTCCCGCCGCGGTTGACCATGTAGCGAGCACCTCCATGGCATATCAAAAGGCGCACAACACATTATTGCTAGTAATTTTAGGCGGCTCTCCAGCCCTTCGCACCGGTAGCTTGGGAAAAGGGGGGATTGGAGGATGCATTGTCCGGCGCATGCACAGGATGGACTCACCCACACTTGCCGGGCAACTGGTGAAAAATTTACTTCCACTTTGGGGTGGGAAATGGTAGGGAGTTGCCATGGTCATGCAAATTTCATCAAAGATCAGCCTCGCCCTGGCATTGGGGGGAGTCTTAGCCAGTGTCGCTTGCTCGAGCAAGGACAAGAATTACAACCCCGGGCCGGTGTATCCCGCCGGAGCGAACGTAATTCCCGCGGATGGCGGGCCGCCCGCAACGTCCGCAATGGCGGTGGCGGACGAGCAGCCGCCGGCGGAACCCCTGCCGCCGCTGACGCCCGAGGAGATTGGGCCAACAATTGACTACACAGTGAAGAAGGGGGACAGCCTGTGGCTGATCGCTAAAAATCACAAGAGTTCGGTCTCGCGGCTCAAACGGATAAACCAGTTGACCTCGGACAACATTCAGATCGGCCAGGTGTTGAAAGTGCCCTCCAGCGAGGGGCAGCCCCCGGCGACCCCGCCGGCCGCAGCCGCCCCGGCAGCACCGGTCACGACCCCCAAGACGACACCGGTGAGCCCGCCCGCGCCAAAATTCAAACGCCCGCCGACGTCTGGTGAACCCCCGGCGACAATTGAGGTTCCAAAATCCGGTGGCGGGTTGAAAATCCAGGATTGAAATAGTTGTCCCCATTGCCCCGAGCGCTTGCAATGTGGAAAAAATGAGTTAGCATTTTTCCGTTTTTGTCGATGCAAATCGATTCAAAATGACCGAGGGACAAGCCAAGTTGATACGCGTATTGCGTGACCGTGCCCAAACCTTGTTTGATGAGGGCAAGGTAGAGGAGGCGTTCAAGATTGCCCAGACAGCCTTGGAGTCGGCCCGGCGCAACGGGGAGAATGAGAAGGAGTATGCGGAGGAGGTTTTTGGCTTGTTTTTCCATATCGCCGAGTTGCGCAAAAAAGCCGGTGACACCGAAGAGGCGACTTCCTTATTCGAGGAGGCCCTTGAAG
>CAYTIR010000121.1:0-3614 GCA_964437955.1 uncultured Staphylococcaceae bacterium
GGTCGATTACTCTGTTGGTCCCTACCGCACCTCCTGGGTTCCATCGGTGGGGGAAGGTTTTTCCATACCCCGATCAACCCAGTCGATTTCGCAAATCAAGGGGCGATGGTCGGAGGCTACCCCGGCAAGTTCGGACCTATCGCTCTCGAATCGACAGACACGAAAACTCCCGCGAACCCCAATCCGGTCCAAGGCAAAAAGCGCCGGTTTTACCGGGAAAGTTTTTTCCGTCGAAATCGCATGGAACCGGGATTCCAGATGGCGGAAATAGGGGCGGCAGGGAAGCCACTCATTGAAATCGCCAAGAAACAGGCAGCGCCCCTCCCCGCCGGGAAACGCATAATCCAGCAAAGCCCGTGCCTGCCGTTTCCTTTCAAAAAACCTGGAGTCCAAGTGGGTGAGAACAACACGGAGGGCTTGCCCCTTCTCGACCAGATCGGCAATGATGGCACCCCGTGGTTCACCGTTTTTATACGGCAGCTCAATACGCTCCACGCTACGGGGATGATCGCGGAGTAGAAGCACATTTCCGTAGTCCGCGGAGGGTTTGCGCATGGTTTTCCCATAGAGGATCGCGCTGTAGGGGAGCTGCTCCAGCTGGCGAAGGAAGTCGCGGTCTTGGGCGTCGGCGCTATGCACCTCCTGCAGACCGACAATATCGGCGCCGACGCCTTGGATCAGCTTCAGGATCCTCTCCGGTTCCTCCCGTTTGTCCCGGCCAATGCAACCATGGATGTTGTAGGAAAGAACACGCACTATTTGAAATACTTTCGAACGCCAAAATAAAGACAAGATAGTGCGACAACGCCAAGGACCAGGTACAGCGCCGTCTGCCAAGAGGGATCGGTGTAGGCATTCCTCGCCTGGTGGGTGACAAAAACCACGCCGAGCATCCCCGGCAGCATGCCGAGGCAGGATCCTGCGACAAAAGTGCGCAGCTTCATCCCGGAAATGCCCGCAGCGAGATTCACCACCACAAATGGCGCAATCGGCAAAAGGCGCAACAGCGCAATTGAGATCACGCCCCGGTCCCGTATCTTCCTCTTCAGTTGTCGAATATAGCTTTGGAAAAACCTCTCCAAAGTTGGCTGGCCGACGGATTGGCCAAGACCAAAACCGGCAAGCGCACTGAGCAGCGAACCGGAGAAACCGTAGACGAAGCCCATCCAGGGACCGATGACCAGCGTGGCGGCCACCAGTAGCACATTGATCGATATGCCGGTCAAACCCGCCACGATGAAAGACCCCAGGAATAATGGAAACTCCCATGGACTTTGGTCGAGTTTCTGGAAAAAAGTCTCAACCGAGTCTTTATCGATCAAGTCTCCCCAGGCCTCGTTCAGCCCGTACCCGATGAGGAGTACGACTACGATTCCCACTGCGATTTTTGCATAGCGGATCCAATGACTGGAAGGGCTTGACTCTCCCTCGGAGGACACCGATTTCCGCCACCAATACCCCAAGCTGACGGGTTCGTCGGGATCGAGCAGTTTTGAATCCGCCAGTTTGCGCCACACCAGGCCCAGGCGTTTACAGTCCAAGTCACGGAGCTTGTGTAGGTTCCCCTCGCGCAGCTGGCGGATCGTTTTATTGATCGACTCTGTCGCTTCCAATGAACTTTGGATTTCATCCTCACTTTTTGCCAAGTGAACGGCCAGGAGTCGGCGCAACAAACCCGGTGCCATCGGGGTTGCCTCGTCGAGACCGAGCGCGAGCATGACCTCGGAATCCACTTTCATCGAACGGTTGCTCAAGTTCGCCGAGCCGACCATCACGACGCGGTCATCGCAAATCAAAGCCTTGGCATGCACATAGACTTGGCTCTCGTTTCCCGAATTGTCAGCAACATGGGGATAGAAGGCCCCCAAGCGCCCATGCACATCTGCCGCCACCAGTTTTTCCAGCAATCGGTCGCGTATCAGGCCCAATGTTCCCTCCTCGAACAACCCCCCTGTTTTCTGGGTAAGGATGATGGTGATCTCCGGGCCGTCGGGTTCCCCGAGCCGTTGGATCAAGGCGTTGGCAATCGGATACGACGAAAGGTACTGGTTCTCGATGTAAATATAATGTTCTGCTGCAGCGAGCACATCCAGGTGCAACTCCTCTATTTGGGTGATCGCAGGGTATTCTTTGTATTCGGAGTAGGTGAGTGCAAACACCGCCTTTGTATTCTCGAAGTCCAATGCCAGGCAGGATGGCCACACCTTGTTTACCAAGGCCGCCTCCCCCCACGGGGCCGTCTCCTTGGTGGCGCGTTCCCAGCGCTTGCGACAGAGCTCGTCGAGTGCCCGGGCGGCCGCCCCGGTCACGGCCATGTGTATGTCGTGGTAGGGTTGGAAGTGCTCGCCGTCAGCTGTGACGCGCCGCTCGTCCCGCGGTGCATGGGCCTTGGTGTCCCAGCGCCAGGCACTCAGATCCAACCCCCCGCACAAAGCAAACCCACCGTCAACCACGACCACCTTTTGGTGATGCGATGCCCCGATGTTGATCTCAGAGTCCGTGACCAAGTGCAAACGGGGGTGGGGTTCCTGTCGGAAACGAGTGAAGGGCAACCAGTCCCGCTCCCCGAGATACACCAGCGAATAATCCCACAGTAGGATGTGAATTTCCAGCCCCGGCTTTTGATCGAGCAAACTGTAGATGAAATCATTCAGCTTAGTGGGGAAACCATCCTCAGCCAGCTCCCCGCGCAGCAACTCAATCCCGCCTTTGAGATCCCACGCCAGAATGCAAACGTAGCGTTCCGCCTGCAGCATGGCCTGGCGGACAGAGCGGAAATAGCTTTGTCCATCCACGATGAACGCCCCTCTCTCCGCGCTGTCCTCCCGCCAGTAATTTTCGCCCTCCCGCAGCGTGACGAATGTTTCGTCGGGACTCCCCTGGCCGTGAGGGCTCTCTGAGGCTTTTTTCATCTGAGGGTTTTTCTACGCCCTCCAGCCTGTGGCAAGCTCCATTCCCACACCGTTAGCCATCATCCCCCCCGCCGGGGAAATAAGCGAATCAATCTACTTCGGATTTCTCGATCCAATCCTCGACTTGTTTTTCCGCTTCGTCACGAGCAAGGCCGTACTTTTCCTGAACAACACCAACCAAGCGGTCTTTCTCTCCATCGATTTGCCGGAGTTCGTCGTCCGTCAGCTTTCCCCACTCGGTTTTGGCACTCCCGGTCAACTGCTGCCACTTCCCTTTTAGAATATCGATATTCATTGTGTTTAATAGTTGAGGTTCAGTCCCTGTCGAGAAGCATTCTGATGACGAAGCCTCCCAATGCGGCAAGGCCAATGAATTTCCACGGATTTTCCCGGACGTGCTCATCGACCCCCTTGGAGTAATCAATCGTTTTCTCGCGGAAGTCCTCACCGTGCTCCCTAAGGGTTTCCGCACTCTCTCGGAGCGTCTCGTTCAGGGTATCGATCCCCTCGCGGAGCGCGTCCCGGGCGGCCTGCACTTTTTCGTCAATCACCTCGCCGGATGCCGTTTTGGCCTCCTTCACGAGTCCTTGGGCATCGGCGATAAGGGTTTGAAGATCCTCCACTAGCTGTTCGCGCCCGTCAGTCAGTTTCGAAGGTTTCGTTTTGGTCTTGCTCATAGCTTTACAAGGTTCGGGGGTTGAT
>CAYTIR010000122.1:0-3528 GCA_964437955.1 uncultured Staphylococcaceae bacterium
GTATTGCGAGCATGATCAACTTCATTGCAGTGGCACCATTCATCTTCCTGCCGGTGTTGATCGGCTGGTCTGCAATGAAAGTATTTGGCGGTAATCCACTGCTCGGTATCGCGCTCGGTGTAGCGTTATGTCACCCGGATCTTGCGAGTCAGTACGGATTATTCGACAGTGAATCAGGAGAACTGGCAGAAATTCCGACATGGAATGTGTTCGGCCTGGAAATTCAGCAGCTGAATTATCAGGGACAGGTCCTTCCGGTCCTTGTGGCCACATGGGTGCTCGCCAAAGTTGAAATGTTCCTGAATAAGCGTGTACACGACATGTTCAAATTGCTTGTGGTTGCACCGGTCGCCTTAGTGGTGGTAGGTATTCTTACTTATACAATCATTGGTCCAATCACACTGTGGGGCAGTACGCTCATTACAGATGGAATCATCTGGCTGTTTGAAACTGCAGGTATTCTTGGCGGTGCGGTATACGGCCTGTTCTATGCTCCGCTCGTAATTACAGGGATGCACCATATGTTCCTGGCAGTCGACCTGCAGCTGATCGGTACGACAGGTTCGACATTCCTGTGGCCGATTCTGGCAATTTCAAACATTGCACAAGGTTCAGCAGCATTCGGCGCGTGGATGGTCTACCGCAGTCAGAAAAAGAAAAAGGAGGAAGGTCTGGCAATGACCTCCGGTATTTCCGGCTGGCTGGGTGTCACTGAACCGGCAATGTTCGGGGTGAACCTGCCATTGAAATACCCATTCCTTGCAGCGATACTGACAACATCTGTCGTCGGCGGAATTTTCGGAGCGAACATGCTGACAGCCTACAGTGTAGGTGTCGGTGGTGTACCTGGAGTCATCTCGATTACAGAAGGGTTCTGGCTGCTGTTCTCGACCGGAATGCTGATTGCGATCGTCGTGCCGTTCCTGCTCACTCTTCTGTTCTCGAAATTTGCTAAACAGAAAACGAAAGACATGGTAGACGTAGATTAATTATAAGAGGGAGTTTTTACATTGGCATCCACTGACTGGAGAAAATCAGTTGTGTATCAAATTTATCCGAAATCTTTCAATGATACGACCGGAAGCGGAGAAGGGGATATTCCAGGAATCATAGAAAAACTGGATTATTTCAAGACACTGGGTGTTGATTATATATGGCTGACGCCTGTCTATAAATCTCCGATGAATGACAATGGCTATGATATCAGCGACTACTACGAGGTTAATCCGCAGTTCGGGACGAAAGAGGATCTGACCAATCTCCTGGAGGCAGCGCACTCCCGGGGGCTCAAGGTCATGATGGACATCGTCATAAACCATACATCGACATCCCATAACTGGTTTGTCGAATCGAGGAAATCCAAGGATAACCCGTACCGGGACTACTATATTTGGAAAGATGGCAAGGAAAACGGCCCGCCGACGAACTGGGATTCCAAGTTCGGCGGCAATGCCTGGACATATGATAGTGAAACCGGACAGTATTATCTGCGCCTTTTTGATGTATCCCAGGCGGATCTCAACTGGGAGAACGAAAGTCTCCGCAAAGAAATCTATGAAATGATCAACTACTGGATAGACTTCGGAGTGGATGGATTCCGCTTCGATGTCGTCAATCTCATTTCAAAAGGCGAATTTGAAGATTCTGACGGCCCGGGCAAGGAATTTTATACAGATGGACCAAAAGTCCATGAGTATCTCAATGAGCTCAACCGGAATACTTTCGGTGATAAGGAAATCATGACTGTGGGTGAGATGTCCTCCACTACAATCGACCATTGCCTTAAGTATACAAATCCGGAACGCAATGAACTGAATTCCGTATTCAATTTCCACCATCTTAAAGTAGATTATCCCGGCGGAGAGAAATGGACGATGGCCGATTTCGATTTTATCGAGCTTAAGCGCATTTTGATGGACTGGCAGGTGGCCATGGATGAAGGCGGGGGCTGGAATGCGATATTCTGGTGCAACCATGATCAGCCGCGAATCGTTTCGAGGTTTGGAAGTGATGTGACCGAGGAGGATCGCGTGAGAAGCGGTAAGATGCTCGCCATCGCCCTGCATGGCCTGAAAGGCACACCTTACATTTTCCAGGGAGAGGAAATCGGGATGACAAATCCCGGCTACACGCGAATTGACCAGTACAGGGATGTCGAAAGCCTGAATGCCTACAGTGAGCTGAAGGAAAAAGGCATGGATAACGCACAGGTTCTTGATATTCTGGCGACAAAATCCCGTGATAATGGAAGAAGCCCGATGCAATGGAATAAAGGACCTCATGCCGGGTTCACAACGGGGGAACCCTGGATAGATGTAGCTGAAAACTATGAAGGAATCAATGTTGAGTCAGCGCTGGAGGATGAAGATTCCATATTCTATACGTACCAGAAATTAGTATCACTCCGCCATGAGATGGACCATTTCACTTATGGCAGTGTTAAACCGTACCTGATGAAAGATAGTGAGTTGTTCGTCTATGAACGGATCTATAATGAAGAAACTGTAACTGTCATTGCAAATTTCAGAAACAAATCCGTCCCGTTCCCGGATGGGGTAGATACCGGCGGCGAAATCCTCATTTCAAACTATGGGGATAAGAGCACTGAACTCAGACCATTTGAAGCATTGATGCTATATGGACAAACGGTATAAAAAAATGTATCATGGGTGTAATTTCAATAATACCGGAAAGTGACAGGGTGAGAGAGATGAACTTGAACAAATACAACCAGATTTATCAGGAAATATCCAGCGATATAGCCGGGGGCGAATACAAAAAAGGTGATGTATTGCCTTCTGAGCATCGTCTGGTTGAAATGTTCGATGTCTCCAGAGAAACGGTTAGGAAGGCATTGAATCTTCTTCAGGAGAATGGTTTTATTCAGAAGATGAAAGGTAAGGGTTCAGTTGTCATCTATAATCCTGCTGTGGATTTTACCGTTTCCCATCTCACAAGCTTTAAGGAAATACAGCGCTTGAAAACAAAGAAATATTCAACCTCGGTAGTCGAGCTGGATCAATATCCGGCTGAACAGTTTCCGAAAGTGATGGTTGCACTCAATCTTGCGCCTGAAGATCAGGTATGGCAGCTGATAAGACAGAGGAAATATTTCGGAGAGACCCATATCGTCGACATGGATTATTTCACTGTGGACATGATGCCCGGGTTAAACAGTAAAATTGCAGCAGACTCAACTTATGAATATATTGAGAAGAAATTGGGGATGACCATTGCGTATTCCCACAAAGAGATTACATTTGATGCAATGACGGAGAAAGAAATCGAGCTGTTTGACCATCATGAGCCTCCATATGTGGCGACGGTCCGTTCTGTCGTCCATTTGAATGATGCGAGGCCGTTCCAATATAATATATCGAAACACCTTGCAAGTGAATTCAAATTTGTGGACTTCTCCAGACGATTCCATGGAGAGTAATATATTTATCTTGCATTGAACTTTTGATTTTGTTATGATTTAGTATGCCGTGCTAAGTGGGGAGGTAGCGGTGCCCTGTACTCGCAATC
>CAYTIR010000123.1:0-3369 GCA_964437955.1 uncultured Staphylococcaceae bacterium
TTACTGAGGTGCCGAATCGCGAAAGTCGGGTTAAGATTATCGAGTGGAGTGAGGATGGCCAGTGCTATGTCGGACGCTGTCCCGGATTGATGTGGGGTGGTGTTCACGGAAACAATGGGGAATCAGTTTATCGCGAACTCTGCGAGGCCGTCGAAGAATGGATACGGATCCACGAAGACGATGGAGCACCGCTGCCGCCAGCTACAGCAGGCAAGGAATACAGTGGGAAATTTGTATTGCGGATCGGCGAGAAGCTTCACCAAAAACTCTCGCTGAAGGCTCTCGTCGAAGGGGATAGCCTCAATAATTTTTGTAAAAAATACCTGAAAAAGGTAATCTAACCCTTTTGGGGGCAGCAACTTGAAAAGCTCTTTTCCTAAAACTAGGTGAGCGCAAGTTTGGTAAAACCAAGGAGGTGCAGCTCAGCGCAATTCGATGACCATGATGAGTTGCCCTTTGCCCCAGCGGGGGCCGGTGATGAAAATAGGCTCTTTGCGCAGGATGACATCGGTCTTGAGCAGGACGTTTTTTTCCTGCCACAGTTGCAGATGGAGATTCACCCCCTCGTTGTTCTCGGCCGGGCCCTTGGAGTCTAGTTTTAGAAAGAGGTCTTTCGAGGGGACCACCCAGGATTCGTATTCGCTGAAAATTTCCTGGGTGTGTTCACCGAGCAATTGGAAGTTCTTGTCCGGGAATGCCTTGCCTAGTTGGGACAGGGTTTTTGCAATGCCCTCTGCCGCCGGGGCTCCAACCTCTCCCGCAGTGGCAAAAAACAGGGCGCCCCAGATTCTGCCGTCCCGGTGGGCCTTGGAGTTTTTTGGCACTGGATTGGTTTTTTCCGCTTGTCCGTGGGTGGTGTGGGGGACAATGAACAGCACTGCCAAGGCGAGGAGAAAACAGGTGGCCGGGGCAGCCCAGGCGGGTCGCTGGGGATATTGGGGCTGGTGGGAGTGGGTCACAGGCTGGTTTCGCGGATGTTGGGTCGTCCGTAGTGGTCGTTCTCCAGGATGAGAAGGGGTTCGTTACTCTCCTTGCTCAGCAGAGTAGTGGCGGCCAGGGCCGCATCGGGTTGGTAACTGCGGGGGAAGACGCCGGAAATCTTCATGTCGGCGGGAATCTCCTCCAGACCGTCCAAGTGGATAATGGTGGCCTGGGCCTCCTTGTCGTAGTGGCTGGAGGCGAGCACTTCTGGATTGGGAGTGTAAGTGCCCACGATTTCGGTGCGCTCGTTGAAGCCCAACGGGGTGGGTCCCAAGACGGAATAGACGACCAGGCCGATCGCCATGGCCGTGAAGGCCAGCCCGGCAAACAGGCGCGAGCGGGTGAACCAGGGCAATATCCGCGCTTCTTCCGCCAGGCTGACTGTGGCTTGGGGAGACCCGACGCTTTCCTCCTCCAGGCGTTGGCGGACGCGGTGGTTGAAAAAATCCGGGTAGGGGAGGTTTTCCTCCAGTGGCAAACCCTGGCGCAGGACTTGCCCGGTCTCCGCGGCGGATTGTTTCAACCCGGACAATTCCGGATGGGATTCGAGCAGGTCGCCGACTTGTTCGTCAGAGAGTTTCCCGTCGATCCACTGGGTGATTTTTTCTTCTTCTGCGGCTTTCATGATGGGCGGATGTTCTGTTCGGTGAATATGGCCTGTAGTTTTTTGCGGGCGTAAAAGAGGCGCGACATGACGGTGCCGGTGCTGCATTCCGTTCGCTCGGCGATTTCCTCGTAGCGCAGCCCCTCCACTTCCTTCAGCAGGATGACAGCGCGGTGCTCAGGAGTGAGCAGGGCGATGGCGTCGCGGATGCTTTGCTTGAGTTCGCTGCGCTCGGCGCCTTCGTCGGGGCGGGGCGTGTCGCGGGGGGCTGTTGGGGCGCTTTTGTCGATTTGGTTGGATTGGATGCGGTCGTCGAACTCCGCTTTCTCGATCCGGTTCTGGCGCTTCCGCAGCCAGTCGTAGGTGACATTGTGGGAGATCCGGTACAGCCAAGTATAGAAATTGGAGCGCGCCTGGAATTTTGGCAAGGCTTTCCAGGCTTTGACAAAGGTATCCTGCGCCAGATCCCAGGCGTCGGCTTCGTTGTGGATCATGTTCACGGTCATGGCGTAGATCTTCCCCCGGTAACGGGTCACCAGTGCGTCGAAGGCCTCCATGTCCCCCGCCTGTGAGCGGGTTACGAGTATCTCGTCGGCTGGCTCCACTGTTTCACTGTCCAAAGTATTGTCTGACGGGCTGGCCGCAACTTTGTCGCCCCGGCCCTCTCCGTATTGGTTCGACGATGTGGCTGGAGGATTATTCATTCTCAGACGAAAAATTTCGCAGGGCGTTTTCCCTAGACTTGGCCGGGATGCCCCGGCGGAATCACTTTTTGATCACAATCTCGACCCGGCGGTTGAGGGCTTGCTCTTCGATGGAACCACCAGGGTTGACCAGCGGGCGGCTTTTGCCATAGCCCACCGCCTGCATGTTGTCGCCGTCGATCTTCAGGACATTGATCAACCAGTCGCGCACGGCACCGGCGCGTCTCAGACTCAGCTGGTAGTTGCCGTCCTCGCCCCCGATCGTGTCGGTATGGCCCTCGATGATGAAACGGGTGCCGGGGTTGGTCTGGATAATGAAACCGAGTTTCATCATGCTGAGCCGCGCCTCTTCCTTCAGTTCCCATTCATTGTAGTCGAAAAGTAGGTCGGTGGGCATGAGGATGGGTTTGGTCCCGTCGGGCAGTCCACCACCGGTTTGCCCTAACAAACCATCCAAATTGCTGAAACCCTTGGTGATTTCCCCCCCTCCGTCGGCTGCGGAGGCTTCCGCTGCGGTGCGGTGGAAAAACTCGTCGGTATCGACCCCCTCGGTAATGTCGTCGGTATTGAGTTCGAGCACGGGCTGGTCCTTGGAGACGACCGGGCTGTCATCGATCAGGTTCTCACGCAGTTCCTTGAGATCCTTGCTAACGAGATTGGCGGCGGCCATGTCAATTTTCTCGGCCACTTCGCTGAGCATTTTTTTCGGCGCAGTGGGCTGGATATTGGAGAAAATTTTCGCGCTGTCGACTTCCGGGGTCAGTTTGATCTCCTTGTCGGGCAGTTGTTCGAGGATATCGAATTCATCGAGGGTGTCATCGACCAGGGGCATGGCACCCTCCATTTTCTCCGGGGTGATCGGTTCCGGTGCCTGTGTCGGTTTGGGGAGGAAATTCTCCAAAGTCTCCTGGTCGATGATCAATTGCTCGCGCTGGCGGTTCTGGAAGACGAGCTCCGGCTTGAGGCCGGGAGTCATCTTGGCCTGCCATTCGAGTAGGCCGAGGATCACGTAGAGCAGCAAATGCAGCACGATGGAGATCAGGATCGCCAGGAAAATCCACCCTCCCAGGTTGCGGGTGG
>CAYTIR010000124.1:0-3232 GCA_964437955.1 uncultured Staphylococcaceae bacterium
GAAGCTCTTCGTCGTCTACCATGTCACATTTGTTCATGAATACAACAAGGTAAGGCACACCTACTTGACGAGAAAGAAGGATATGCTCACGAGTTTGTGGCATTGGGCCGTCTGCTGCAGATACTACAAGGATACCGCCGTCCATTTGAGCAGCACCAGTGATCATGTTCTTAACGTAGTCCGCGTGACCTGGGCAGTCAACGTGAGCATAGTGACGGCTGTCAGTTTCATACTCGATGTGGGACGTGTTAATTGTGATACCACGTTCTTTTTCTTCTGGAGCGTTATCGATCTGAGCGTAGCTCTGAGCAGTAGTGTCACCATGTTTAGCAAGAACAGTTGCGATAGCAGCTGTTAGAGTTGTTTTACCGTGGTCAACGTGACCAATTGTACCAATATTGGCATGTGTTTTGGAACGGTCAAATTTTTCTTTAGCCATTTTGTTATACCTCTCCTTAAAATAAGTTGTTTTTTTATTTGAAACTCAGGGCGAGGATGCCCCGCCCAGAGGTGTTTCTAAATCACTTATAAATGATTTAGCTGTAAAAATCAAGCCAACTGATTATTCACCTTTGTTTTTCTTGATGATTTCTTCAGAGACAGATTTAGGAACTTCTTCGTAATGATCGAACGCCATAGTGTAAGTACCACGTCCCTGCGTATTTGAACGCAGGCTGGTAGCGTAACCGAACATCTCAGACAGTGGCACGAAAGCGTTGACTACTTGCGCGTTTCCGCGGGCAGCCATACCTTCAACACGTCCACGACGGCTTGTTACGTCACCCATGATATCACCCATGTACTCTTCAGGCATTACGATTTCTACTTTCATCATTGGTTCAAGCAGAACCGGCTGACATACTTTTGCGGCTTCTTTAAGAGCTAATGAAGCTGCGACTTTAAACGCCATCTCAGAGGAGTCGACGTCGTGGTATGAACCATCGAAAAGTCTCGCTTTGATGTCAACAAGTGGGTATCCTGCAATCACACCATTGTCGAGTGCGTCTCTAAGACCCGCTTCAACGGATGGAATGTATTCACGAGGAACTACACCACCAACGATATTGTCGACGAATTCAAATCCGCCGCCCTGTTCGTTCGGTGTAAACTCGATGTGTACGTCACCGTACTGACCGCGTCCACCGGACTGACGAGAGAATTTCCCTTGTACGGAAGCTCCAGTTTTGAATGTTTCACGGTAGGATACCATTGGGGCACCAACGTTACATTCAACTTTGAACTCACGTTTCATACGGTCTACAAGGACGTCAAGGTGAAGCTCACCCATACCGCCGATGATAACCTGTCCTGTTTCGTTATCCGTACGTGCTGTGAATGTAGGATCTTCCTCCTGCAATTTCACAAGCGCTGTTGTCATTTTATCCTGGTCCGCTTTGGACTTAGGTTCTACAGACAAGTGGATAACTGGTTCCGGGAATTCCATTGATTCCAGGATAACCTGGTTTTTCTCATCACAGAGTGTATCGCCTGTACCTGTATCTTTCAGGCCTACCGCCGCAGCGATGTCGCCTGCGTGAACAGTTGAAACCTCTTCACGGGAGTTCGCGTGCATCTGCAGGATACGACCTACACGTTCACGCTTGTCCTTTGATGTGTTTCTGATGTATGACCCGGAATCCAAAGTACCGGAGTACACACGGAAGAATGTCAATTTACCTACGAACGGATCAGTCATGACTTTGAAGGCAAGTGCCGCAAACGGCGCGGAATCATCTGGTTTAGCAATGACTTCCTCATCTTCGTCGTCTTTTCTGTGACCCACAATCGGTTTAACATCAAGAGGTGATGGCAGGTAGTCAATCACTGCGTTAAGAAGCAGCTGTACCCCTTTGTTCTTGAATGCCGTACCACACATAACCGGGTAGAATTCAACATCACAAGTAGCCTGGCGGATTGCTGCCATCAGTTCATCTTTGGCAATATCCTCTCCACCAAGATATTTTTCCATGATGTCTTCATTCACATCAGCAAGCCCTTCAATGAGGGACTCTCTGAGTTCTTGGGCTTTGTCTTTGTATTCGTCAGGAATTTCGATTTCTTCAATTTCTGTACCTAGGTCGTTACCATAGTTGAATGCTTTCATGTCGATCAGGTCGATGATGCCTGTGAAGTTATCTTCAGCACCGATTGGGAACTGGATCGGATGAGCATTCGCCTGAAGGCGATCTCTGATAGTACCTACAGAATATTCGAAGTCAGCACCTACTTTGTCCATCTTGTTGACGAAAACAACACGTGGAACGCCGTAAGTTGTTGCCTGCCTCCAAACAGTTTCAGTCTGCGGCTCAACGCCGGACTGTGCATCGAGTACAGTTACCGCACCATCAAGTACACGGAGGGAACGTTCAACTTCAACAGTGAAGTCTACGTGTCCTGGTGTATCGATGATGTTTACACGGTGACCATCCCACTGAGCTGTAGTGGCAGCTGAAGTGATCGTGATACCACGTTCCTGCTCCTGCTCCATCCAGTCCATCTGGGATGCCCCTTCGTGAGTTTCTCCAAGTTTATGGATACGGCCTGTGTAATAAAGAATACGTTCAGTTGTCGTAGTCTTACCAGCATCGATGTGTGCCATGATACCGAGGTTACGAGTTTTTTCTAAAGAGAATTCTCTTGCCATTGGTATTCTTTTCTCCTTCCAGGAAATGGATTGAAATTTAAAGGCTGATCATCCGCCTACTACCAGCGGTAGTGTGCGAATGCTCTGTTAGCCTCTGCCATTTTGTGAGTTTCTTCGCGTTTCTTGACAGCTCCGCCTGTGTTGTTGGCAGCGTCAAGAATTTCATTTGCAAGACGTTCTTCCATTGTCTTTTCCCCACGCAGACGTGCGTAGTTCACAAGCCAACGAAGTCCAAGAGTTGTACGGCGTTCCGCACGTACCTCAACTGGCACCTGGTAGTTGGATCCACCGACACGGCGGGCTTTAACTTCAAGTACCGGCATGATGTTATCGATTGCTTCATCGAAGACTTCCATAGCATCTCTGCCTGAACGTTCCTGTACAAGATCAAATGCAGAATAGAGAATTCTTTGGGACGTACCGCGTTTACCGTCAATCATCATTTTGTTGATGAGTTTAGTCACAAGCTTGGAGTTGTGAATCGGATCCGGCAGTACGTCTCTTTTGGCAACTGGTCCTTTACGTGGCATAATTTTGCCTCCCTTCAAATAATATTTTCAGAATAGAACCGTTGGGTACGGCCCGTTT
>CAYTIR010000125.1:0-2784 GCA_964437955.1 uncultured Staphylococcaceae bacterium
AAGCTGTTTCTGCAACGTTCATTGCGTAACGTTGGTTAAATAGTGGTAAATCACGCAGGACATAACTATGGAATGCGTGTCCGAGTTCATGTGCGAGTGTTGACACGTTGCTTGTGCTACCGGCAAACGTCATAAAAATACGTGACTGTTTAGATTCAGGAAGATTTGAACAGTATCCACCTGGACGTTTTCCTGGACGATCTTCCGCTTCAATCCACTGCCCTTCAAAAGCTCGATGTGCCATCTCTGCCATTTTTGGACTGAATGATTTAAAGTTATCTATAATAAACGTTGCTGCTTCATTGTAGGTATACCGTTTATTCGTATAATCACCTACGTCAACACTTGCTGTAACATCGAGCCATCCTAATCGATCAACGCCAATGAGTTGTGCCTTTCGTTCAAAGTATTTTTTGAAAGGTGTTTTATTTTTTGTAATAGTATCCCACATCGTATTGAGAGTTTCTTCCTCCATACGGTTATAGTCTAGTGGTACTTTCATATAATCTTTATAGTCGTGAAGTTCATAGTCGTTTAAACGGAATCCTGATAAATGATTTAGCGTTGTAGAGAATAAATCAGCTTTTTCCTTCCATGTTTCTTCCCAAGTTTTTAAAAGTTTTTCACGATGTTTTGGATTTTCTTCTGACTTCATCTTGTTTTCAAGTTGACCCGCTGAATAATAAACGGTTTCATTATCTTCAGTTACTGGAATTTGAATAGAAGCGACGAGTTGATTGTACATATTATTCCAGCCCTGTAAGCCGTCTAGTGATAAATGATTGATGATTGTTTCTTCTTCTGTTGATAGTAAATCTTTTTCTTTTTGTCGTATTTCTTCTAACGGGAACTGCATCGGTTTAAAGAAATCTTCCTCTAACAGCTTGCTAAATTGATCTTCAGTCAGTGCGCTGATCTTTTTATTTAAAATAATATTCTGTGATGAGAGGTCTTTACGTAAGTTCGCAACCGCATTTAAATTCTGCATTGCTTTTTGATCGGTAACATCTGCAGATACTAAACCATTCGCAAAACTCCCCATCTCACCGAGCGCTTTTGAAATTTTTTCATAGTTATGTAAGATTCCTTTCAGTGACGTAAAATCATTTGAATGTTCGTCCGGCTCCCAATTATCGAGTTCGTGAGAAAAAGCTGTAATACTATCTCTTACTTCTGATAATCGTTTTTGGAAAGCTTCAGATCCACTTCCACCAGGAAATATACTCTCCATATCCCATTTTTCTTTGTAGTTCATCAATTACCTTCCTCTCTTAATTAAAACTGTATTTATTTTTATCATACAGGAAATGAATGCAGAGAAACATTAATCACGCTGATATACATTAATATTCCGAGCTTGCACCTATGCTAACGATAAAAAGAAGAGCAATATTTGTAGAATTTAAACTAATGAGAAAAAGCGATTTTAATTAACACAGCAAGAGTTAGGAGTGCAGATGAGATGACTCTTGTTGAAGTGCTTAAAAGAGGAAAATTAAAAGTTTTGCGATTGATATCCATGAAGAGTCAAAGATGAATCGTAATTTAATTGGCATGGAGAACGTAGTCTTAACGCTATATATTGGAAAATGTTTTACGTTTATAGTCAAATATAATATAGACAAACTTACTTTATATTAATTCAACCTGTATAATTTTTTAATTCACTAGTTTGGAGGATAACTAGAAGTGTATCATAAGTGATCCAGGAACTAGATTTGATTATGACAAGAAAACTTGTTATAAACTCACCGCCCTAAATTGTTAGAACGGTAAGTTAAGTATCAAGATACAATGAAATTTCTCGAGTTATAAGTCTTTAAATTTCATCTTATCACTTTCTCTATTTTTATTTATCAAATCCTCTATATATAATCCCATAAGTACTACAACTTGAAATAGGATTAAACTAGCACAAAAAGTGAGTGACACTAAATGGTATAGATAGAGCTGTAGAAGCTATCAAAATAATACTTGGTAAATCCATTTATTCATCTGTTTGTTTTTAACAAAATAAACTTCTAAAAGAGCGAAAGCTATACCTATTAACAAATATACTATTATATAATTATTCACTTTCTGAACCCTAGTTATTATTTTTTCTGGAGATATTAATGTCCCAGCCTCAATATAAAAAACACAACGTAAAATTGAGGTGTACCTATGAATCATTCAGCTTAATACTTATCGAGTTCCAGCATTTCTCTAAACGTTTCACCGTTATAATCTCTTCTAAAAATGACGCGTTTTTGCATTTCCGGAATGACTAAGTCGACAACGTCTTCAAGACTTCCCGGGAGTGTTGGAGGCATCAAGTTAAATCCATCTGCGGCACCTTCATTCATCCATCTTTCTAATTCATCGACAATTTCTTCAGGTGTGCCAATGAGTGTTAAATGTCCACCTCCAGCGTTGAGATAACCGAGTAGTTCTCTGACTGTGGGATTTCTGTCTTCTATAATTTCTAAAACAGTTTGATAACGTCCAACAGGTCCTTTGAATTCTTCGACTGGCGGCAATTTTGGTACTTTTTCGTCGAGTTTCCATGATTTTGTATCTTGCTGAATAAAGAATTCGAGCTGATTAAGTGCAGTATCAATTGGAAGCAGATTGTCTAATTTTGCTTTCTTTTCTTGCGCTTCTTCTCTTGTTTTACCCACGTAAGTCACTAGTCCTGGAAATACTTTGATATAGTTGTCTGGACGAGGGCTTTCTTTTATGGCTTGATTTAATTTTTCACGAATTTCTTCAATTGTCTTTTCAACAAATGAATCCATCTTCCAA
>CAYTIR010000125.1:2794-3146 GCA_964437955.1 uncultured Staphylococcaceae bacterium
CTTAAATTCCAAGAAACTGAATAGACAGCATCAGCATATTTCGCAGCAAGTGCAACACCTTCTTTTGAAGCCCCGGCTTGCATAGCCACTGGCTTACCCTCTTTTCTTAAAGGTAAAGTTAGCGGACCTTTAACTTGGAAGTTTTCACCATTGTGATTGAATGGCTGAATATTTTTATTTTTAGTAATTGTGTTATTTTCTTTATCTGGCTTGTAGCTTTCAATTGACCACGATTCAAATAATTTATTCATGACTTCAGCAAATTCATCCGCTTTCTTATAACGAACGGCTCTCTCAGGCAATTCAGGTATACTGTGGTTTTGTGCTTCGCGGTCGGTCATTGATGTCACTA
>CAYTIR010000126.1:0-3122 GCA_964437955.1 uncultured Staphylococcaceae bacterium
CTTCTCTATCTCGGAATTAACGTTGACATATTGTCATTCAGTTTTCAATGTTCTCTGTTGTTGACTGCTTTACTAGTATAACATAAGTGAAAATCAGATGCAACACCTTTTTATCACTTTTTAAAGTTGCTAGTAACATTTGTTGTGTCGGTGCTTTATTTCGTCCGACAAGATATTACTATACAGGGTTTGGTTAATTAACGCAACCCTTTTTCAAAAAAAGTTTTGGTTTTTACTATTTATTTTTGCTTCCCATCCTTAAAACGCTGTCAAACCGGCTTTTTCAGCATCTTCGGCTTTTCTGTCTCCATTTCCCACGCTGCTTTCATCGCCCGCTGTATGTATGTGCCGTAAAACTGGATAGTGTATTTATACCCTTTCAGAACCGGTGATAAACACGCCCGGGCTACTTTATAAGAAAAAAGGACGGTCAGCTTATCATCTGATCCGTCCCCATGATTCTACAATTCCGTTCTATACTCTATCGCTTTGGATAGTGTGACTTCGTCTGCATATTCCAGATCCCCGCCCACAGGAAGTCCGCTCGCAAGCCGTGTGGATTTTATGCCGATCGGCTTGACCAGCCTGGAGATATACATTGCTGTAGATTCACCTTCGATGTTCGGATTGGTCGCCAGAATGATTTCTTTCACTTCATCGTCTTTCAACCGTTCTATCAATGAAGCAACATTGATGTCTTCCGGTCCGATTCCATCCATCGGGCTGATTGCCCCGTGCAATACATGATACAGTCCTTTGTATTCACGCATCTTCTCCATGGCAATGACATCTTTCGTATCCTGGACTACACATATGACACTCCGGTCCCTGTTCTTATCGCTGCATATATAACACGGATCAATATCTGTAATATGACCGCATATCTCACAGAATTGAAGATCCCTTTTTACTTCCATAAGGCTTCTGGAAAAATTGACGACATCGTCTTCCTTCATATTAAGAACATAAAATGCCAGGCGCTGGGCTGTCTTCGGCCCGATACCCGGCAGTTTCATGAAGCTGTCAATCAGCTTGGATATTGGTTCTGGATAGTGCATATTACATCATACCTGGGATGTTCATACCTTTAGTATGTTTGCCAAGACGTTCGCTTGAGAGTTCGTCCGCCTTTGTCATTGCTTCATTTGTTGCAGCAATGATCAAGTCCTGAAGCATTTCGATGTCATCCGGATCCACTACTTCCTCGGAGATTTCTACATCGATCACTTCTTTATGTCCGGATACTGTCACTGTGACCATACCGCCGCCGGCAGTACCTTCCACTTTCTCCTCTTTGAGCTTTTCCTGTTCTTCCTGCATCTTCTTCTGCATTTTCTGCATTTGCTTCATCATGCCTTGCATATTGTTCATTCCGCCACGCATATATATTCTCCTCCAAATGTGTTTAGAATTATCATCTATATATTATATATGAAATATCAGTTTTAATAAACCGATTACGACCGTGTTTCTACTATATCATTACCGAATATCTCTTTGGCAACATCCGAAGGTTTCTTCTCATCGGACGGTGCCTTCTTTTCCTTATTGGCTTTCTTCTCCTGGATATAGTCATGTCTGACCTGCAGCCAGCTCGAATCAGGAACTCCGACCACTTTGACTTCCTTATCTATAATGGAAGGAATGAGTGCTTCCAGCTCTTCCCGCTTCTTCTCATCCTTATTGATCAGGTCACTGTGCAGATCATTTTGAAACTTAAGCAATACGTGCGTATCGCTCGCCGCAACAGGTTCTGAATCTTTAATGAGAGATCTGAGTGAGTGGTAACCCTTCTCTTCTACGTGCTGATACACTTTCGGCCAGTCATCCTTCAGTTTCACCAGGTCTTCCTTATTGGCGTGATCGAGCACTTTTTCAATCTGCCTCAATGAAAATCCTTTGGCAGAGGTATTTCTGGTCTGTGGTTTTCCCTGCACCGGCGCTGCATTACTCTGTGGCTGGTTTGCCAGACGCCGCTCAAGTTCTGTTAACTTTTGTTCAATATGGGACAAGTCGATGTCCCCCGCTTCAACTGTCTTGCTATTTTTATTCAGCACCTGGATCAGTTTCACAATCACCACTTCAAGATGGACGCTCGTGTTTACTGAAAATCTCATCATGACCATTGCATCATTCAGGACATCTATCATTTCGTAGAGCACTTTGTCCTCTGTATGATAGAAAGCCACCGTTTCATACGCTTCACCGGAATGCTTCATCAGAATGATATCCCTTATATAGTAGACAAGTTCATGGATGAGGCGTGTCGGATCTTTCCCCTCATCGATAAATCTGTGATAGGTAATAAAAGCCTCTCTCGAGTCTTTCTGTTCTATCAAAGTGAGCCAGTCATTCAGTTCCTGGGACTTTATTCCGCCTGTAATCATTACGGCGTCATCGAGCGTAATCAAGTCATTACTGTATGCAATGACTTGATCCATGATGCTGAGTGCATCCCGCATTCCGCCTTCGGACGTGCGGGCGATGTACTCGATTGCATCATGTTCGTATTCAAGAGATTCCGTATCCGCAACATATTTGAGGCGGCCGATGATTTCATTGATCTCGATCGCTTTGAAATCAAATCGCTGACACCTCGAAATGATCGTCGCTGGAATCTTATGGGGTTCTGTCGTGGCCAGTATGAAAATCGCGTGGCCCGGCGGTTCTTCAAGTGTTTTGAGCAGGGCGTTGAACGCACCCGTGGTGAGCATGTGCACCTCATCGATGATGTACACTTTATATCTTGCTTCGGAAGGTGCGTATTTGACTTTTTCCCGTATGTTCCTGATCTCATCGACACCATTGTTGCTGGCGGCGTCAATCTCTATCACATCATTGGCAGAACCATCTGTGATGCTCATGCAGATGTCACATTCGTTGCACGGTTCCCCTTCGGAACCAAAACGGCAGTTGAGTGCCTTGGCAAATATTTTGGCGATACTCGTCTTACCGGTTCCGCGCGGCCCGTTGAACAGATAGGCATGTGATTCCTTATCCCTGATGATTGCATTGCGCAATGTTTTGGTAACGTGCTTCTGTCCGACAACATCCTGGAATGTCTGAGGTCTGAAAGCCCGGTATAAAGCCTGATATTCCATTCAACAGCACCTCCGTAATTA
>CAYTIR010000127.1:0-3014 GCA_964437955.1 uncultured Staphylococcaceae bacterium
GATTTGAGTACTTTCTCAACTACCGGCGAAGTTCTTTTATTAGTCAGGTTAAGAATTGCGATTGCTTCTCCAACTTCTTTGCCGCGGATAAGGTCAAGGACCATTCTCGCTTTGCGTGGAGCAATTCTAACTGTTTTAGCAACTGCTTTCGCTTGCATCTTTCGTTCCTCCTTTTATACCGTCTTTAACTTATCTTCTTGTCTTTTTATCGTCGTTTCCATGACCTCTGTATGTTCTTGTCGGAGCGAATTCTCCGAGTTTGTGACCGACCATATCTTCTGTCACGTATACCGGTACGTGTTTGCGTCCGTCATATACAGCGATTGTGAGACCGATGAAGTTAGGGAAGATAGTAGAGCGGCGTGACCATGTTTTGATTACACTTTTTTTGTTGCTTTCATTGTTCGCTTCAACCTTTTTCATAAGGTGTCCATCAACGAAAGGTCCTTTTTTAAGACTGCGTGCCATTTAGGCGCCTCCTTCCAATAATGCGTGCGGATAGATTATCCGCACACCTTGGTTTCTTTATTTCTTCTTATTCTTACGTTTTCTTACGATCAACTTATCAGAACGGTTTTTACCTCTGCGGGTTTTCTTACCAAGAGTTGGTTTACCCCATGGAGACATAGGTGATGGACGTCCGATTGGAGCGCGGCCTTCACCACCACCGTGTGGGTGGTCGTTAGGGTTCATTACAGAACCACGTACTGTAGGGCGCTGTCTCTTCCATCTGGAACGACCTGCTTTACCTACATTGATAAGTTCATGTTGTTCGTTTCCGACAGCACCGATAGTTGCACGGCACGTCGCAAGAATCATACGTACTTCTCCGGAGCCAAGTCTTACAAGTACATACTTACCTTCTTTACCAAGAACCTGGGCGCTTGTTCCCGCTGATCTTACCAGCTGGCCGCCTCTGCCTGGTTTAAGTTCGATGTTGTGTACCGTAGTACCTACAGGCATATCTTTGAGTGCCATCGCGTTACCTGTTTTGATATCCGCATCCGGACCACTCATGATTTCATAACCAACTGTTACGCCTTTAGGTGCAAGGGTGTAGCTCTTTTCACCGTCTGCATATACAACAAGTGCAATGTTAGCTGAACGGTTTGGATCATACTCTATAGTTGAGATACGGCCTGGTACGCCGTCTTTGATACGTTTGAAGTCAATCACTCTGTATTGACGCTTATGTCCGCCACCTTTATGACGAACCGTCATTTTACCCTGGTTGTTACGTCCCGCTTTTTTCGGAAGCGGCTGTAATAGTGAGCGTTCCGGCGTTGTCGATGTGATTTCTGCATAGTCGGAACCAGTCATATTACGACGAGCATTAGTGGTCGGCTTATATTTTTTAATCGCCATCTCGTTTTACCTCCTTAATGGTATGTCGGCTCTGTTAATTAGAAGATTTCTATTGAGCCTTCTTTTAGTGTTACGATTGCTTTTCTTCTTTTCTTAGTGTAGCCGCTGTAACGCCCCATGCGTTTTTTCTTCGGCTTGTAGTTCATAATGTTCACTTTTTCGACTGTTACATCGAAAATCTCTTCAATTGCATATTTTACCTGTGTCTTGTTCGCTCTGACATTAACGTCAAACGTATATTTGTCAGAAGACATCAAGTCAGCAGAACGCTCAGTGATCACCGGGCGTTGAATGATATCGCGTGCATCCATTACAGAAGCACCTCCTCTGCTTTATTGATAGCACCTTCAGTGAAAATAACACGGTTAGCAGAAAGGATATCGAGTACATTAAGCTGCTGTGGAGTCAGAACTGTGACACCCTGCAGGTTGCGGGATGAAAGTTCGATATTCACATCTTCACTTTCGAGTACAAGAAGTACCTTTTTGCTTGCTTCAAGATTTTCCAGGATTGCGAGGAAATCTTTTGTTTTCGGTGCATCCAGTGTGAAGTTTTCCACAACTGAGAATTCCCCTTCATTCACTTTCGTTGAAAGCGCTGAACGAAGTGCCAGACGACGCATTTTTCTAGGCATTTTGTAAGAGTAGCTTCTTGGAGTCGGTCCAAACACTACGCCGCCGCCACGATAATGAGGCGCACGGATTGTACCTTGACGTGCGTTACCTGTACCTTTCTGTCTGAAAGGTTTTTTACCGCCACCGCGTACTGCTGAACGGTTCTTCACAGAATGCGTTCCGCGGCGAAGTGATGCGCGTTGTAAGTTTACTGCTTCGAACAAAACATGCTGGTTAGGTTCGATGCCGAATATTTCCTGGTTAAGGTCTATAGAGTTAACTTTAGTCCCTTCTTTTGATAAAACATCTAAGCTTGCCATGTGTTAAATCCTCCTTCCTTGTCTATTATTTAACACCTTTTTTAAATGCTGATGATATTTTCAAATATCCTTTACGTGGGCCTGGAACGTTACCTTTAACAAGTAGAACGTTGCGCTCAGCATCCACTTTGACGATTTCAAGATTTTGAAGCGTTACTGTTTCTCCACCCATGCGTCCAGGCATTGCTTTGCCTTTGAATACGCGGGCCGGGTCACTCATCATACCTATTGAACCTGGAGCTCTGTGGAAACGTGATCCGTGAGCCATTGGTCCACGACTTTGGTTGTGTCGTTTGATGTTACCCTGGAAACCTTTACCTTTAGATGTCGCTGTCACATCTACAAAGTCGCCTGCTTCAAATGTATCTACAGTGACTTCTTGACCTACTTCGAATTCATCTGTTGCGAGATTCTTGAATTCGCGTACGAAGCGCTTAGGGGCTTTGCCGGATGCCTTAGCATGTCCAGTTTCAGCCTTGTTTGCGTATTTCTTTGATTTTGCTCCGTCAAAGAATTCACGTTTGTCGTCGAAACCGATTTGTATTGCATTGTATCCATCAGTTTCTTCTGTTTTCTTTTGCAACACTACGTTGCCTGCTGCTTCTACTACTGTTACCGGGATAAGCTCGCCGTTTTCACCGAAAACTTGAGTCATCCCCACTTTTTTACCTAAGATTCCTTTGGTCATCGAAAGTCCACCTCCTGATTATAATTT
>CAYTIR010000128.1:0-2945 GCA_964437955.1 uncultured Staphylococcaceae bacterium
AATACAACAGATTACGTGATTTTAGCGGTAGCCATTGCCGTTTTTAGGTTCAAACGTACGCAGCGTCAAAGGCAGAATTTTATCCTCAATTTTTCCCAAGAAATGTGGGTTAGCTGTCCTCGTCGACAGTTTCGTCGCGCTGGTAGATTGGCAACTGGCGATAGGGGACGGTAAAGGAGAGCACCATCATCGTGGTTCCGTAGGTGGCGCCGTTGCGCGAGTTTGACCAGGAACCATTGGACTGTTGCTTGGCGATGTAGTGGGGGTACATCCAGGCGGCATAGGTTTCCCAATACCTTCCGCCCAGTTGGAACATCGCCTGGGAGTTGTAGTAGTTGGCATAGAACTCGTGGGCGTTGCCGACGATGCGTTGGTGGATTTTCAGGATATAGTCGCCCGCGCGGTAGGTGGACTCCGTGCCGTGGAAACCGGACAACTCCAAACAAAGCAAACCACAGCCGGAGAGGGTCTCCGAATGTCCCCAGGGGTCGGTGTAGCCAAAGCGACCCTCCTTGGGGTCGTGGTTGCGCAACACGTATTCGACCGATGATTTGATCGCCGCATCGGGCACCGGGGCGCCATTGAGTTTTGCCGAGCGCAGGGCCATCAGCGCCCAGCCGCTGCAGGACAGGTCCGAGTCCCGGGAGTCCGGTTTGTAGCGCCAGCCCCCCTGGTGTTTTTCAGTTTTCGGCACGGCCTGGGCAGCGAGGATGAGCCGCGTGGCATTGCCCAGCACCCGGTCGAGATCGTCCTGGGTGCGGGGATCCACCATGCCCGAGCATTCCGAGAGGAAGAGGGTGGCGATATTGTGCGCATACATCACCCCGTGCCCGGAATCGCCCCGATCCAGCAATCCATTGGAGCGCTGGCTGCCGAGAATGTATTGGATGCAACGCTGGAGCGGTTCGGAATATTTACCCTGGCCGGGTGTATGGCCCTTTGAAAGAAAAGCCATTCCCGCCAGCGCGACAATTCCGGTGGAGCGTCCGTAGGCGTCTTGATAAGATCCGTCCTGGTTTTGGTTGCTCGCCAAAAAATCGAGTGCGCGGTCAACGGAACGCCCCACCTCGTCCTGGTACTTCTGGAAAACCGTGTTGGAAAGGGATGGAGCCGCCAGTCCCGGAGTAGCAACTGCGGCCAGCAGGAACATCGACAAAATGGCAATGGCGGGTTTCATTGTGGTGGTTTGCTGTGCTTCGCTGGCAAGGTCCTCGCCACAATGAACTCCATTTTGCGGGGATTCTCAACTGTCTTCGTCAATGCTTCCGTCGCGCTGGAGTGAAAAGTTGCCGGACAAATGACCTTGTATAGAAGTTTGTTGTGCGGAGCTGGTGTCCCAAAAAAGGTGACACCCCGGGATTGGGAGGCTTCCGCAGACAAAGCGGCGGGGTTAGGTTTTCCGTGGGACGGAATGGCATTCTGTCCCTTTGGGCCCCATGGACAGATTGACAATCCGTCCTACTTTTTGCCAAGCGCACCCTCCCCACCAACCACATGGGCCGACGCTGCGCCCCTTGGCAAGGTGGGTGTGGCGGAGGGGCTGCCGCCGTGACCAGGCGCGGTGGAATGGTTTGGTGAAAACGGATCACTCGCCTTTTGTGGCCTCAGTCGCGATCACCCTGAAATAGCGTTGCACCAGGTCGCGGTATTCCTCGGGAATGGAGTCGCCATCCTGGTTGGAACTGCCCGATTGCAAAGCGCCCCTCATCCGTGCCCAGTCCGCAAAGGTCACGCCGAGCTTCGCCAGTTCCGGCGGGACCCCGCTGCCGTCCATGTCGGGGGTGCGCCCGCCTTCGCTGAGCTGGGGTTTGGAGTCGGAATCATCTTGCTCCGCCATTTGCTCCGCCTCGCGCCCGGCTTCATCGGATTGGTTTTGTTGTTCGCCCTTGCCCGCCAGTTTTTCAAGTGCTGTCTGCGCCAGTTGCTGGAGGGAGTCGGCTGCCTTTTTAGCCTGGTTCGAGGCCTGTTGGTTGTTGTTCGAGTCAGAAGCCTTGGCGACATCCTGGTAGCTCCCGGAGAGTTCCTTGCTGTCCAGGGCTTGGCTCTTCATTTTCTCGGGTGAGAGTTTGTTGGCCTGCCCGGCCAGTTCGCGCGCCGCTTGCTGCAGTTCCCTGGCGGCCGCTTTGAATCGATCCTCGGCTTGTTTTTGGGAGCCCTGTGACTGGCCAAGGGCTTGTTTGGTCTGGGGTGCCATGGGCGTTTTGTTTGGATCCTTGTTTTGCTGCCGCTGGGCTTGCTCCGCCCGCTCCTGGGCTTGTTTGGCCTGGGTGAGCTGTTGGCTGGCACGATCCGCCTGCTGTTTGGCTGCCTGCAATTGGCTTTCGGCCTGCCGGGCGCGGTTCTTGGCATTGGTTTGTTTGGCCATCTGGGTGTCGTTTTCCAGGGCGTCCGTTTGTTGGGCGAGTTGCCCGGCCCGCTTGGCAAGCTGCTCTTCCTGCATGGTCAGGGCTTTTTCCAAATCCCCGGCTTCGATGGATTGAAGTTGCCGTTTGATATTCTCCTGGCGTTCCTTGAGTTGCCCCAGTTTTTCACCGGCCGGGGTGGTTGGAGAGGCTTTTTTGTCGGCGTCCGCCATCTGCCCGGCCTCGTTGGGCGGCGTTTGGCTTTGTTCTTTTCCGGACGGTTCCTCCTTGGCCTCCCGGTCCCTATCGGTGCGACCGGGTTCGCCATGGCTTTGCCGGTGCTCGGCCTGGTCTTGCCGGGGGTCTTGCTGTTGCTGGTGTGTATTTTCCGAATTCCGGGCGCCCTGCAATGCCTCGGCGGCCTGCTGCGCGGCTTCCACCGCTTGGGGGAGCTTTTCCCCCGCCAATGCCGTTGCTGCCTTGGCGGTGTGATTGACGGCCATCTCCAGCTTTGGCGCCCGGGCGGTGTTTGTTTGTTGTCCGGGGTCCGGTTTGGTTTCGTCGCCACCTTTTTGCCTAGCGTCCTTTGGCGGGTTTTTCAGT
>CAYTIR010000129.1:0-2881 GCA_964437955.1 uncultured Staphylococcaceae bacterium
ATTTAGTTCAGTAATGAACGGAGGAATTTTTAATGAAAAACGAGAAGATAAACATTTTAGGAATTGTCTCGATTCTAATTCCCACTATCGTATCAATACTCATTTTGAACTTCTTACTGGGAATTGTTCCCATAGAAAAAATCGAAGGACTGCCACTAGTTATTCCTATATTTTTATGTCCAATAGGAGCAATTACCGGATTTATCGCATATAAATATCGCAAAGATCGATTATCAATGATTGGCATTATTTTTAATATCATATTATTATTGTTCTCAATTGCATACAACATCTTTGTCACACTATTATTTGGTGTATAAAAAGAGTTTTAGGAAAGAAGGTATTAATTATTTATGAAAAAGTATTCTTGGATAAGTGAAATCTCATTATATAGTATACTTCTTTCTATTATTCTATTTATGGTTATTATGTTAAGAGGAACAATCATTGGATTAAGTCCAACTGTGGAACTATCTTTGATTCTTATATTATTAGTTTTGTCTTTAATTTTCTCTACAACTGGTCTTATAAAAAACTCAGAAAATAATCTTCTCCCTGGCATTTCTCTCTTTTTAACAATAGCATTCGGTATCTTCTTTTTATTTATTTATATCGTATCTGGCATGTCCACCGATTATTAAGTAATTAATAAAAAAATTTCAAAGAAATCTCGAATTCTCTTTAAATGAAAAAGCCTCAAGAACATGTTCTTGAGGCTTTTTCTTCATTATTATCTTTATTATTTTTTGTTTATAGCATTGTTGGTTTTTCTTTAATTCCACCTATGTCCGGACTTATTACTTTAGTGTTCTTAAAGATATTATTATGTTTTTTTGTCACTAGCGTTGCATAAATAGTATACGCAATTAAACATTCAACCAATCATCGTTATCATCCACTTGAAATTCACTTCTAGAATCTTTGGATGTTCTGTCATAGTTCTTCGCTTGTGTCATACGATTTTCATGGTCTTTTGCACGGATCATTTTTTGAATTTCTTTTTTTGCTTCAGAAAAATAGTATCCTTCCAGGGTGTCTCTATTAATAATTGCTCTCGGAGGCCGTGCAATTTCAGATTCAGCAGCCAGAAATAAGTTGTTGATGCTGACCCCGAGATCCACATGATTCATTTTGCTGTTCAACTTTTCGAGTCGTGCTTCTATCTCATTCATCTTCTGCAATGTTTTAAATTCAACGGATTCATATTCAATCATTTCTGAAAGCAGGTAATGATCCAATGCCCGGATTAAAACCTCTTTTTCTGTTTTGATTCCTTTGGCCGTCTTTATTGTGTGTATCTTTGAAACAGTATCTGCTTCAAAATCATATCGTTTTGAAATCATAAAGTCCCTCCTTAATTGGACACATCATAATTATCTTCATCAAGCTGGAGTTCTTCTTTTGTCAGTAAATCAATGAAGAACCCTCTGAACCGTTTATTTTCTTCGATGAATTGGTTATACGCTTCTGTATTTGCATCTAAACTGATCTGCGTATTCCTTAATGCGACTTCAAACTTCGTGATAGAAGAAGATAATATCCGGTCTTCTACATATTTTTCTAATACTTCTCTGACTAATTCACTGAAAGGGATGCCTCTTTCTTTCGCAATCATTTTTAATTGAACCATGACCTGTTCGTCAAAATCTTTTACATCGATTCGCGCCAAAATTCTCCACTCCTTTTCAAATTTAGATGTACAAAAACATGTACATGTGTATGATTATACCACAAACAGTCCTTTTTTGTGTACAAAAACGTGTACATTAGGTTGAATTCAGTCCGGAAGAAAAAATATGTCGGCACTGCCGACATATCAAGGGGTTTGAGGGTTTGACGGATGAAAATCCGGAAAACCCTCCTTATGCTCTTACTTAAAAAATCAATTTGAGAGATTTGCTTCAAGGATTGAAAACTTTTCCTCACGTCCTTCAATATCATTTTCGATATCTTTTATGTCTTCTTTAAAAGATTCTATCTCCGAATAAGGCGAAGCAATGCTTGCTTCTATCTTGCTTTTTTCTTCGTCCGTCATCATATAAATTACTTAAGTTAAGAAATTCAGAGATCCATAGCATTAAAGTCATATTGTATTCTTTTAAATAAAAGCAACTGAAAAAGATATGACGTATAGTATCAAGATAAGAAGAACTCGCTCAAAATCGCTCGTTCTAAAACCATTAAACCTCTAAATATAATAAATCCTCATCGTAATATTTAACCCCATCAAATAGAGCTTTTGGTTCAGTTCCATAACACTTAAATCCAAATGATTCATAAAAAGCTTTAGCTCTAATATTTTCAGTCACAACCGTCAAAGTGATAACTTCTAAACCCTCAAGTTTTTTCGCTCGCTCGACTAAATATTTAACTACGTTTTTAGCAACGCCTGTACCTCTATATTCCTCTGTACAATACATAGCAACCAACATACCTTTATGTTTTAACTTTTCTCCTTCAAGCCGAATAAATGTTGCCATACAAACTAATTTATTTTTATCGAATCCACCAACAACAAATTTTGTATCAGTCGGTTCTGTTTTCATTTCAAAATTTTCTAAAGGAAATTCTATTTCATTTTGATATGTAGCTGCAAAAGCATTCGGATCTGTCTGCAAACCTGTTAATCTCAATTCTCTAAAATCAACTGCATCTTTTTTATTTAACACTCTAATCTCCAAAAAATCCCCTCCAATTTTTAAAATCTAATATAACATTCTCATAATTTTTTATTCCAATTTCCTTTTGGTGTGAACCAACAGCGAAACAAAAAATAAAAAAGCTGTCGAATGGCAAAATTGATACCTAAACGGTATCAGCCATTCGGCTTTTTAGTATGTTTCCGTTTCGCTTTTCCCACCAAAAGTTTTCTCGGCATAAA
>CAYTIR010000130.1:0-2824 GCA_964437955.1 uncultured Staphylococcaceae bacterium
CAGTCGCCGCCGCAGCGGTGACGGTGAACAGCGCCGCCACCGAGCGCAAGGGTGACCTGTTCCGCAAGGAAATCACCATCGACAACAGCGCGGGAGTTGTCCGGCAAGCCGTCAACACCACCGCCACCCTCACCGGAGCCGGACTGAATGGTGCCGATGTGGTGACCCAGCGCAACGGGCACAAAGTGCTGCGCTCCGCCAGCGAGACGCTAAGCCATGACTTGGACGGTAACCTGATCAGTGATGACCGTTGGAACTACACTTGGAATGGTGAAAACCGCTTAATAGCAGTCGAAACCTCCGCCGCCGCGGTGGCGGCCGGAGTATCCAAACGCAAGTGGCAGTTCGACTACGATTCGCAGGGGCGACGAATCCGCAAAGCCAGCCATTCCTGGGACGGGGTGGCCTGGGTATTGGATCGGGAGCGGCTCTGTGTTTACGACGGTTGGAACCTGGTTGCCGAACTGGATGGGGCGACCGGGGATTTGATTCAACGCCACACCTGGGGCTTGGATGTCAGCGGCCTAGCTGGTGCAGTGAGTGCCGCGAATACGGGCGGCGCCGGCGGCGTCGGAGGCTTGCTGAGCATGGAGGATTTTAGCGGCTTGCCGATTCCCTGGTATTACACGTATGACGGTAATGGCAACGTGATGGCCGTGGTGCGGGCGACGGACGGGGCGGTGGTGGCCGAGTACGAGTATTCGGCGTTTGGGGAGTTGTTGCGGGCGGAGGGCGGGGCTTCACAATTGAACCCCTGGCGCCACGCGACCAAGTACCAGGATGAAAGCGGGCTGTTGTATTACGGCTTCAGGTATTATGATGGGAATACGGGGCGGTGGCTGAGTAAAGACCCGATTGAGGAAGAAGGTGGGGTGAATTTGTATGGGTTTGTTGGGAATGATGGGGTGAATGGATGGGATTACATTGGGCTGGCGGGTAAAGGGAAGCCGATCATTATCGGTTTTAAGGGATTTAACTTTTGGCAAAGCACACCCGGTTTAGGAAACCAGAGAATGGAGGATATTCATACAGCGGTTGGAGGGAAGTTATACAGTTCAAGAGCTGAATCTGAAGCCTTTAACTATCTATTAAGGGAATTGGATAATGTTAAAGATGGTAAGTATGATTCAAACGATACCGAACGAGATATTAAACTATACGGTTGGAGTTGGGGAGGGATTACAGCCGTTAAATTGGCGCGGAGGATCAAGGATAGTAAGAAATTTTCGATTTGTAGGAAGACGGTGAAAGTTGTAGCGGTGATTGATCCAGATACACTTGGTCGCACTGGAAATATGAACGTTCCAGATAATGTGAAGGCCTTCTACAATTGGTATCAATCGAACGGCTCTGGTGGTCAACCCGATAACCACGGGAATTATCTACGCATAGATGATGCTGGAGAAACTGCCTCCAATTTCCAAATTGACCATAATCCTATGGGAGGTACCATGACTAATAGATATATTCCCGGCAGAGATGTAATTATAAGCCACCATACTCTTATTTGGCATGTATACTCTGACGTGGTTGCTACATTGAAATGAGTCTCAATGAAGAAGAAACCGATCATAGTGCTCATTTTTGTGAGTTTAATAGTCGAAAGTTGCGCAACATCATCGGGCTTTAATGTAAAGGCGATCGATGCTTCTTCTCAGTTACCCATTTCAGGGGTTAAAATTGAGCAGTTAACTTTACACTATACAGGCATGAAAAGTTTGGAAAAAGAAACACGTATCATAGGAAATACAGATCATCATGGGATATATCATCTCGATAAATTAAACGTGTCCTCAAGAGATCATACGCTTACTTTTTTAAAGCCAGGATACGGAACTATGCATCTTGTTACGAGGGAATTGAATGGTAAGCGCGTCGGATATGTTACAAAACAGAATAGCGACCAATCTCGCGGTCCCATCACAATCACAGAAGACGCAGTTGTTACTATACCAATGCCTCGGAAGTAAGTGTGCTTCACCGACAAACACCCCAATACTCCTCCGCCTCCAAAGCCCTGACAACCGCTCTGTAATGCTTGAATATGATTTTGGTATCGGTGTGACCAAGTTGCAGTGCAAGGCTTCCAGCGTCGTTATGATGGGCGAGTTGCCGTAGCACCCAAAAATTATAAACCCCCATAAAGTTCGCAATCCCTGGATACTAATCCTCCCGCAATTTTGATTTTCTGATCCATGTGGAAAAGGGGTCGGTCAGCAAATATTGACAAAGAGTAATTTCTTAGCATTGGAAGAATTCTTATGAGGTTCTGATGTTGCGCTATTTGATTGCGGCTGGAGCCGTATAAAATGAAAACGGAAAAGACTCTCCTCTTTGGGAATGGTATTGAATTTTAGCATTATTGGTGTTCGTAGGCTGGAGGCTGTCGCAACATCGTGACAACCAAAAGCTGTCCGGCAAACGACCGCGGCACGCTGTCTGCGGGCTCGTTCCTCGCTTTGGCAGACATCGCGCCTCCGCTCGCTCGCTCTAATTTGGTGGGCAGTCGCTGGGCTTCCGGTCTTCCCTCAGCGCCTCGTTCCTCGCCACATCGTCCAGACCTTCAGCCACTCCCTTCGCTGTGTTGGAGCCGGTCGTCGCGATCTCTCCTGCCAGCGCTCCTGCGTCGCTCTCGTCGTGTCCTTCCTCCTTCGCCTCGTTCCTCGGCTACGGCGGACAAGCCTTCGTGTCAGCCGATCGTTCCTCCCTCGTAACGCTACGGCGAGTGTGGGTGGTGCGGCGCCGTGATAGCGCCTTCGGCGGAGATTTTCTCCGGGGTCAGGCGACATTTCTTGACTAATGGCGCAAGTCCCGGCACCCAACA
>CAYTIR010000131.1:0-2797 GCA_964437955.1 uncultured Staphylococcaceae bacterium
CGCAGAGCACGGTGGTGGGCGGCACGGCGAGTTTGCGTGCGGACGCGGTGAACACGGGTGACGCGGGCACGGTGGTGGTGTGGTCGGACGGGGACACGATTTTTGGTGGAGAGATCCTGGCGCGGGCTTTGGGCGAGGTGGGTCGCGGTGGATTTGTGGAGGTGTCGGGTAAACGGAACCTGCGTTACAACGGGGAGATCGCGGCGACCTCGCTGAGCGGGAATCGCGGCACAGTGTTGTTCGACCCGGGTGACGTGGTGGTGGGCGGTACGGGTTCGGACGTTCCGATTGAAGATGTCAACGATCTATTGGATCTCAATACCAACGTGCTCATCGCGACCGAGAGCGGGGACATCACTTTTGAAAGTTTGACCGGCAACTTCCGGGATGTGTCGGTGCAGTGGAATACAGACGCGGACCTGGGGGTGTTTGCCTCTGGGGACGTGAGGTTTTTGAACCACGCGCGTTCGGCGGGGGCGGGTTCGGTGAATGTGATCGCGGGCTGGACGGGGGAAGAGGCGGACCTGGGCGGCACGATCAATCCCGATGGCTCGTGGAGCGGGCTTAATCCCGAGACACTGTGGAATTATTACGTCACGGGTGCGGCCAAGGGATCGTTTGGCGGCGGGCGGGGTGGGAGCAGCGGCAACATTTACATCAATGACGCGGCGAACAACCGCCCGGTGGAAGTGGGTTCGCGTTACGGTAATACCAATGTGGCGGGCAACCAAGTGTTTTTGACTGCTGGCAGCGGCAACTATCGTCACGCGCACCTGGGTTTCCATGATTCGGGGATGGTTTATTACGTGGATGGCAATTTCCGCGTAGGCCCCGGAGGACAGGCTTCCACGTATGACGCCACCGCCGATGGCACCCTGGTTGCCATGGTGGGGGTCAACGAGGTCCAGGGAAATACATTGGGCTTGGGAATTACCGATTCCAGTGTCTGGGGGGTACAGATGACCGACTCCAACGGGGTCAGAACCGATACCTTCATTCGCTACACCGATAGTTTTGACAGTGCGGAATACGGCAACTGGTGGTGGCGGACGCTGGACGGCACGGCGGGCGGCAATAGTTCGGCGATTGGGGACAACCTGCCGGAAATGGGCGCGGGAGTGTCGCAGGATTTGGTGGATAAGGGCGGGGCGTTTGGTAATTTTGTGGCAGGGGCGGACATCAATGTCGAAGCCCGTGGCGCGGTGATCGCCCAATCCGGGAGTTACAGCTATACCCAGATTGGGCACGGTGGACATGCCGCTTACCAAGGGTCCCAGACATCTCCCTCCAACCTGCCGAGCACCGGTACGAGTGGCTACAATTACGGGATTGGCATAGACGGGGGCAGTGACACCAGCATTCCGCCGGTTGATGGCGGAGGCTTGGACAGGATCTACAATTACAATTGGAGCAATACCACCAGCGTGTGGAGTACCCACTCATCCCAGGGGATCGCCCGCCTGGCCAAAGTCTATGGCGATGTGAATGTCCGCACCGGCTTGGTCGAGAACTCCGTGACCGGGGACCTCGAGGCGACTTCGGCAGCCGGCGTGGTAGTGGTGGAGGCCGAAGGTAGCTACGGTTACTCGCTCATTGGACATCTGGGCTACAGGCAGGCCGGGTCAGTGGAGGGTGATGTTCTAGTGGATGCGGGCGGCCATGTGAGTGTTGCCAACGGGCGTGGAATCAGTTCCCCCGGGGGGATTGGGCACCAGCTCAACGCGGCAGCTTACCAAGAGCGTGACTGGCGTATGGGGATGGGGGCGCTCAAGGACACGGGCTGGACCCCGGATGGGAAATTGGGAGGGGGGCTGCACAAACAGTTTCGCTATTTTGGCAATATGACGCGGAGGGGTGCGGATTACCGCCAAAGCCTGGGGTACAACATTCCCGACCAGGGTCTGGTTAGTGACCCCACCGGGATGTATTCTGGTGGCCAGGCGTTCACGGGGGGTGGCGCGGGGGTGATGACCAATTTACACGGCAATATCGACGTGACCAGCGCGACAGGGGGGGTGACTGTAATGGCTCGTGCCAAAATGAATCCTAGCGCGGGTGATCAATCGCGTTCGGGCACCCAAATTGGGCACGGCGGTACCTATACAAATAACGTGTACCGCACCAATGCCTGGGGAAATATCACGGTGGAGGCCAATGGAATTGGGGCTGATGTCAAGGTGTTGTCGGGGGCATTGTCCTATGAATTGGCCCAGATTGGGCATGGGGGCTATTATTTCTCGGGTTCAGATTATTCATCCAATTATCTGGGCGGTGATATCACAATCAAGGCCAATGGCGATTTGTTGCTTCGGGGAGGGGAACTGGAACCCAACAACACAATATCGGCTACGAAAAGGGGCAACTATGCGATGGTGGGGCACGGCGGGAACATAACCCGGACGATGCTCAAGACTGGGGATATCGATGTCGAGGTGGGAGGTGACCTCACGGTCACGGGAGGGGTTTATGGCGGGAATTTTGCCCAAATTGGCCATGGTGGCCACGACTCTTTCGGGCAGATCGGGGGCGATTTGGATCGCGATGTGTTGATCCCCGATAGTGACGGGGTGCGGCAGGCGGTGAACACCACGGTTGACGGGACAACGGGCAAGATTAGCGTGGACGGGGAAGAGATATACACGATCAATGGAACCACGGCGGATATCAACGTGACTGTGGGCGGGGACATCTTGATGAACCATCTGGACCCGGAAGATCCGGAGTTAGACAGAACTCTCAATATGGACGACGCCTACAGCTTGATAGGACACGGCGGGGCGAGAACGACTTATAATGC
>CAYTIR010000132.1:0-2787 GCA_964437955.1 uncultured Staphylococcaceae bacterium
GCCAGCCCGATACCGAGCATCATCGCAAGCACAAGGCCGAGCGGCGCAAAGCCTGTGAAGTTCTCGAGCATCGAAGTGATGATGAACTGCAGCCCTTCACCCGACAGGAGGTTTCTGATCGGCAGTTCCTCGCCCGTCCCCGGATGATTGACCGATGCGTCAAACAGACTGAATATGTAGGACACAAAAATCATAAGTACAGCCAGCCCGATAAAGAGCGCAAACGGATCCGGAAGTTTATTCCCCACCCGTTCGATTACATCCAGGATCTTCTGGAAGAAGGTTCTTTTCTCTGACATGATCCCCCTCATTTCAAATTGGATTAAAGCATATTGGATTCATATAATATGATTAACAAGATTAGTCTACAGCACGCACAATCCGTTGTCCATATATTTAAAAAATTCTAATATCTTAAATACCGACCGTATCCCCAATCTCCTTTCCACAACTTATGTAAGCGCTTTTAAATGATTCTAACATATGCCTCGGGATTATCAACAAATGACCTGGACGGGTAAAAGAAAAACCGGAGACATTCAATATGAATGTCCCCGATAATGAAATCGTCGGATCAGATGAGGATCTCTCCCCATATTTTAACGGCTGTCGCCAGTATGAGCAGCGCCAGAATCCATTGGAGAATCCCGGTATTCATCTTCTGTCCAGCTTTTGCACCGAGTGGTGCGGCAATGAGACTTGCGACGATCATTATGGCAGCGGGACCGTACAACACCTGGTCAGTAGCCACTTTGCCTATTGTCGTGCCGATGGATGAAATAAAAGTTACAGCGAGACTGGCAGCAATCGTCACACGCGTCGGTATTTTAAGCACGACAAGCATGATCGGCACCAGTATGAAAGCACCTGCAGCCCCCACGATACCTGCTGCCGTACCGGTGATAAAAGCCAGTGCCGCAGCCAATGACCTGTTGAAATCCAGATCATCGCCCGGAGAGAACGGTACTTCTTTCTTCGGCATGAACATCATGACTGCAGCAATTGTTGCAAGTATGACATATACGATGTCAATTTGTATTTCACTAAGGAACCCGGAGCCGTACCCACCAGCGAGACTGCCGATCAGTATGGCGCTTCCCATATAGGCAATCAACCGCATATTCAAGTATCCACTGCTTTTATATGCCCATACACCCCCGATGGTCGCGAAAAAGACCTGCACCGCACTGATTCCTGCCACTTCATGAGATGTGAATGTGGCAACACCAAGAAGTGCCGGGATATAGAGCAGCATCGGATACTTGATGATGGACCCGCCGATCCCCACCATTCCTGAGATGAAAGATCCGATAAAACCAATCAGAAATATGATGATGAAGAATGTGATATCCATTACTTCATCGCTTCTTTAATGCCTGCATATCCTTTTTCGATATTTACGACATTATCGAAACCGCGGGCTTTAAGTGCACTTACTGCGATGGCCGAACGGACACCGGATTGACAGTGGACATAGATTCTGTCTTTTTTATCGAAAGGCACTTCTTTTTCATCAAGCTGACCGAAGTGCAGATGATGCGCGTTTTCCAGATTGCCTTCTTTGTACTCGGCAGTCGAACGAACATCGAGAATATTCCTGTCTCCATAATTTCCAACGAAATCTTCAGGAGATACGCTATCATAGGAAGCATCGAAATATTGTTCTGCCTGGTCGGAAGGGACGATCAGTTTGAGTTTGTCAAAGCCGATGGATGCAAGATCCTCCTGGAGCGTTTTGCCGTCTTCAGGGTTGGCAATGGCCGTCATCGGCTGATCATAATCGATATACCATCCGGCAAACTGGAGGAATTTGTCATTGTAGGGGATATTTATCGCACCTTTTTTGAACCCTTTCCTGAACTCCTCTCTGCTTCTCAAATCGAACAGCTGTCCCGGAAGTTCATCAGGGGTACCGACTGCAACCTCTTTCACTTTGAATTCAGGCAGCCCTTCCTTATTGACTTTCTTCATCTGTGCAAAATAGCTCGGCGGCTCCGGCTGGTCGCTTGTCAGTTCTTTGATGAATTCTTCCTTATCATCGTAGTCGAACACCCAGTTGTTCCTCAGTTCATACCCCAGTGTGGAGAGCGGGACTGCGCCCAGTGACTTGCCGCATGCACTGCCAGCACCGTGTCCAGGCCAGACCTGCATGAATTCCGGATAACCATTTATTTTTTTCAATGATTCAAACATTGCATTGGCGCCTTCTTCTGTAGTGCCTTCCATATTCGCCGTCTCTTCAAGAAGGTCCGGCCGGCCGATATCACCGACAAAGAGGAAGTCACCTGTGAATACACCCATCGGCTCGTTGCTGCCGCCACCACGATCGGTCAGCACGAATGAAATACTTTCCGGCGTGTGACCCGGTGTATGGAGGACTTTCAGTTCGACATGACCCACATTGATGATGTCGCCATCTTTCAGGAATATGGTACCCTCAGGCATATCCTCATATTTCCAGGTTTCATCACCCTCGTCAGATACATATGCTGTTGCATTGAAGCGCTTGGCGGCATCACGCAGGCCGGAGGCAAAATCTGCGTGAATATGCGTTTCAGTAACCTGCGTGATGTTGAAACCTTCTGCCTCTGCCACATCCTCGTATTCGTCAACGACACGTTTCGGGTCGATGATGATTGCCTCTTTCGTCTGCTGGCAGGCCACCATATAGGAGGTCTGTGCAAGTTTCTTATCGAAAAATTGTTTAAAGAACATTTATATACACTCCTTCTTATTGAATATCACCCTTATCATATGAAAAGGTTCAGGTTGACGTTCTCAGCGTCG
>CAYTIR010000133.1:0-2628 GCA_964437955.1 uncultured Staphylococcaceae bacterium
AAAAATTTATGTTGCCCAGTAGCAATGTCAAGAAATGTCGCCTGACCCCGAAAATATTCTACTTGGGGTGCCTCCCGTAATTCTCGGGGGTGCGGAGCGCCGGTGCCGGAGGCCGGAAGGCTGGCGGTGTGTTCCGGGTCCCGCGGAGCGGGATGCCGGGGAGGCGGCACCCGCCCGGAGCACTCCGCCGGCCTGGAGGCCGTAGCATGAAAGATACTGCCTTCGGCAGCTAATTTGTTGTCTGGAGCGTCGAGTTCATCCACAGCCCCCGGAACGTGGCGCGAGCAGCCACACCGACCAAGGGAAGCGGAGGCGGGAGCGGGCATCCTTGAAAAACACCACGCCGGAGGCGCACACGGGCCGGCCCACGCCCGCTCTCGCCGGAGCGAACCGAGGTCCGGCGCTGCGGGGGATGCGAAGCAGACCGGGGAGCAGTAACGGACCGGACCCCGCGGAAAGCGAAGGGAGCGGCCCTGCGGGAGAGCGGACGGCGCAGGGAGGAACGACCCGCCGGCCCGACCGCCGGGGTCCAGACCGCCCTCCGAATTACGGCGAGCGAGCGACGGCGCGGCCCGTGCGGGTGCCTCCTTTGGAAATCGGCGGACGCCGCACTCGGCATCCCTCAGCACGGGGCGTGACGGAGCGGGCCTTACCCCCCGGCTTGTGGCCTTCGCCGGGACAGCGCCAGCCGTTCAGCGGTCGAGAAGGGAGTTGTGTCAAATCATCTCGATTGACCCCTTGCCCACTGTTACCACTTTATCAACCATCTGGAACAGTCAAGCCAGCAATCCATTTTGATCCATCCCAGAAGAACAAAAAGGGAAGAAAACCTTTTCCGCTCGGTTCTTGGGCGTAAATCACCGCGGAAAGTGACTCACCTTCTGGCAAGCTCGGAGCACTGATTCCGTAAGTGCTAGGATCGCGCATCTGGAGATCCAAAATACTTGGTTCACCAAAGACGCCCGATACAATGCTGGCAACAGCGTCACGATGAATCTCAGCAGAGAGTTCCCCTGTAGCGTAGGACATAATTTCCTCAGAGTTATCGATGGTCACCTCGTCAGGTGAAGTTCGATTTATCCGATCTCGAAGCTTCAGCAACTCATCAAATTCGAGCCGGTTGCGCTGACGAAAGCTCGCCGCATTTTCATATGCTTCTACGACCTTCCTGTTCACGATGAGGTGTTTGCTTCCCCCGTCTTTCCGAACTTCGTAGAGATTGTCTGCGAGCGGATCCGGCACAGCATGGCCTCCGTAGAACTCAATCATTGTCTTCGTCTCGCCATCGGTATCTTTAACGCTATCGAAGATTTCGTATGACTCCTTTGATGCGAGCGTGTTCTCGATGTCAATTTCAATTACGCGTTGAAGATCAGCGGGAACCGATTCAGCGAAAAGTAAATCAATTTTCAATCCTGCAATAGTTGCCATCCCGTCGGTTTTGGGTTCTTCGCGCTCAACAGCTTCGCTTTGTTTCAGAGGCGGTGACGCTTTCGGTTCATTAGAGTTTGAATCGAAGCTTTTCTCGGATTCGTTACGACTTTTCGCACTTTCACTAACACCTTGTGGAGTTGTTCCGACACCCTCACGGGAATGAAAGAAAACGAGTCCTATAAGGATTGCCGCCGCCACTGCAATTATTACTATGATCTTCCTCATGGCACAGTTCCGGGGGCTAGCGTCCCAGTAGGGTTTGACGGGCGAGCCATCAGATAGACATCGAGAAAATAGCCTCCGTGCAATATCGGCGCAGAGAGCTTTCTATTTTGATCTTCACCCTGAACCGGATTTCCGTCCATTTGGGCTGCCCAGATAAACGGGCGGACATCTAAGTCTCGATGTTTAAACAATGTCCATGGCTTGTACAGTATCGGCGTTGCCTTATCTGCGGAACCAGCACTAATTCCGTCAAGAATGATGTTCCCGTAATCATCGTAACATGCCTGATGACCGTAGCCGCCATCAGTCTCCTCAGAGCGCATCTCAAAATAGGAAGCGGGGTGATAATAAGAATTCTGGGGATCAACTCCTTTCCAATTTTCTGCTGCCGCAGGTTCTGGATCCGAATTTCCAGGAGAGAGAGCGTTGTACGCCGATGGCAACTCCGACCACCACGCGAACCCTGCTGCGGTCTCATCAGTAAACCAATCAGTGAGACTATTCGCGGTTGATTCTGGGATAACAGTGACCACCAGTGAGTCAATAGCTTGGTCTGAGCCCTTCGCCCGAACCTCGACATCGAACCGCTTCATTTCGTGCTCTTCGGGTTTTGGTCCCAAGCCGAGGTCTCGAACACTGCTCACGCCTCCGTCTGGAAGCTTTGTACGCCACGTTAGGATTTCGGGGTCTTCATAAAGATCCTTGTTCTCGTTGTAGCCCGAGAGATATTTTGCCAAATTGACCGGATTTCCATCCCAAACGTGTGGAACGCATTTACGGATTTCGCCGTAGAAACGCTCCTCCTGGCTCTTGCCACCCACTTCCCGAGTGAAGATGTCCAGGATGTGGGCTTTCCGGTTCGGCGAACGATCTCCTCCGATCGCTCCAATATCGTCTCTCTCGAAAATTTCAAACTCCACGGGCAGGAGGCCAACTATAACCGTGCTTGGTAAGATATCATCACCTACA
>CAYTIR010000134.1:0-2569 GCA_964437955.1 uncultured Staphylococcaceae bacterium
TCCTGTAATCGGCGAAAGCAATATCCCATTGCGGTAGTGGCCGACCGATATATATAAGCCTGGAACATCAGGCACCGCGCCCATATATGGTTTACCATCAGAAGTTCCCGGGCGAATCCCCGTCCATAATCTGTTTATGCTTGCTTTCGATAACTCAGGTACCATAAGGAATGCTTTTTCCAAAAGTAGCGAAACAGCCCTGACACTGATTTCCTTATCAGTCCTGCCCGGCAGGGAAGAGGCGCCCACAAGCACTTTCCCTCCCTGTTTCGGTACCAGATAACAGCCATCAGATGAAACTGTCGCCTGAATGACCGGGTTTTCCATTTGCAATTCTAGACATTCTCCTTTTACGGGTATAGTTGAAATGGTTTCCGGAAGCAATCCGGAGCCGAATGCACCTGTTGCTATAACAACCTGGTCTGCATGGTAATCGGCATGGACCGTGCTCACACCGTATATATATCCATCAGTCACTAATAGCTTGACCACCCTTTCATTTTCGTGAATGACCGTTCCCCGATTTTGAGCCGCTTTTAAAAATGCTTTGTTCAAGTCTGGGGCAGACACCTGCCCGTCATCAGGCATATAGACTGCACTTGCCACCTCGGACGTAACACCGGGTTCCATCTCGAGGACTTCTGCACGTGAAAGGATATATGCAGGATTACCCATACTTTTCTGAAACGCGGCGATCTCCTCCAACTGCTGAGTTTGCCGCTCGTTGAAACCAAGTTTTAAAATCCCTTTATGCACATAATGGATGTCTATATCAGTTTCTGACATAAGTTCATCAGATAGACCTTTAAACAACCGCCTGCTCTCATGCGCAAATCTAAAAAGGTGACCATCTTCAGTAAATTCATTCTGGGCACCCAACATCCCAGCTGCAGCAGAAGAGGCTTCACATCCTGTCTTATTGCTTTCCAGAATCAAAACCCGATATCCTTTTTTGGACAGCTGATATGCAATCGAACATCCAATCACCCCGCCTCCCACAATAATCTGGTCATATGTTCTGTTCATTTTCAAAATACCTCCCCTCCAATGCTTTTTTATAATCTCTGACTGTTTTCACCGGATCATCCGCCTGCCAGATACCGGACATTACTGCAATGCCGGCAGCACCGGCATCCATTACTGCTTCAGTCCGCTTTGGTGTAATGCCGCCAATCGCAAGCACCGGAACAGATATGGCCTCGATAATGGATTTTAATTCGGACAATCCCTTGGCAGGTTTTCCGGCTTTTGACCGGCTGTTATAAATATGACCATACAACAGGAAATCAATATCGTTTTCATCAACTTTCTCCGCTTCTTCTGCTGAATGAATCGATTGCCCCATCAGTATTTCGGGAAATGTTTTTCTTACATCTGCGCCGGAAGCACTGTGATAGGTCAATTGCACACCTGCACACTTTTTCATCACTGCAATGTCAACGCGGTCGTTAATGATCACTTTATCCAAAGGAATATTTTTCGCTTCCAGCATTTCAATAATCTCAATCAGTTCCTTAGCAGACTTTGTCTTCTCCCGAAGATGAAAATAAGCGATGTCACTGTGGATTTTCTGCAGAATATTCAAATGCTTTTCAGAGAAATTACCATCACTGATAAGATGCAGCTGCCTGTCCATACAAACCCACCTTTCATATCCCACCTCAAATTAGATAAGAATTAAAAAAGCCACTCACCCCGCAAGGATAAGTGGCATTGAAGATATATTTGTTTTTACAAAATCATATATTCAGCAAATTTCTCCACTTCCCTACGCTGGTGTTAACCAGATCAGGTTCCAAGGGTCCGAAAAATCGTCTCAGCCATAAGGCTCCCCCAGTGCTCATTTATTTAATTTTCTATTTTTAGATTAACACACATCAATGGGTTTTCAAAGGTATTTGTAGTTCTTATTAACTAAAAGTTCGAATAATAAATTATATTTCAAATAAGTATTGACATTGAAAATAATACTGTTTATAGTGATTAACAACAATTAAATAAAAATACACTTTCTTATCCAGAGAAGTCGAGGGACTGGCCCTATGAAGCTTCGGCAGCAGTCAATCATTGCACTGTGCTAATTCCAGTAGCATTACGCTAGAAGATAAGAGGCGCTTTCAGTACATACATTGTCCTCTTCTTTTTCAAAAAGTAGAGGACATTTTGTATTTCCGATTCTTTTCTAGTGACCAATATTATCAGGAGGCGAAGGAAATGAGAAAAAGAAGCTTAAAAGAACGTTTGGAGCAAGGGACGGTTATCGTTGGTGAAGGATATTTATTCGAATTAGAACGAAGAGGCTATCTCCAGGCGGGTTCGTTTGTACCCGAAGTAGCACTGGATAATCCCGAAGCATTGAAACAGGTCTACCGTGATTATATGAATGCGGGATCCGATGTGGTCCTCGCCTTCACATACAATGCACACCGTGAAAAGATGCGTATCATCGGCAAAGAGGAGCTTCTTGAACCATTGAACAGGAATGCAATCAAACTGGCGAAAGAAGTCGCAAAAGAACATCCGTCAGAAGAAGCGCTGGTCGCGGGCAATATTTCAAACACCAATTTAT
>CAYTIR010000135.1:0-2528 GCA_964437955.1 uncultured Staphylococcaceae bacterium
ATGCCTGGAGTGATGCCGAACAGCAAGTTACCGCCCGACAATTTATAGAAATCACCAAAAAATTGCAACCTCGCAAAACGAAGGGCGAAGGTGAATTTCAGGAAATCCTGGAAAAGCTTCGCACAAAAATAGATATCATCGATGGGCAGACGGTGGAATTGTTGGGAAAAAGGATGAAAATTGCTGATGAAATCGGGGTGTTGAAAAAGAAAAATAATGTGGCGATTTTACAAGCGGAACGGTGGAATCAAATCCTCAAGCGCATGCTTTTGGAAGGGAAAAACCAAAACCTGAATGAAGAGTTTATTCTTCGGGTTTATAGGGCGATACACCAAGAATCCATCAACCATCAAACCAAGAATTAATAGTTTAAATCCAAAAAAATAATTGTGCTAAAAAATTTATTGCCACATACTATTGCCTATTAATTAAAATGAAAGGAATCGTTTATAAATCCACCGGAAGTTGGTACTCGGTTAGAGCTGAAAACGGCAGTTTTTACAACTGTCGAATCAGAGGAAAATTCCGAATAAAAGGCATTAAAAGCACCAACCCGGTGGCTGTTGGCGATAATGTGGTTTTTGATATTGAAGATAAAACCAAAAAGACGGGCATCATCACCAAAATTGAAGAAAGGGAAAATCACATTGTTCGGAAATCGGTAAATCTTTCAAAGCAAACTCATGTTATTGCTGCGAATATCGATTTGGTTTTTTTGCTGGTCACCTTAAAAAACCCGGTGACTTTTACCACCTTCATCGACCGCTTTTTGGTTACGGCCGAAGCCTATAGAATCCCGGCGATTCTGCTTTTCAACAAAATAGATACCTATTCCGAAGAAGAATTGGAAGAAGTCCACGCATTGATGGATTTATACCAAAAAATCGGTTATGATTGTTTGGAAATCTCCGCTAAGACCGCCCAAAACCTCGATTTGGTAAAGGAAAAAATGAAAGGAAAAACCGTGTTGTTTGCCGGGCATAGCGGCACGGGAAAATCAACTTTGGTCAACAAATTGGAACCCGGCCTAAACCTGAGAACCTCCGGGATTTCCGAACAACACCGGCAAGGGACCCACACCACCACCTTTGCCGAAATGCACGATTTGGGTTTTGGCGCTCGCATCATCGATACGCCGGGAATCAAGGGTTTTGGCGTGGTGGATATGGAAAAAGAGGAAATCGGCAATTATTTCCGCGAGTTTTTTGCCCTAAAACCACATTGCAAATTCTACAACTGCCTCCACCTGGAAGAACCCAAATGCGCCGTGAAAAAAGCTTTGGAAAATGAGGAGATTGCTGCTTCGCGCTATGAAAGTTATTTGCAGATGATGGAAAGGGAAGAAACTTATCGGTAAAAATTCTCCATCAATATTTTCTCAGTCCTAATCCCATAAGCGGAAGGAAGCCTTTGTTTTCCATATTTTTTTCAGGCTTGATAATATCAGAAAAATAAAGTTCCATAGGGTTTTCATGGGATGATATTATTATATAACCAGGTATTCTACTTTTGGATTTCCCCAATCTCAAAAAAACTTTTCCTTCAACTGTTTTCAAAGCAAATATCACCCCCTTTTTGGGAAATTCGAGAAGTTGGTCAACGCTTATTACCAGGTTATCGACATTGTCAAATAAATTCACGGTTTTGTCAAACAAAACTTCTCCGAGTTTTCTTGAAATAGGGTCAAAGGCGTAAAGGCGAACTTGGATTTTTGTTTTTTTATGTTCATTCCCGATTTTCAATCCATTTACAACAAGTTGCGTAATATAGGATTTTTTGTGGGGATCTTGATTTTCAATATAAACACCTCGAAAATGTAAATTCGTGCCGCTCCATAAGGCAGGAAGAAAAGTTTTGCGAAGGTTGTGAAACCCAGTTTTTTTGATTTGGACAGAGGAATGCAAATAAACCTCTTTGAGTTTTTCAACTTTGATGCTGTCTATGTTTTCTTGATTTTGTGATAGACAAAAAAACGGAAAAAGAACAAAAATCAACCACCGCATACATATCATAATTAATTATTAAAAACGCCTGATTACAAAAACAGGGGTTTTTTAATGGGGTTCTCTGTATTAATTAGATTTACGTTTTATTAGTCGCAAGGTCCTATATTAGTAGTACTTGTTGATGAGACTTTTATCCAAAATACATAAAAGGAATTTGTAACCGTTGTTGCACACATTCCAAATCCCATAAATTTAACTGTTGTTGTCTCTTCATTCCCAAAGAATTTTCTCCCTTGTTCACTATTTTCGGTCGGCTCATAAGGGGAAAATCCTATTTCCTCATAATCTTGGTCAAAGTTAAGATTATATTCTTGAACTGGATTTTCCTCGTTGTAATTATCATACAAGGTAATAAAATCGTCATTACGATCTAAGTAAACCGATTGCCCTGTTAAAGGAAATTCCACAAAATACCCTTTTAAGTTTTCATCGACATGAACTTCTGTAACAAGATATTCCTTCCCGCCATCCTCTATCTCAATGGTTTCATTCAGTATTGAATAATTATCATAGACATTTTCC